>JBDHCY010000065.1:0-29144 GCA_039591795.1 Gemmatimonadota bacterium | reverse complement strand
CACCGGCGAGCGATCAGTCAGTTGCTCGAACATGACCAGTGCCGCCATGTACGTACCCATTGGGCTTGGATGAAACCCGTCCGACCCGTAGAAGGCTAGCGTCGAGTCCGTTTCCCAAGCCACTCGCCACGCTTGACCAGCCGGCAGGAAGACACCCTCGACGCTGGCCGCCGCCGTCGCGTAGGAGTCGAGGACTCCATCCCAGTCAAACGATCGCGCGGTGGAGGGCCAGACCATGTACAGCGCCGGCTCTGCCCCCACTCCACGAATCAGTTCAGCGAAACGGGCCGAATACTCGAGGAGCGACGGCCTTCCTTCGGTGGCGGACGGCCCTTGCTGCATGATGACGTAGTCCCAGGGCGCCCCGAGAATCGCGTCCCGCGCATCCCGGAGGATCCAATGGTCTTCGAGCCCGAAGTTCGGAAACGTGACCGACCGGACGGTGACCGGTCCTGCTCCTGCCCCGTCGATCAGTGCCTCGAGGAGACCCGGGAGGTCGTTGGTGTACGTGAGGCTGTTTCCGATGAACAGGATGTTGAGATCGGCGTCGTCTGGTGGTGTGGGCGCAGGAGTATCGGAGCCACACGATCCGAGCAAGAGTACGACGAGAATCAGGGATCTACGGGCGCTGCGCAGAAACATTCGGCTTCCGTGCGACAGGGTAGCGTGCGCGGTCTCGCGTCACAGATCTCTCATAAGACCCCACAACAGGGTTTATGGCAACGCACTGGCCGGCCGCGTCGCGTGCCCGTGGCACACACCTCGTCCGCGCCCCGTTGCTAGGGCCCACGATCACGATAGCATACCCCAGCTGACACACCGCTGCTCACGCGGACGTTGGAGGGACCACGCCATGTCGACTCCGAAGCGCCGACGCATCGCACCGCTCGTGATCTTCGCAAGCCTGGGTTTCGGAATGCCCCCCCTGTCGGCGCAGGGTACGCGCGCCGACTACACACGCGCGGAGCGATTCCTTCCGCCGGCAGTAGACAGCCTCGTCGCGAACGCGCAGGTGGTACCGGCGTGGCTCGGTGAGACCGACCGGTTCTGGTACCGCCGAGAGTTGAGAGACGGAAAGGAGTTCGTCCTCGTGGACCCCGCGGTACAGACCCGCGCGGCTGCGTTTGATCACGCTCGCCTTGCCAGCGCCCTGAGCGAGGAGCTGAGCAGGAGTGTGGAGCCGACGAGACTCCCGTTCGACCGGTTCACGTTCTCCGATGAGGAGGATACGATTGAGTTTGAGGTGGACGGCACTGATTGGCGTTGCACGCTTGATGAATATCACTGCACCCGGGCGAGCGAGCCGGAGACGGGCAATGCCGTCTCGCCCGACGGGCGTTGGTCTGCATTCGTTCGCGACCACGACTTGTGGATCAGGTCCACCGAAACCGGCCGCGAGCTTCGCCTGACCGAAGACGGCGAGCCCGAGCGCGCCTACGCGACTCCTCTCCCGTCACCCCGGCTCATGGTCCAGCGCCAAGCGGGGGAGGTCGTTCAAAACGCGCGCGTGTTCTGGTCGCCCGATTCAAAGAGGTTGGCTGCCTACCGGATCGACGCCCGCGGCGCCGGCACGCTGAGCATGGTCCAGCACGCACCAGCCGGCCGCGTTCGTCCGCGGCACTACACTTACTACTACCCACTGCCCGACGACTCGGTGCTTCCGACCGCAGATCTGTTCATCTTCGACGTTGAGACCAGGCTCCGTGTGCCGGTCCTTATCGAACCGGCCCCCCTCCAGTACTACGGGAATCCTTGGCCAGGTGCCCGTTGGTTCGAGGACGGTCAGCGCCTCTCGGTGATCACGATGGACCGCGGCTACACCCGGCGGGAGTTCAGGGAGGTGGATGCGAGGAGCGGCACGACGCGGCTGATCCTCACCGAGCATGGCGATCCGTACGTAAATGCCTATGCGGGACTTCCGCCGAGGTTCTTGGGCGAAGGCGCGGAGCTTCTCATAGGGTCGGAGCGCGATGGGTGGATGCACCTTTATCTGTACGACGGCGGCAGCGGAGCGGAGAAGTCGCAGCTCACGCAGGGTGAGTGGGTCGTTCGAGGCGTCCACGAGGTGGACGAAGAGCGACGTATGCTCTATTTCAGCGGCGCTGGACGGGAGCCGGGCCGCGATCCGTACCTGCGGCATCTCTACCGCGTCGGCCTCGACGGGTCCGGCCTCAGATTGCTGACACCCGAGGACGCCGACCATCAAGTCGTCTTTTCGCCGACCCGCGCGTACTTCACGGACACGTACTCGCGGGCCGATGTGCCGCCCATCTCGGTCGTCCGCCGCGCCTCCGACGGCGAGGTGGTGATGGAGCTCGAGCGTGCCGACGTGAGCCGGCTCCTTGGAACGGGCTGGCGCACACCCACGCCCTTCCGCGCGACCGCCCGCGACGGGACTACGGACATCTATGGCATCGTTTGGTGGCCATCGACGTACGACTCGACCAGGACTTATCCCGTCGTGGAGCAGATCTATACGGGACCGCACAGCTACTTCGTTCCCAAGACGTTTGGCGCATACCGGAGTCATGCCCAGGCCTTGGCCGAGCTGGGGTTCATCGTGGTGCAGGTCGACGGACTGGGCACCGCCCGGCGGTCGCGAGCCTTCCATCTCCACTCGTACAGGAACCTTGGCGACGGTGGAATCGATGATCACATCGCAGCTCTACGTGAGCTGGCCGAGAGGCATCCAGCGATGGACCTGACCCGCGTCGGAATCTATGGCCACTCGGCGGGTGGCTACGACGCGGCACACGCCATGCTCACCCACGCCGAGTTCTACAAGGTCGGCGTGTCGTCGGCTGGGAACCACGACCACCGCATGGACAAGGCGGTCTGGAATACCCAGTGGATGGGGTGGCCCGTAGGCGATCACTACAGAGAACAGTCGAACGTGACGCTTGCGCACCAACTCGAAGGAAAGCTGCTCCTCGTTCATGGCGATGTGGACGAGAACGTTCCGGTGTCTGCAACGCTCCAATTCGCCAACGCCTTGATCGAAGCCAACAAGGACTTCGATCTCTTGATTCTGCCGAACCAGTTTCACAGTCTCGGGCGCCATGCCTATTTCCTGCGGCGGCGTTGGGACTACTTCGTGCGCCACCTCCATGACATCACCCCTCCCGCGGGGTATGAAATCTGGGCGGAAGCGAACTGACGGAGTCATGACATGACTGCCAAGAAGCCGAATGATGCCGAGCTTCGGGCGCGGCTCACGCCGCTCCAATATCAGGTCACCCAACAGGACGGAACGGAGCCCGCGTTCCAAAACGAGTATTGGGACAACCATCGTCCGGGGATCTACGTGGACGTGGTCTCGGGCGAGCCGGTCTTCAGTTCGCATGACAAGTTCGATTCAGGCACCGGGTGGCCGAGTTTCACGAAGCCCATGAAGCCGGGCAACGTGTGCAATCGGACCGACGCGTCTCATTTCATGACGCGAACCGAGGTACGATCCGCTGACGGAGACTCACACCTCGGGCATGTGTTCGACGATGGGCCGGGGCCGACCGGACTCCGCTACTGTATGAACTCCGCCGCGCTGCGGTTCATACCCGTGGCGCAACTCGAAGACGAAGGATATGGACAATACCTCCGACTCTTCGAGCAAGGTGACTAGTGTGGTGAAAATGTTCATGGCTGAGGAGGGATGACCGTGCCGCATCTCCGGTTGCTGCTGATCGCTGCGGCATTCATCCCGCTTTTCGCTGCGGCCGCGGGCGCTCAAGATCCGACCCACCGGACTCTCGAGCTCGAACAGGAAGTGATGAAGCTCGAGAACGGCGGCGTGGCCATTGCCGATCGGGGAATGATTGTCGTCCCGCTCAAGCGCTTTTCGCCGGGGAGCCGGATGATCGAGGTTGAGGTCTATCGCTTTCCGGCTGAGGACAGCGTGGCGGGTGCGCGACCTCCAATCTTCCGACTTTTCGGTGGGCCGGGGTTCACGGGCCTCGGGCCCTCGTTGAAGCGACGCGGGTACTACGAGGCGGCGATTCGACCGTTCACGCGGCTCGCAGATCTCGTCGTGGTCGGGCAGCGCGGGATCGGCTCATCGGTGCCCAACACGACTTGCCCGTTGCTCCCGAGGATTCCGGCGGGCCGACGGGTCTCGGACGCCGAAGCCGCAGCCCACATCCGCGACGGGTCCAAGCAGTGCAGGGCGAGGTGGGAGCGGGACGGGTATGATCTCACCGGGTTCAATGTGGTTGAGGCAGCCGCCGACGTCGACGATGTCCGGCGCGCGCTCGGCTACGATCAGATCACCATTTGGGGTGGGAGTTTCGGGTCGCACTGGGGCATGGCGATCATGCGGTACCACCCTGGCATCGTGGCGCGTGCGGTTCTCACCGGTATGGAGGGTCCCGATCACACCTATGACATGCCAAGTGGCGTGCTGAACGCCTTGAGCCGAATGGCTGCAGAAGCAGAGCAGTCGCCGCAGCTCCAAGGGCTCGTGCCCGCCGGCGGGTTGATCGCGGCATTCGACTCGGTCGTGACCCGCTTGGAGCGCGAGCCTTTGACCGTGCCGGTGAAGCTCGAGACTGCGACGGACTCGACGGTCGTGTGGCTCGACGCTGACCGCATCCGAGAGCTCGCCTACGGGTACAGCGCGCGCGCCAGTTCACGCGCAGGCATGCGAACATGGCCGGCCGACGTCATGCTACTGTATCGCGGTGAGTATTCCGAGGCAGCGACCGCCATCGCTCGACGCTCTCACGGCTTTCGTCAGCTGCCCACCGCGAGTTTCTTCATGCTCGATTGCGGTTCCGGCATCAGCAGAGAGCGCCACGCCAGCCTCGAGGGCGATCCGGCCGTTCGACTCGTTGGCGATCTTGGGTGGTACTACGACACGGCCTGCCCGATGTGGGGTGCAGATCTCGGTGAGGAGTTCCGTCAGAATTTCACGAGCGCGCTCCCCACAGTGATCGTACACGGCACCTGGGATACGTCCACGCCCTACGAGAACGCAGTGGAGCTCGCGCCGTTCTTCACGAACAGTCACTTCGTCACCGTGCACGGTGGGTCTCACGGCGCCCTGGGTGAGGCGATCGACGCGAATGGAGCGTTCCGCACTGCGTTGGAGCAGTTCGTGATGACGGGTGACATGTCTCGCCTGCCCGAAGAGGTCCAGCTCCCCCCGATCGACTGGGCGGTGCCCAAGCGGTAGGGCTCGCTCAAAACCTCCACTGCGCCCGCAGCCAGCTCCGGGCCGCTCTCGCTCTGTTCGTGACGGCGTGCGGCGGCGAAGATGAGCGCCCCGAGGTTCCAGCCAGAGCAGCTGCTGGGCAGCTCACCCTCGAGCCGTGCGTGCACGAAACGAGTGCCGGGGAGTTCGAGGCCGAGTGCGGGTTACTCATCGTCCCCGAGCGTCGAGGAAAGCCGGAAGCGCGGCTCATCGATAGCCGTCCGGCTGGTTGGTGTGGGGTGGTTCGTGGTCAGGCGTGTGCGCCGCGCGAGGCATTGAGGCGGCATCAAGGCCTATCGCTCTGAAGTTGCTCGACCGAAGCGGCGGTTGCCACCGCATTTAGTGCCGTCCATCTTTCCCCCCAATGTCCACTCCTCCTCTAGATGATCTCGGTCAACGGCTTCAGGGTGGCATCGCCGAGCGCTTCACACTACGGCACGAAATCGGGCGCGGCGGGATGTCGGTTGTGTATCTCGCGCGGGAGACGCACCCCGACCGTGAAGTGGCGATCAAGGTGCTCGATCCGCTGCTGACGGTCGGGCTCGGTCGTGAACGGTTCATCAGGGAAATCAACTTCGTCTCGCAGCTTACGCATCCACATATCGTCCCGATCTTCGCCGCGGGGGAGGCAGCGGGACTCCTCTATTTCGTCATGCCGTACGTGACCGGCGAGAGTCTCGCCGACATAATCCAGCGAGAGGGGCGACTCCCGCCCAGGAGGGCACTTCGCTGGGCGGCCGAAGTGGCGTTGGCGCTCGAGTTCGCGCACAAGCATGACATCGTCCATCGCGACATCAAGCCTCATAACATTCTCTTGCAGGACGACTTGGCCCTGGTGGCGGACTTCGGTGTCGCCCGAGCTGTGCGCGCCGCGCGGACCGAGCCAATCACGAGCGACGGTCTGACGCTTGGAACCCCTGCGTACATGAGTCCCGAGCAGGTAGGTGGCTCAGCGGACGTGGACGCACGCTCGGATATCTACGCCCTTGGCTGTGTCCTCTACCACATGCTGGCTGGCGAAGCACCGTTCGGCGAGGGTCCGTGGGACGTCACGATGCAGCGACAGGTGTCGACTGCCCCGCAACCGCTCGCGGTTCGAATACCCGGGGTTTCGCAAGCCGTCGACGAGACTGTTCGGCGCGCGCTCGCCAAGTCGCCGACCGATCGTTTCGCAACAGCTCGAGCATTTGCGGCGCGACTCGACGAGCTGCGCAGCGCGCTGACTACGGGCGAATCGATTGGATTGCGAGAGACCCTTGCGTCACGATGGATCCGAATCGCAACGGCCGGCGCCCTGCTGGGCGTCGTCGCGATAGTGGCAATCCTCGTGGTGGGTCGCAGTTCGCCCTTACCACCGTCTGCATTCGAGGCTTCGACATCCACGTACGCCGAGTCGCTCGCTGTGATGTTGGTCGATAATCAGACGGCGCTCTCGTCGCTCGATGGTGTGGCTGACGCAATCACCCACGAGGTCATCGCTGCACTCCACCGGGTGCCCGACCTGAAGATCCCCTCCTACATCTCGGTCCACCGGCTCTCATCAGAGCGAGCGACACCCGGAGCGATCGCGGAGCAACTCGGTGTGCGGCTCGTTCTTGCAAGCCAGTTTCGGGAGATGGGTGACACGCTGTGGCTCGATGCAGAGCTCGTCGACGGGATGGCCGATCGAGTGCTGGCGGGAGACTCCTGGCCGGTTGTGAGTGCGAGTGCCGGTGAGTTCGTGGGGAGCTTCGTCCAGCGCCTGGTGGAGATGGTACGCGCGGGAGCTCAACTGGATAGGCGGCCCGAGCGCGTGACCGCTCTCGAAGGACCGGCCTATGACACCTACCTCATCGGGAGGCACTGGCTCGGCCGGCGGACGCCGCAGGGCGTTCGCCGCGCGATCGCTTCATTTCAAGAAGCCATCGACAGTGACTCGACCTATGTGCCGGCATACGAGGGACTGTCCACCTCGTACATGTTGGCGCTGTTCTACCGCTATGAGATCGGGTTGGATGGCTATGACGTGGCCGCCCGAGCGCTCACCGCTGCGAACCGAGCTGTCGCACTCGATCGATTGTATGCTCGGGCGTATGGCGCGCGCGGCTACGTCATTAGCCGCGCGTACGGTCCAACCCGCCGCGCGGCAGCCGACTTCGGCCGGGCGATCGAGCTCGCACCCAACGATGGTCAGGCGCTGGCATGGGCGGGGATGGTGCGATGGTGGGAGGGGGAAGCGGAGCAAGCGCTCGCCATGATCCTGCGTGGTGCAGACCTCGACCCGTTGTCGCCAGCGGCGAACCTCTCTGTTGCCATCACGGCGCTCCCGCTTGGCGAGTTGGATGTTGCGATCGATCGAGCGCGGCGAGCCACTGCGTTGGAGCCCGAACTGTTTGAGTCTCGTGCAGTCGAGGGACGGGCACTCCTTCTGGCTGGGCGTGCGGGTGAGTGTCTCGATATCGAGTTTGGGCCGCACGAAGCGATACGAGCGCTCTGCCTTTCAGCTGTCGATCCGGTGGCCGCTGCCGCTCACATCGACTCGATTGCCGATCTACTTGAGCGCGGCGACATCGTTGATACCCTGTACACGGACGTAATGCGCGCAGACGGCCTGGCGGGCTACTACGCGTGGACGGGCGACAATGACGAGGCGCTGCGCTGGCTCGAGTATGCGTTCGAACGCTCTCCAATCGGCGTCGATCGCCGCGTCCTCGAGAGCCGGCTGTTTGACGGGCTGCGTAGGGATCCGGGGGCCGCCGCCCGGCTCGAAGCGCTGACGCGAGGCATCTGGCCGCGCGTCGAGCGCGGGGCGCATCGGCCGTGTCGGCGATTCCCCGTACACCGCACACGTGCTCATCAGCAGCCCTCGCCACTCAGCGTACGGGGCTGGGCGACACATTCTCATCGCCCATTCCGTGAGGCGTCGAGCGAACCCGGTCCGACTGCGATGAACTCGGGGCCTTGAGTGCGCGGTTTGTGACCGTCACCAGCCGGGCCGCAAGCGCCCGAAGCTGATGTTCACTCTGTGACGCCTCTCCTGCGAGGATCGCCCGGGGTACGACAATCGCACCGATCGTGCCCAGCATGATCCCAAAGAAGGCGGCGAGCCACACGCTCGGCTCGCTCATGCCGAGGCCGAAGCCGGTGAGGCCGCCGGCGATCGCCCCGAAACCGCGGCCGGGCACCGAGTCGATGTGCTCCTCAAGTCGGAAATAGGTGCGGCCGCCGGTCGCCGAGATCGCGATACGCACACCACGAGTCGCGTCGAGGCTCGACAGCGCGCCCGACCAGGTGAGGGCACCGCTCCACATGAGCGATGTACCGGTGCGGGCGAGTCGACCCTGGGTGCCGAGGCTCCTCCGGATCTCCTGAACGAGAAGCGCGTGGCCGGGCTCGGAGATCTCGCCGGGGGCCGACCGCTCAACCACCACCGTCTTACTCGGCGCAAGCGTCATCTCCCACGGTCGCTCGGCCACGACGTCGCTGGGCTCGGATGGACCCTCGTCTGACTCACGCAACTCACTGAGCTCCCGCACGGCCTCATCGATGTGGTCCGGCAGCAGGCCGACCTCGGCTGCGATTTCTTGGAGGCCGGTATGCGAGAGCTCGAGCTCGTGGCGCGCGCGCCCCTGTTCGAGCTCGATCGCGCGCTCGAAGATCCGCCGAACCTCTGAGTCGTCGTACCGGCCACGGCCCGGCGATTCGGCGGCGACCGCCGTGGGCGCGTCGATGTCCAGTGCGAGGCCGAGCTCGTGCATCGCCTCACGCACGCTCGTGGGTGGGATCCCAACCTCCGCGGCAACCTGTTCGAGCGCGCCAATGGTGAGGACCCCCTCTTCGGTTGGGCGCTTTGCCTGAAGCTCCGCGGCGCGCGCGACGATCCTCCGCACCTCGGCAGCGCTGTACTCCGCGCGCGCCACGAAGACGGCGGTCAATCGATCGGCGAACTCCAGCGGGGTCGCGAAGCGATCGGCGGGTCGCATCGCGAGCGCCTTGGCGAGCACCTGCTCGATGCGTCCAGGAAGCGTGTCGAGGCGGTGCCGGTGCTCGGGCGAGGCGTCGAGCAGCCGGCCGAGGCGAGTCGCCTCCTCCGTAGGCCACAGTCCCGGCGTCTCGCCGATCAACATCTCGTAGGTGACACACGCGAGCCCATAGACGTCGGTCCTCGCATCGAGGTCGCGCACGCCGGCAGCTTGTTCGGGGCTCATGTAGCCCGGCGTTCCCATGGCGAAGCCGGTGCGCGTGAGGTTGGGGCCGCCAGCGGACGTAACGGCCTTGGCGATTCCGAAGTCGGTGACGAACGCGTCAGTCCCGGACAGGAGAATGTTCTCCGGCTTGACATCGCGATGGAGGACGCCCATTCGGTGTGCGTGGTCCAGTGCGCGCGCCACTTGTGATACGATCGCCAGCGCGGCGGCCGGATCCAGTTGGGGCTCGCGCTCGAGCAGCGTTCTCAGCGAGCGGCCTGTGACAAACGGCATGACGTAATAGAGGAAGCCCCCGGCCTCACCCGAGTCGAACAGCGGAACGATATGAGGGTGCGCGAGACGTGCCGCGATCGCGATCTCGTTGAGAAAGCGCTCTGCGCCAAGCGACGCCGCGAGCTCAGGTCGAAGGACCTTGACGGCGACCTCGCGGCCGTGCCGGCGGTCGCGCGCGAGGTAGACTGTTGCCATCCCCCCGCGGCCAATCTCGCGCGCGAGATCGTAGCGATCGCCTAGTGCCGATCGAAGCGGTGCGGGAACGTCACTCATGGACCCGGGCAAGACGTCAGAAAAGCTTGCCCGAGAGCGTGGGCTCCTTGTCGAGGCGCGTTCCGATCTTCACGGTCGTGGCGAGACGCTGTGTTCCCTCGGCATGGAGCGTCTCATGCACCGCATGCACCACCGCGAGGATCTCGCTGAGCTCCCCCTCGACGTTCGTTCCGTACGCATGGAGTTCGACCTGCAACCCCGATTGGTAGACGATTTGGTGAGCGCGTTTCACTTCATCGCGCACTGATACGCCCGAGCCGATCGGGATGACCTGGATTTCGGCTGTCGCTTTCATCTTGCGCTCCGTGAATCGAGACGTGCCAGGCGGCCCAGTCCAACGTCTCGCTGGAAGGTGTGGATGTCAGTCGCCCTCTGCCGCTGGCGCCGCTCGCCTCGTGGCCGCTGAGCGGCGCGTCCCGCCTGGTAGTAGAGGACCAAGAGCACTCCCCCGGCGGCACTCACCGCCAGCTTGAGTGGCGATGGTGCGCCGCTCGCGGAAAGGAACCCCTCGATCACTCCGGCGAGCAGTAGCAGCGATGCGGCAGCGCCCACCAGACGAATCGCCTCGCGCCCGTGGGCAACGATAGCGGCCTTCCGGGTGAGGTCTCCGGGGATCAGCATTCCTCGTCCTATCAGTAATCCAGCTGCCCCAGCTATGAAGATGGCCGGTAGCTCCAATACCCCATGTCCGGCGACGAAGGTCAGGAGCCAGCCCACAATGCCGTAGTTCGCAAAGAGAGCGACCACGGCTCCAAAGAAGAGGCCGTTGAAGGCTAGCACGGCCACGGTGCCGATGCCGGCCGTCACGCCGAGGGCGAAGGCCGCGAAAGCAACCTGGACGTTGTTGGCGATGATGCGTGAAGCAATCGTCGGTAAGTACGGAGAGGGAGCCTCCGCGTACCCGCGCCCCGACTCGAGCGCGTGCTGTCCAGCCTCCGCGCGCTCGATCATCACTGCGGGGAGGATCTCTTGGGCGATATCGGGGCGTTCCCGGATGACCGCGTACCCGGCCAAGCCGGGCAGAACGAAGATGGCCGCGGCCAGCATGACCACTCGGCGATGGCGGTATACGGCAGCCGGGAAATCGTCGAGGAGTAGGTGGCGGATCGGAAGCCGGCGGACACCGCGGAGACCGTAGACTGCGTTGTGGCCTACGTGCGCAATGCGTTCGAGATGGGCAATCGTCCTGGGATCTACGCCATAGGTGCGAGCTCGGGCGAGGTCGGCCGTCACCGCACGATATCGACGCGCGAACGCTGTGATGGCGTCACCGGAGAGCGAGCCAAGTCCGCGCGCCTCCAGGTTCGTAGCCTCCACGCGAAAAGCCTCCCAGTCCGCTTGGCGCATGGCGACGAACCGCTCGGCAGTCCCTAGTGCCTTGGCGCGGTCTCCAGTCCGACGCGCGGCAGTGCGGGCCCGCCGTCGAGCCAATTCCTGCTGGAAGACACCGACGAGAAAGGCCTCGGGGCGGCGGCCGTCCCACTCCACTGACTGGGCGATCCGCTCGGCGAGTTGTGGGACAAGGCGGTGCCGCGTGCCAGCATCGAGATCAACGAGGCGCGCCACAAGTCGATCCAGGAGTCGGAACTCGGCGTCGGCAAGGAGCGGTGGCCCCAGATCGACTGCGCTGGAGTCGTCCTGCGTTCGGGCGCGAGACGCCAAGGTGCTTTCGGTCGGACGATCGTAGACGACGATGGTCCCGGCCACGAGGTCGCCGAGTCGCCTGTGATGTCGCTCAAAGAAAAGAAACGGGAGACCGACGAGATAGGTATTGAACGGCTGCGCATCGGCGATACGGAGGAGGTTGCGTACGGCAGCCGCCCGAAAGCCGACGGGATGGCCCGTGTCCATCACGACACGGATACCCATGCGGTGCTTTCCAGGGGTGCGTCCGCCCCAGAGGCCTTCGAAGAGGGTGAAATAGCCCCAGAGCACGGCAAACCAGACAGCCGTTATTGCGGCTCCGACCCAGCCCGCACCCGACTCGCCGAAGACGGTTGGAGCGGCACTCCCGCCGCCGAGCGCCACCAACAACAGGAGCAATACGAGGAGTGCTACTTGGAGCGCTGTGTCGAGGACGGCGGCTGCCAGCCGCGATCCGAAACCCGCGAGCTCGAGTTCCAGCACGACGTGCTCGGGTGTCTCGATCGCGACGCGGCGTGTGAAGCCGAGCTGCTGCTCCCCTCGCGTGTCCGGCATTTCGGTCTCATCTTATCGCCGAGTTGATCCACTGGCCATCTGCACCGGGGAGGTTGCATGAGGCGCTACGAGCTTCGACCCATGTCGATCGGCGAAATCCTCGATGGCGCGATTGGGATCTACGGTTCGAGCTTCCCGGTGCTGGTATCGATCGCCGTCCTGACGCAGGGCGTTCCAACCGTGATCAGCGCGTATTCGGGTCTTTCCGGTGGTCCGATCTTGAATCCGGGGCTCGCATTCCTGGCGATGATATTGGGCGCGATCGGCGGCCTCTTGGCTGCCGGGGCGACTGTCTGGGTGATCTCCGAGGCCTTTCTGGGTCGCGAAGCCGAGCTCGGCGATGCGCTCCGGTACTCACTAGGCAGGGCGTGGCCGCTCTTGGTGGCCGGCATCGTCAAGTACTTCCTCATCCTCATCGGAGTGATGCTGCTGATCGTTCCCGGCATCATCGTGGCGTGCGGTCTGTCGATCGTCTCTCAAGTGGTAGTCCTTGAGCGGCTGGGAGGCACCGCGTCGGTTGGCCGATCGTGGGACCTCACGAAGGGATATCGCGGCAAGGCCTTTGGGTTGGGGATCGTGGTTCTCTTCCTCTTCTACCTGCCAATGATGGCGTTCGGAGTGCTCGCTGCGGCGTTCCCGTCCATGGAGGTCTCACTGTCGATCGCGGGGCAGGTCATCGGGCTCTTGGTCTACCCGATCATCGTGTGTGCCTTCACGCTCTACTATTACGACCTCCGGGTTCGGAAAGAGGCCTTCGACCTCGAGCTCCTCCATACGGAATTGACGGGGGAGTATCGGGCATCTGCGTGATCAGTCCTCAAGAGACAGTATCGACGGATTCGGTGCGAGCAGCTCTCGACGAGGTATTCAGCGCCGAGCGCTATCAGTGGAACGTACCTCCGGACCCCTGGCGTTGGTTGCGCGACCTGATCCGCGAGGTAACAGCCTGGTTCTCGCGATTGGAGGTCGAGCATCCCGGCGTGTACTACGTGCTCGTGGTTGCTCTCGCCGCGCTGTTCGTCGCCATTCTCGTCCACATGGGCTACCTGACGTGGGTTGCGTTTCGGACACGGGAGGACGAGCGCAGCGCAGCGCACGAGAGCGTGCGCGAAGTGAGGGATGCTGCTTGGCACATGCGCCGCGCGTTGGAGCTCGAGGACGCCGGTGCCTTTGCCGAATCGTTGGCGCACCGCTTCGCCGCGCTCGTACACCTGCTCGACAGAAAGAAAGTGATACGTGCGCACCCCTCCAAGACTCCGGCCGAGTACCTCCTCGAGGCTCGGCTCGATCCGCCGGGGCGAGAGGCGTTCGAGGGTGTCGTACGTTGGCTGTACGACCACCTGTTCGGCGGCCGCCCGCTCGACGCCGTGCATCTGAGGGAGTTCGATCAGCGGGTGCAAGAAGTGACGGCGCATGGGCCGGCGTGAGCTGGCGTGGGTACTGATCGGCGGGTTTCTCGTGATCGTCGTGATCGCGGGCATCGCCGGAAGCCGAGCCGTCCCGCCCGAGCTCCGCGACCCGCGTCGATCGATTCACCTCGCCGGCCCGAGCGGAACATCAGGACTCGCTGAAACACTGGAGCACTTCGGTGTGCCGGTGACGGCCTGGGAACAGCCCGTCGCGCGGCTCACTCTCGACGACACGGTTGCTGGGGCGTGGCTCGGCCTCCTGGACGTGGGTGGTGGGCTCAACGAGCTCGACGTCTCCCGCGCTCTCGACTGGATCGAGGCTGGAGGCGGAGTGCTGGTGGGAGGCCACTCGCCGATCGCGATGTGCCTCGGTCGCCGCGTGCGGTACGAAGGGCGGGCTGTCGCGATGAGTGATGAGCGTCTGCCACCGTCGCGGGCGATGTGGGAGCCGATTTCGGTCGATAGCGCACCGACGCGCAGTCCGTTCATGAGCAGGTGCCAGGATGCAGGCTGGCAAGCCGAGAGTACCTTCGCCTTGCTCAACGTCGACGACGCGCCGGTCGTGGTCCGACTCGGACTCGCGAACGGAGGTCGTGCACTGCTCCTCGCCGATGTGGGAATGGTGGCCAACGACGCGCTGAAGGATACGGAGGCGGGGGAGGTGCTCATTCGGCTGCTCCTGGCAGAGGAGCCGACGCGATTCGTGGTAGACGAGTACGATCATGGGTTTGGCATTCGCTCGTCGCTTGTCGGTGCGGTGTGGGCATGGGCGCGGCGGACCCCTGCGGGATGGGCGATGCTTCATCTCTTGTTCGTAGGCCTCGCTATCGTCGCGGTGATGGGGGTGCGCTTCGGTCCCGCGCTCGGCGTCGTTGAGCGCCATCGGCGTTCTCCGCTGGAGTACGTTGACGCACTGGGCACGGGGCTCGAGCGAGCTAGGGCCGCAGATACCGCGGTGGGGCTGATTGCAGGAGGTTTGCGACGGCGTCTAGGGCGACACGGTGCGCGGCAAGTCAGCCCCAGGTCGCAACACCTCTGGATTGAGGCGCTGGCACTATCAGCGCGGACCGAAGACGCGCGTGGCGCCGTTCGGCGCCTTGCCGAGATACTCGATCGTCGTGGCGGTCAGGACAGAGTCCTGGCTGCCGCGCATGCCGTGGAGGACGTGTGGGAAGCACTGCGACCGGAGCAGATCTCCAGAACCTCCTGAGCGCGCTACGGCGCGTTGTCCTCGGGCAGGAAACGGCGACCCGGGACTGCCTCTTGGCGCTGATCGCCGGGGGCCACGTATTGCTCGAAGGGGTGCCGGGAACGGCCAAGACCCTGCTCGTGCGCACGCTAGCGCGCGCGCTGGATGTGTCGTTCGGTCGCATCCAGTTCACACCCGATCTGATGCCGAGTGATGTGACGGGCATTTCCGTACTCTCGGCGGAAGGCGAGTTCGTTTTTCGCCAAGGGCCGATCTTCCACGACCTCATTCTCGCAGATGAGATCAACCGGGCACCGGCCAAGACACAGGCTGCGCTCCTCGAAGCAATGCAGGAGCGAACGGTGACGGTCGATGGGGTGAGTCACTCCCTCTCACCGACCTTTACGGTCTTTGCCACCCAGAATCCAATCGAGTTTGAGGGAACCTACCCGTTGCCCGAGGCGGAGCTCGACCGATTCATGCTCAAGGTCATGATCGGATATCCACCTTCGGAAGTGGAGCAGGGAATTCTCGGGCGGTACCTCGAGGGATTCGAGGCGGAGCAGCCCGCGACGTACGGAGTCGATGCCGTGGCAAACGCGGCATCGCTCGAACGAATCCGGGCGGAGGCTCGAGCGGTACGAGTCGAGCCGGCCATCACGGCGTACATCACGGCGATCGTGCGAGCAACGCGCGACGCTGCTTCACTGACACTGGGGGCGAGCCCACGCGCCGGCGTCGCTTTACTCAAGACCTCCCGCGCCTTGGCGATTCTCGACGGTCGTGACTACGTGATTCCAGACAACGTGAAGCAGCTCGCACTGGCCGTGTTGCGTCACCGGGTGGCAGTGGCGCCCGAACTGGAGCTCGAAGGCGTATCTCCAGACATGGCACTCAAGAGCGTCCTCGAGCAGGTGGAGGTGCCGGCGGCGTGATCCTGCCCACGAGGCGGGCACTCGTACTCCTCGGCGCGATCACTCCCGTTGCCTTGCTGGGCTATGTCTGGGGCGGTGCGCTCGACTTGATCATTGCGTTGGACGCCGTGCTCGTGGTGGTGGTCTTACTCGACGGGCAAAGGGCTCCCGGACGGAACGATGTGGCGGTGGCTCGTGAAGGGGTCGACGCCTTTTCGGTTGGACGCAACACACCGATCCACTACCAGTGGACGAACGGCGGCTCGCAGCCGGCCCGTCTCGCAGTGCGAGAGGTGCGGCCGGAGCTCCTCGGCGGTGCGCAAGATGTACGGGGCGTGACTGTTCCTGCTGGCGGCACTTTCCGTGAGACCTGCACGGTGAGGCCCGTGGCACGTGGGCGGGAGGAGGCCGGGTGGTACGCCGCCCGGTCTCGTGGGCCCTGGGGTCTCGGCACACGGCAGTGGCGCGTCCCACTGCCATGGTCCGTGACGGTCTACCCGAGCCTCCCGGCCTCACGCCTCAAGGCATCGATCGCCGAGGCGGTCCGACGGCGGGAGGCTGGATTGCGACCACTTCGCCAGCTAGGTGAGGGGCGCCAGTTCGAGAGCCTGCGAGCATACGTGCCCGGGGACGACCCGCGTCACCTCGACTGGAAGGCGTCTGCCCGGCGCCGCAAGCTGATCGTGCGGCAGTTCGAGGAGGAGCGGCGCCAGCAAGTGCTCCTCGTCCTCGATGCTGGTCGTCTCCTTACCGCCGACGTGGCAGGCGAGGCACGGATCGAGCATATCGTGCGGGCCGCCCTCTGGCTCGCGTTCGCTGCGAACCACCACGACGACAACGTCGGCATAATGGTGTTCTCGGACGATGTCCAGCAGTACGTCATGCCCCAGCGTGGGCGTCGAGGATTGCAGCAGGTACTCGATGTACTTGCCGCAGTCCAGCCATCGCTGGTGGAGTCGGACTATCCTGCTGCGTTTCGCTATCTCGCCATGCGCAATCGGAAGCGTGCGCTCACCGTCTTGTTCACGGATGTCATCGATCGCTTGGCCTCCGAGGCACTCGTCACCAACGTTGCGTCCCTGCGTCCGCGGCACCTCCCGCTCGTGGTGACGATTCGCAACCCCGATCTCGACGCCGTGGCGGCGCACCGGCCGGAGGCATCACAGGGCGCCTTCCGCAAGGCAGCCGCTGAGGAGCTCCTAGCCGAGCGTGACGAGGCGCTCTTTCAAATGCGGCACAGCGGTGCCGTGGTGCTCGACGTGCACCCGAAGCAGGCAAGTCGTGCCGTTGTCGATCGGTACCTGGATCTCAAGCGGAGAGGGAGGCTCTAGAGGCTGGGGCGGTACCCCGTAATCGACGCTCCTACGATGGGCTCGCCAAGAGCTCGGCGTTCGTCTTGGTCCGCCTCAACAACGTGAGCAGGGTTTCAATCGCCTGCGCCGCCGGCTGCCCGGCCAGTTGCCGTCTCAAGGTCTGACGGCCGTCCACTTCATGCTGGTCGCCCAGCAGCTCCTCTCGCCGCGTGCCGCTCGCTGCGATATCAACGGCGGGATAGATCCGGCGATCTGCCAACTCGCGAGTCAGCCTGAGCTCGGCGTTGCCCGTCCCCTTGAACTCCTCGAAGATCACGTCATCCATTCGGCTTTCGGTTTCGACGAGCGCTGTCGCGATGATGGTGAGCGATCCGCCGCCGGGAACGGAACGGGCGGCCCCGAAGAGCGCCTTGGGTTTGGCGAGCGCCTGGGAGTCGAGCCCGCCGGACATGGTGCGGCCGCTCGAACGTCCAGTGGTGTTGTGCGAGCGCGCGAGCCTGGTGAGCGAGTCGAGCACGATCACCACATCTCGGCCAACCTCGACCTGCCGACGGGCGTGCTCGAACACCATCTCAGCCACAGCCACGTGACGCTCGTGTGGCAGGTCGAAGCTGGATGCGACAACCTCTCCACGCCCCCAGTCCAGCATCTCACTGACCTCTTCCGGCCGTTCGTCCACGAGGAGCAGCAAGAGGATGGCCTCGGGGTGGTTCAGCGCCACCGCCTCCGCCACGGCCTGCAACATGATCGTCTTCCCGGCCTTCGGCGGCGACACAATGAGCGCCCGCTGACCGAACCCCAGGGGACACACTAGGTCCACCACACGCTGGATTTCGGCCGTCCGCGAACTCGAGGCGTCGGGTGTTTCGAGTCGAAGGAACCGGGCCGGGTGAACGGCGCCGAGCTCGGCGAATTCGGGACGCACCGCAGCATGTTCGGGCGGCAGCCCGTTGACCGACTGCACGCGCCCGTCCTCGAGCGTGACGAGATCGCCACGCCGCAACCCGCGGAATCGCACCCGCGGGTCTCGCGAGCCGGGGAGATAGCTGTTCGCGCCTAGACGCAAACCGCCGCCCCGAGGGGTGGAATCGTACCAACCTGTGGTTGAAGGCATAGCAGGAATGCGCTAGAAAGATAGCCAGTTGTACGACGGCCACCAGTGTGGTGATCAGGGGAAGATGGTCAAGGACGGCCCAAGACGGTCAAGGACGGGCGAGGACGGTGGGGGGGCTGGGCGTGGCGTCGATCAGCGTTGTCGTCGACCGAGGCACGACAGAGCGTCCCAGCCTGCCAGCGGGCTCCATGACACGTCGAGTGGGGCAACGAAACGGCAGATTCGAGCGTCGAACGACCTCTCGGTGCTCCACGGCGAGGCCTTCCGTCGGATGCAGCGCGCCGTGCCTGCCGGGCTAGCAGACCAGCTCGCCGGACACTTCGAAGGCATTCGCGACTGGCTGAGAGCGCTCTAGCAACGAGCTGCTCGGCGCATCGCGCATCCCGAACTCAGGTTGCCGCCGCACCCCCCCGTCCGCTTTGCACCGTTGCCATGGCGAACGTGATCGGAATGAGCGCCAACGTGAGGAAGTAGAACTGCGCACCCGGGAGCACGGTGCGCGGGGAGAAGACTCCTACCGCCACGCTCACGGTGAGTGGGACGAGTCCCAAGACGGCTCCCGCGACCATGAGCTGGAGCCCCTGAGCAGCGCGCGCTTCTGGCGCAGCACGGCGGTAGCTCCCGAGCAGCGTGATGAGTGAAGCGCCGAAGTAGCCGGCGACGAACAGCCCGATGACCGTTCGCACCACCATGTTCAAGGCGCTGGTCGCATCCGGCTGCGCAAAGCTCAACCAGAGGATCATCAGCGCCACCACGGCGGCCGGGCCGTAGACGATCCAACGGCTGCGGTCGAGCACCGGTCGCCTCTCGGGGTAGATTAGCAGGAAGTGCAGTAGTACTGCGAACCCCATGATGACGAACGTGGTGATGACGCCGCTCACAAAGGTCCGAAGGCCGGCCGACTCGAAATACGGTCCAGTGACGAACGCGATGCCGAAACAAAGCCCGAACACCGCTAGAGCAGTCGTTGCAACCTGCGGGGCGGCCAGGTACGACCAGAGGCCGAATCCGAGAAAACAGAGTCCCAAGAGTGCTGCGAGATATGCCAGGGTGAGCTGTGTCCCCGGAAGACCGGAGTACTGGAGGTCCAGGGTGACCGCCTCGCCGTTCCGCTCGACCCCGAAGGCCCGCGTCTCGCCAATCGCAGCACGACCCCGACGATTGAGCTCCCTCGAGTCCTCTACGGGGATGCCTCCAATGCTCCTGATGTAATCGCCCTCCTGCATGCCTGCCGTGGCGGCTGGGCTGCCAGCGGTCACCTGAATCACCGTATTGTTGCCGTCGGTGAGGAAACCGGAGTAGGGTTGGTTCCCTAGGTCGAGGGCGCCTATTCCTCCCCAGACGACGATCGCAACTGCCAGCACGGTGAGAAGTGTGCGGTGGCGGCCCGGTTGAGCCTCAGTCATCAGACACCTCGAATTTGGGCAACCGGGACAAGGTGCACCCCACCGGGCTCAGCGCAAGGTAGAGCTGGGTTGCCGGGAACTGCCCGGCGAGCCGGTTCGGGCGGTTGCGCCGTGCAGCCGGGGTCCCACGGCACTTCACGAACCCCTACCACTCGGGGCATCTTATTTGGTCAGACCGTGACCTCGGCGGACCGTCGTCGATCTCGGACGAGGGTTGACTGGGCATTCGAGCAGTAGACCGTGAAGACAGTGGGAGACCGTCGCGCTACCGGGAGGGGCTCGTGAATGAGGATGTAGTGCTCCGTAGACTATCGAGATTCGCCGTCGTCGTTGCCATGGCGGCAACGATCGGCTGCGCCCCTGAGCCGGAGATCGCCGCCGATCTCGTGCTGAGGAACGGCAAGATCGTGACAGTCGATGATAGCCATCCTGAGGCACAGGCCATCGCGGCACTCGGCGATACCATCCTGGCGGTGGGCAGCAACGACGAGATCTCGCGCTACATCGGGCGCGAGACCGAGGTCGTCGATCTCGACGGACAACTGGCCATCCCCGGCTTTATCGAGAGCCACGCCCATTTCATGGGGATCGGCGGTGCCAAGCTGCAGCTCGATCTGATGCACGTGGCCAACTGGGACGAGATCGTCGCCATGGTACAGAGCGTGGTGGGCGACGCACCGACCGACCGGCTGATCACCGGACGGGGTTGGCACCAAGAGAAGTGGGACAGGGAGCCGCCGGGGAACATCGAGGGGCTCCCGACGCACCACAGCTTGAGTGCGGTCTCTCCCAACAATCCCGTCGTTCTGCGGCACGCAAGCGGGCACGCGGCCTTCGCCAACGCCCGGGCGATGGAGATGGCAGGGATCGACCGAGACACTCCCGACCCGCCGGGCGGCGAGATCGTGCGGGACGCCGAGGGGAACCCGATCGGCGCGTTCCGCGAAACGGCCCAGCGCCTCCTCTCGCCGGCTGAGGAGAATGCCGCGCCCGTCGATCCAGAGCGAATCGCTGAGTTGGCTGCGGAGGAGGTGCTGTCGAAGGGGATCACCAGTCTCCAAGACGCCGGCTCCGGCTTCGCCACGATCGATATGCTCAAGCGCATGGTCGATGAGGGCAGGCTCGGCGTTCGACTCTGGGTCATGATCCGCGCATCCAACGAGCAGCTCGCCGAACGCCTGGCTCCGTACAAGACGTTGGGGTACGGCGACAACATGCTAACCGTGCGCGCCATCAAGGTGACGATCGACGGCGCGTTGGGCTCGCACGGGGCGTGGCTCCTCGAGCCGTACGCAGACATGCCGACCAGCACCGGCCTCAACACCAGCCCGGTTCCCGCACTCGAGGTGACCGCCAGACTGGCCGCCGAGCACGGCTACCAGCTCTGTGTGCATGCGATCGGCGACCGCGCGAACCGAGAGGCGCTGAACGTCTTCGAAGCGGAGTACAATGCCCATCCTGACCAGTCGGACTTTCGCTGGCGGATCGAGCACTCGCAGCATCTCCACCCTGACGACATTCCGCGGTTCGGACAGCTGGGGGTGATCGCGTCGATGGAGGGAATCCATGCGACCTCCGACGCGCCGTGGGTCGTTCCGCGGCTCGGTGAACAGCGGGCGAGGGAAGGTGCCTACGTCTGGCAGAGTCTCATGCGATCGGGCGCCGTGGTCACCAACGGCACGGATGCGCCGGTCGAGGACGTCGACCCGATCGAGAGCTACTACGCGACGGTGTCTCGGAAAACGGCCGACGGAACGGTATTCGTCCCGGAGCAACGCATGAGCCGCATGGAGGCGCTCGAGTCCTACACGATCAACGGTGCCTACGCGGCATTCGAGGAAGACATCAAGGGGTCGTTGACTCCCGGCAAGCTCGCCGACATCGCGGTGCTGTCGAAGGACATCCTGACGATTCCGGAAGACGACATCCCGACAGCCGAAGTGGTCTACACAATCGTTGGCGGGAGAGTCGTGTACCGAAAGGCCAATTGAGCAAGAGATGGGCGTGACAGCCATATCGACCGGACGTCGCATGTGGGTTGTCATCGCGTTCGCTGTCGGCACGGCGGCGGGAGCGGTCGCGCAGGGTGCGCGCGACACCGACCGCGGGGCCCTCGTCGATCGGTTGGGGGCGGACCTCATCGAGGCGGCCCGCCTTCCCGGGCTGTCCATCTCGATTCTGAGAGACGGTGGGGTGGTATTCGCCAGGGGCTACGGATTCGCCGACGTGGAGACGCAGACCCCCGTCGACACGAGTACGCAGTTCCGTGCCGCCTCGGTTTCGAAGATGATCACGGTGACGGCCCTAGCCCGCCTTTACCAGGAGGGCCAGGTCGATCTCGATGCTCCGGTGCAACGGTACGTATCGGCTTGGCCCGAAGGCGAGGCCGCCACCGCGAGGCTCTTGGCGGGCCACTTGGCCGGCGTGGCTCACTACCAGCGCGAGGACCACATCGATCGGACTCGCCACTACGCCTCGGTGACAGAGGCGCTGGGCACGTTCGTGGGGAGCCCTCGCGCAGGGCCACCGGGCGCGCAGTACTCCTACTCGACCCACGGGTTCACCCTGCTGTCGGCAGTTGTCGAGTCTGCGGCTGGCAAGACCTTTCTCGACTACCTGGCGGACGACGTCTTCGGACCGCTGGGCATGACCCATTCCGGTCCGGACCTACGTGCCTCACCGCCACCCACCATGTCCACGCTCTACGGTCGGCGAGGCGTGGAGCCGTGGAAGCTCAGCGATCCGGAGGATCCGAGCTACAAGTGGGGTGGCGGCGGCCTGATCTCGCGGCCGAACGATCTGACCCGCATGGCGTGGGGATATCTCGACGGGTTCATTCGACCGGACGTGGTCACCGAGATGTGGGCGAGCCAGCGAACGACCGGCGGCGAGGAGACCGGCGTCGGCATTGGCTGGCGGGTCGGCGAGGATCACGGCGGTCGCCGTGTGATCCACCATGCTGGATCGATGGGTGGCGCGCGGTCGGTGATCGTGATCTGGCCTGATGAGCGCACAGCGGTGTCGGTCATGACCAACGTCACGTGGGGCTCGAGCCACGTGATCTTCGAGGCGTTCGCCCCCGCCGCAGAGGCAGAACCGCTCCACGGAACGTTTACGTACGAGGGCACCTTGCCGGCGACGAGGCCTCCGGTGCACTGGAGCTCGTCGACGGCGTCGGGGCGATCTCGATGCCCGAGGCCTTCAAGGCCGCCGCCGGGACAATGGCCGTTGACGCGCTCACGGTCCGCCATCTCCACGATGACCTCTATGCGCTCGTCGGGCCGTGGGGGCTAGCCCCACTACGAATCGCCGTCACTGAAGGCGGAATCAGGGGGCGGGTGCAAGTGTCCAACTCGAGGGCGTGGGAGTTCGTAGCTCGTCCCTAACACCCCACATCGTTGGCCCTTCCGCTCATGGCGTCCGACGGCGAAATTGGGGCGCTTCCTCGCCCCAGGGTGCCACCATGAAATCGATCGGCTTGCCCCTCGGCCTCGGCATCGCCTGCCTCTCCGCTGCGGCGCTGCAAGCTCAACAACCGGACCAGATTGAGGCAGCCATCGGCTCGGTGGAATGGCGCGAGATTGGCCCGGCGAACATGGGCGGCCGCGTCTCGGCCATCCAAGGGGTGCCCGGGAATCCGCTGGTGTTCTGGGTGGGTGGTGCGGACGGCGGCGTGTTCAAGACTACGAACGGCGGCACGACGTTCAGCGAGCAGTTCACGGATCAGCCGGACTACTCGGTCGGCGCCCTCGCACTGGCACCCTCGGATTACAACGTGTTGTGGTTGGGCAGCGGTGAGGGAGACCCCCGCAACAGCACGTCCTATGGTAACGGGGTCTACCGCTCCACCGACGGTGGCGCGACGTGGACTCACCTGGGCCTCGATGACACTGAACGGATCAAGCGAATCGTCGTCGATCCGCGCGATCCCGATCGCGCCTTCGTATGCGCGCTGGGCCACGCCTGGGGCCCCAACGACGAACGCGGCGTCTTTCGGACCAGCGACGGTGGGCGGACTTGGGACAAGGTGCTCTACATCAATGAAGACACGGGGTGCTCGGAGCTCGATCTGGACCGCTCGAACCCACGGATCCTCTACGCCGGCATGTGGACCCATCGGCGACGCCCCTGGCGCTTCGACGGTGGGGGACGTGAGACGGCGCTCTACAAGTCGACCGATGGCGGCGACACGTGGTCGAAGCTGACCGGGCGAGGAATGCCGTCCGAACCGATGGCCCGCATCGGCGTCTCGGTGTCCCGCAGTCATCCGAACATCGTATACATGATCACCGAGACGCCGACGCAGGGCACACTGTTTCGGTCCGACGACGCCGGCAGCACCTGGCGCATGGTGAGCGATCAACGGAACATCAACTTCCGGCCGTTCTACTACAGCGATATCCGTGTCGATCCCAACAACCCCGACGTCGTCTACTCACTCTCAGGCGGACTTTACAAATCCACGGATGGCGGGAACGAGTTTCGGAGCATCGGCCGCGGCGTCCACGGAGATCACCAAGCGTTCTGGATCGATCCCGACAACTCGTCGCGGATCCTGAGCGGGAGCGACGGCGGCTATCAGGTTTCGAATGACGGAGGGACGAACTGGGACATCATCAACAACGTCACTCTCTCCCAGTTCTATCAGATCTACTACGACCTCCAACAGCCGTACCAAGTCTGCGGCGGACTGCAAGACAACGGCGTATGGTGTGGCCCCAGTCGGACTACGCACAATGCGATCCTCAAGGACGACTGGGTCCGGGTCAGCGGTGGGGACGGGTTCTACGCGATTCCCGTGCCCGACAAGCCGTGGCTGATCTACACAAACCTCCAGGGTGGCGTCTTCATGGTCACGGACATGCGCTCGGGGGGCACGCGCTCCGTGCATCCGTACCCCAATCGCATCGGTTCGGCGGGCGACGCCATGCTCGGCCACAAGTACCGGTTCAATTGGGACGCGCCGATTCATGTCTCTCCGCACGATCCTGGCACGGTCTACATCGGTGGGAATCACGTCTTCAAGAGTACGGACTACGGGCACTCCTGGATCGAGCTGAGCCCAGATCTCACGACGAACGACACGACGAAACAGCTCACCAGCGGTGGGGAGGTATACCAAGACAATACGGCGGCAGAGTTTCACACCACGATTCTCACGATCGCGGAATCGCCGCTGGAGGCGGGGGTAATCTGGGTCGGAACGGACGATGGCAAGGTGTGGATCACCCGAGACGCTGGGGTGAGCTGGACCGAGATCACACAGGCCATCGACGGGCTACCGCCGTTCGCCTGGGTCGCCAAGATCGATGCTTCTCACTTCGATCCGGGTACGGCGTACATCGCCGTGGATCAGCATCGCATGGACGACTTCACGCCGCACGTCTACCGCGTGACCGAATTCGGCCGCCGATCGGACGATCTCAGCTCTGGCCTGCCGCAGGACGACTACGCCAAAGTGATCCGCGAAGACACCAGAAACGCCCAGCTATTGTATGTGGGCATGGAGCGGGGAATCTTCGCGTCCTGGGATGGAGGATCGAACTGGGTGTCGATAAGAAACGGCCTCCCGCCGGTGTCGGTGCGCGACATCCAGGTGCACCCCCGCGAGAACGATCTCATCATCGGAACGCACGGACGCGGCGCCTACATCATGGACGACATCGGGCCGCTCCAAGCGTTGGGTCCGGCTATGGCGCAGGAAGCTTTTCTCTTCGAGGCCCGCCCGTCCGTCCGGTGGCAGACGGGGAGCCGGGATGCTTCGATGGGGCAGCGGACGTATCAGGCACGGAACCCTGCCTCCGGTGCCTATGTGAACTACTACCTGCGCGAAAAGCCGGCGCGGCCGGTGGTGATCACCGTAACCGATGCGGCCGGCAACACCATCCGGACTCTCCGAAATGGTGACGCCGAGGCAGGAATCAACCGCACCGTGTGGAATCTCCGGGCGGAGGGGCCGTCGCCGATACCCGGTCAGAGTGGCGGGGGGGGCTTTGGGCGCTTTAGAGGGGGCGGGCCCTTCGTTGTGCCTGGGGACTACACCATCACACTCCGCACCGGAGGCCAGGAGCTGACGACGGCCGTCACCGTCGAAGCCGATCCACGAATCGACATCCCGCAGCAACATTACGCCGAACAGTGGGATGCCGCGGTGCGGCTGCGCGGGCTGAGCTCGCAGGTGAGCGGGCTGATCGGATCGACACGAGATCTCGAGAAGCAGATCGGCGCGCTGATCGATGCGCTGGGCACGAACGGGGCGGACGGACATGCAGACTTGCGCGAAGCCTGTGAGAGCGCACTCGCGGAGCTTGCTGCCTACGAGGATCTCTTGACCTATCCCCCGCCACGCATGAACTACCGCCAGCGGCCGCGCCTGTACGAGGAGCTACGTTCGCTGATGCGAGCCGTGACGGGGATGGCGTCACGTCCAACCGAGGCCGAAATGGTCCGGCTCGCAGAGCTCGAGGTGGAGACCACAGAGGCAGCGGCAGCACTGAACAGACTGCTGGAGACCACGATCAACGATCTCAATCGCCGGGCCGGGGAATATCCTCGGATCATGGTGGAACGGCCGATACCGTAGGGGGAGCTGGATGAAACACATCGCTAGTCTGCTGGCCCTATTCGCGCTCACGACCGCGGCATTCGCTCAGGATCTGTCGCGGGTGGCCGATGGTCTCGAATGGCGCGAGCTGGGGCCCACGATCATGGGCGGCCGGGTCGCCGATGTCGCGGTCGTCGAGTCCAACCCTTCGACCTTCTACGTGGGCGCCGCAACCGGCGGTCTCTGGAAGACCATCAACCGCGGCACGACCTTCGAGCCAATCTTCGAAGACATGCCAACGGCGTCGATCGGTGCTGTCACGTTGGCGCCGTCCAACGCGAACATCGTCTGGGTGGGCACGGGTGAGCCTCAAAACCGACAGAGCTCGCCGTGGGGGAACGGTGTGTACCGGTCGACCGATGGCGGCCGCACTTGGCAGCACATGGGTCTCGACAACACACACCACATCGCTCGCATTCAGATCCACCACACGAATCCGGACATCGTGCTCGTCGCCGCCGTGGGGCATCTCTGGGGGCCGAACCCCGAACGCGGCGTGTACCGGACGAGGGACGGTGGCACCACGTGGGAGCTGGTGCTCTTCGTGGACGACCACACCGGGGCAATTGATCTCGCAATGGACCCTGGCGATCCGAACACGATCTTCGCGGCGATGTATCAGCGTCAGCGGACCGGCTACGGATTCAACGGGGGCGGGCCGGGGAGCGGCATCTATCGCACGTTGGACGGAGGCGATTCGTGGCATGAGATGACCGAGGGCCTCCCCGAGCGCGACATGGGCCGCATCGGGCTCTCCATCTATCGACGCGACCCCAACGTCGTATTTGCGATCGTCGAGGCACGCCCCGGAACGGGCGTCTACAGGTCGACCGATCGCGGCGCCACCTGGGCCCGACTGTCCGAAACCAACAACCGTCCCATGTACTACTCGCAGATTCGCATCGACCCGAACGACCCGGAGCGGATCTACCTGGGCGGGGCACGGCTCTATCGGTCGTCGGACGGAGGCAAGACGTTCACCGGCGACGCGGCTTCTGGCGTCCACTCCGACCACCACGCGCTCTGGATCGATCCGGCGAACTCGCAGCACATGATCTTGGGCGGCGATGGCGGTGTCTCGATCACGTGGGATCGCGGCGAGGAATGGCGCCAGCTCACCAACCTCCCCATCTCGCAGTTCTACCAGATCGGTGTCGACAACCGGTGGCCCTACCACGTCTGCGGCGGGTTGCAGGACAACGGATCGTGGTGCGCGCCGACCAACACCTTGTCGAGCCAAGGCATCCGCATCGGTGATTGGTACAACGTCGGTGGTGGCGACGGGTTCTTCACCGTGATGGACCAAGAGAACCCGCACTTGATGTTCGCGGAGTCGCAGGGCGGCAACCTCACGCTCTTCAATCGGAAGACGCTGGAGCGCGCTCGCCTGAGGCCGTCTCCTCGTCCAACAGAGGAAGAGGAGAACCCACGATATCGCTGGAACTGGGACACCCCGATCGTTCAGTCGGTTCACGATCGCGAGACCGTATACGTCGGGGGCAATCGACTCCTGCGATCGCGCGACCGCGGCTGGACATGGGAAGAGATCAGTCCCGATCTCACGAAGGCCATCGACCGTGACTCGCTCGAGATCATGGGGCGACGGCTCAGCGAGGCACTGCTGTCGAGGAATGACGGAATCTCGACGTACGGCAACATTACGACGATCAGCGAATCGGTGTTCGATCCGAACGTCCTCTTCGTCGGTACCGATGACGGCAACGTCCAACGGACGCGTGACGGCGGCGCGACATGGGAAGACCTCACCGGCCGGTTGCGCGACGTGCCCGACCGGACCTACGTGAGCCGCCTGGTGGCCTCACGACATCGGGACGGGACCGTCTACGCGACGTTCGACGGCCACCGGAACGACGACTTCGCCGCATACGCTTTGGTTTCGAACGACTATGGCCAGAACTGGCGGAAGATCACGACCGGCCTGCCAGCGGGATGGTCTGTGAACGTCATTTACGAGCACCCACGGAGCGAGAATCTCCTCTTCCTGGGGAACGAGATCGGCGTCTACTTCTCGATCGACGGAGGCGAGCAGTGGAACGGTCTCCGCAGCAACCTGCCGACGGTGCCGGTCGATGACATTGTCGTACAGGCTCGAGAGAACGATTTGGTCATCGGCACGCACGGCCGGGGAATCTGGGTGATGGACGACATCACTCCGCTCGAGGAGATGTCGAGCCAGGTTCTCGCTTCCACCGCCCACCTGTTCACCGTGATGCCAGCCATCTCGTTCAACCTCTATACGCCGCAAGGGTGGTTGCCGGGCTCTTGGAGGGCCGACAACCCGCCCACAGGGGCGCGCATCAGGTACTACCTGGCGCACGACCTCACTGAAGCCGAGGTGGTGGCAAGTGCCGGTGGTGGGCGCGGTACGAACGGTCGCGGCACGAACGGCTCGAACGACGTGCCCCCGGTCGTACTCACCGTGACGAACGCGTCCGGGGAGACGATTCGCACCCTCGAGGGTTCGGGCAAAGCTGGTCTCCACTCACTGGTTTGGGACCTGCGATACGAGCGGCCATATGTGCCGGATCCGGAACAGACGCAGCAATTCCGGTTCGGCGGCACGCCGCGGGGGCCAAAGGTGCTACCCGGCACGTACACCGTGACGTGACGGTGGCAGCGGGCGGCAGCACGCAGGCCACGGACATCGAAGTGCGACTCGACCCGCGTGTCGAAATCGAGCAGGCCGATCTTCTTGCGCGCCAGGAGGCGCTGATGAGTGCCTATGCCCTCGCGAAGCCGATGTACGAGGCGACGCGAGCAGTGCGGCAGCTGGTTGGGCAGGTTGGCGAGGTGCGCAAGCTGCTCGAGGACAGCGACGCGCCGGAGGAAGTCAAGAAGGAAGCCAGCGAGCTTTCTACCGAGCTCAGTCGCCTTCAGCGCGAGCTTGCGACAGCAGGCGCCGGTGCACGCGGTGCGTTCGGTATCGAGGGGTCCACCACGAGACCGACTGCCGACCAGCTCTGGGGCCTCGAGCGATCGTGGGAACAGGTACCGTCGATCATCGAGAATCTGAACACCATGATCACCGACCGGGTGCCGGCGTTGAACCGCATGCTC
>JBDHCY010000064.1:0-14790 GCA_039591795.1 Gemmatimonadota bacterium | reverse complement strand
AAGGCCTGGAGACGCTCCTTCTCCCCCTCACGTACTCGAACCTTCACCCGCACGGTATCGCCGGGCTGGAACTTCGGCAGATCCGTCTTCAGCCCTTCACGTCGCACAGCCTCTAAGCGGTCCATAGTCGCATCCTCGGTCGTCACGTGTCGTCTTCGTCGCGCAGGAGGTCGGGTCGTCGCTCGCGAGTGAGCCGCAATGCCTCGCGCGTCCGCCATTCTGCGACCCGGGCGTGATCGCCCGACAGCAACACCTCCGGCACCTGTAGGCCGCGGTACTCAGCAGGTCGCGTGTAACTCGGCGGCGACAGCAACCCCTCGTAAAACGAGTCGGTCGCCGCCGACTCGTGGTCGCCCAGCGCCTTCGGGAGGAGCCGTACGACCGCGTCGATCAGGCACAGCGCGGGGAATTCCCCGCCCGTCAGCACGAAATCGCCGAGCGAAATCTCCTCGTCCGCCAACCCGTCGGCAACCCGCTGGTCGACGTCCTTGTAGTGCCCGCAGAGCAGCGTCATCTCCTCGGCGAGCGAGAAACGGACGGCATCTCGGTGCGCGAACCGCTTCCCACGGGCCGACAGCAGGACCACCGGGCCGTGTCGGCCGATGTCGTCGATCGCCTCGAAGAACGGCTCGGGCTTGAGCACCATCCCGGCTCCGCCGCCGTAGGCGTAGTCGTCGACCGTCTGGTTTCGGTCGTGCGCATACTGCCGTAGTTGCACGACCCGGTAGCGCACGACCCCCTGCTCCGCCGCCCTGCCCAAGATGCTGGTCCGGAGCGCCGTCTCGAAGACCTCCGGGAACAGCGTGACGACCCGAATCTCAAGCATCTGGCACCAAGAACGCGCGCCGCCACTCCTCGAGCGGCCCTCGGGCGTTTATGCCCGCGAACGTCAGCAACCATTCGCGGTGGTACATCCGTCGTCTCACGATGGTGAGGGGGCCCGCAAGCTCCTGCCCCGCCTCGCTCGCAACCCGGACCACCGTCCCCGGCTCGAAGCGCCGACCCGGGTTCTCCACCAGCGCCCAAACGGCGAGCTCACCTTTCGTCCCGTGCGGCTTGTGGATCCGAGCGATCGCCTCCGGCGCGCTCACATCAATTGCGCCGGAAGACCCCGGCCTTGCGCAGAAGAGATCGCACTGTGTCGGTCGGAGTGGCACCCTTGGCGAGCCACGCCTTGGCCTGCTCGACCTCGACTTTCAGCACTTCGCTAGCCCGCTTCGCCCGCGGGTTGTACCACCCCACCAGTGCCACATACCGTCCGTCGCGGGGCGTCGCTGCGTCCGCCACCACGATGCGGTACGACGGCTGCTTCTTGCGCCCAACTCGTCGTAGCCTGATCCGCGTCGCCATCCTATCTCAACCCTCGCGTCCGGGAGTGCTTCATCATCTTCCTCATCTGTTCGAAATTCTTGAGCAGCCTGTTGACCTCACTCACCGGCCGGCCGCTTCCCCTGGCGATCCGCAACCGACGGGACCCGTTGAGGATGGTCGGCCGCTCTCGCTCCGACGGCGTCATGGAGAGAACGATCGCTTCAACATGCCGGAGCTTGCGCTCCCCACCCTTGGCCGTCTGCATCGCTTGACGGTTCACGCCGGGGAGTAAGCCAAGCACGTTCTCCAGCGGCCCCATCTTCTGCATCTGCCGCATCGCGTCGAGGAAGTCGTGCAGGTCCATTCCGCGCTTCGACTGTACCTTGCGTGCCAGACGCTCCGCAGCCTCTCCATCCACGGTCGCCTCCGCCCGCTCGACCAGTGCAACGACGTCTCCGCGGGCGAGGATGCGACCAGCCATGCGACTTGGGTCGAACGTCTCGAGTGCGTCGACCCCTTCACCGACCCCGACATACTTGATTGGGGCGCCGATCGCACCGAAAATCGAGAGAGCGGCTCCGCCTCGGGCATCACCGTCCATTTTCGTGAGAATCACCCCTGTGACACCCACGCCCTCGTGGAAACCGCGAGCGATCCGGACGGCGTCCTGCCCGGTCATGCCGTCGGCCACCAGGAGCACCTCTGCCGGTGCAAACTCCGCCCTGAGCCGCTTCAGCTCGTCCATCAACGCGTCGTCGATCTGCAAGCGGCCGGCGGTGTCCACGAGCACTGTGCGTGCCCGGGCGGCTTCAGCCTGGCGGAGGGCGTCCCGCACGAGCTCCACGACGTCGGAGGAGCGGTCCGAACTGGCCTCCGGCCACACAGGCACCCCCACCTTCTCTGCCAGCGCCGTGAGCTGCTCCCGAGCGGCCGGCCGATAGACATCGGCCGCCACGACGAAGGGCGCCTTCTGCTCCCGCTTGAGCCGCGCGGCGAGCTTCGCCGCGGTCGTCGTCTTGCCCGACCCTTGGAGGCCCACCAAGAGCACGACCGTCGGCCCGACGCTCTGGAAGTCGAGGCCACGTGCCTCCCCACCGAGCAGTGTCACGAGCTCGTCGTGGACGAGCTTCACGAGCTGCTGCCCCGGGCTCACGGACTTTAGCCGAGTGAGGCCGATGGCCTTGGGGTGGATGCGCTCGACGAAACTGCGGGAGACATCGAAGCTCACGTCGGCCTCGAGCAGCACGCGGCGAATCTCCCGAAGCCCGTCGGTGACGTCGGCCTCGGTGAGCACCCCACGCCCGCTAAGTCGGCGCAGTGTGCCAGTGAGCCTCTCACTCAGCTCGGAGAACATAAGCCTTTCAAGGTAGACGGCTTACGGGTGCTACACAAGGCCGCTCCAACGCTCTATCGTTCGGTCTGAAACGCACTTCACAGGGAGCCGTAGGGACCACCACCCATGCACGACACGCCGGCATGATCGTCCCCATTTACGTCGAGGGCGCGCTCACCATCCTGTTCGGCGCCCTGGCCGGCGGCCTCACCAACGCCGTGGCGATCTGGATGCTCTTTCACCCGTACGAGCCGCGCGGGCGGGGGCCATTCCGCATCCAGGGGGCGATCCCCAAGAACCGGACCCGCATGGCCAAGAGTATCGGTCGCATGGTGGGCCAGCGCCTCCTCACGCCTGAGGACCTGGCAGCTCGTCTCGGCACCCCGGCCGTCAGGGAGGCCTTCGACCGTGCGATTACGGTCTACATAGACCGGTCGCTCCAAACGGAGATCGGCTCGCTGCGAGAGACCCTTCCCCCAGCAGTCGTGGCGGAGCTCGAGGGGCTGGCGGCATCACTCGGGCCGTCGGTCGCGACGAGCCTCGCGGCGTTCTCGACGACCCCCGAGTTCGAAGAGGTCGTCGATCGCTACCTCGTGCGTGCCCGGACTGAGTTCGGCGAGCGCCCGGTGGCAGACGTCCTTGGCGCCGCCCGCCGGGCGGCCCTCCGCGAACGCGTAGAACGCTGGGCCGAGGAAGCCGTGCAATCCCCGGAGGTCGAGCGTGCGATCCACGATCTCGTCGCGCGGCAGATGGCCCGGCTCGTGGACGACCCAACACCACTCCTCGAACGGCTTCCCGCGGGGCTCGTTGCAGCGCTCGAGGGGGCGATCGCCGATTACCTCCCCGTGGCGATCGAGCGACTCGGCGCGACGCTCGCCGACCCGCTTGTCCGCCATCGCACCATTCGCGCTCTCCGCGAGCTGCTCGACAGGGCGGCTCGCGACCTCCTGCTGCATGAGCGAATCATGGCCAAGCTCGTCGTCACCGAGCGCACGATCGAGCGAGTGATCGAAGGCCTCGAAGACCAGGGAGTGGAGCGTCTCGGTGCGCTCCTCGAGGACAGCGACGTCCAGAATCAATTGGCACGTGCGATCAACGATGCCGTGGTCCGCTTTCTCCGCGCTCCACTGTCCGAACGGCTCACTGCGTTGGGCCCTGACCGACGCGCCGGCCTCGAGCGAGCCGCCGTCGACTACATGCTTGGAGCACTTCGCGATCCGCCGACGAGGCACCGCCTGCTCGACCGCCTCGAGGCCGCTGTGGAACAGGCGGAGCAACGCACCTGGGGCGAGTTCCTCGAGAAGCTTCCGTCACCAGACGCGGCGAGATGGCTCGCGACGCTACTCGCGGGCGAGCGCACGCAGCAGTGGATCGCCAGTGCCGCGAGCGATCTCGGAGATGCACTCCTCGATGCCCCAATCGGCCGACCGCGCGACCGGCTGCCGGAGGATTCTGGGCCTCGGATCACCCACGCGCTTGCAGACGCGGTGTGGGGATGGGTGCAGGAGCAAGTGCCAACGATCGTCTCCGAGCTGGGTGTGCCCGAGATCGTCGAGGAGAAGGTCCTCGGTTTCTCGATCGAGCGACTCGAGGAGATGATCCGGGGGATCACGCAGCGAGAGCTCGACCTGATTGTGCGGCTGGGGTACGTGCTGGGAGCAGGTATCGGTACCATCGCCTTCACGATCGGCCGGATCCTGTCCTGAACGACCTCGACTTCGTCGGCATCGACTTCGAGACAGCCAATCGCGCGCGGTGGAGCGCGTGTGCCGTTGGCCTCGCCGTCGTTCGCGGCGGCCTGCTGCTCCAGACGCTTCGGCGTTTCATCCGCCCACCCGAGCCCTGGTTCGACCCGCGCGCGGTCGAGCTGCATCGGATCACGGTCGAATCTGTGGCCATGGCACCGCCCTTCCCGGAGGTCTGGGGCGAGCTTCAGCGATTCGTGGGTGGAGAGGTCCTGGTCGCGCACAACGCGCGTTTCGACCAGACGATTCTCGATGACTGCCTGCGGTACCACGGTCTCGAACCGTCAGAGCACACCTTCGCCTGTAGTCTGCGGCTGGCACGGCGCGCTTGGTCTGCCCGGCCAGTGCGTCTACCCGACGTGTGCGCGCGGCTCGGGTTCCCCCTGCGCCACCACGATCCGGAGTCAGATGCCGAAGGGGCCGCGCGGATCGCTCTCGCCGCGGCCACTCGGCTGGGCATCGAGCATGCCGCGGAGTTCGCCCGGCCGCCACGCCGACGGCGTCCGAGGCGCACGCGCATGGGGCGATGCGGTAATCAGTGTGAGTCGGAATCGAGCTCGACCGTAGGCAGTCGATCCCAACCGGGCCATCCGACCGGCGCCAACACGACACCCAGCGCCGCTCGACCGTCGAGTACGAACGACTCAACCGTGGCACGGTGCTCCGGCCGGCGGCGCCCTGCGCGCTCCCAACTTGGCCGAAGCCGGTCACGAAAGCGATCGCGCATGCGCTCGTTGTCCCAGACGCTGTACCACACCAGCGCCGAGCCGTCGTAGACACGGTACCGATCTCCGCCCCAGCCGAGCGGCACCCCGGTTCCGGGAGCTTCCATCCCCTCCAGCTCCGCCAACAGGATCCTGATCTCGAACTCGCCGAGCTCGTTCTCGTAGGTCACGGTGGTCCCCGGCGGATCGCTCGCGAAGCGCAGTGCGACGGGCTCGTCGCCCTTGCGGTAGCGCTCTGGGTGGAGAATCTGCTCCGTTGAGAGTGGGGCCGCCTCACCGTAGGGCAACCGCTCGCGCGGGTACGTGCGCTCATACCAACGCACGAAGTCGGCACCCGCCAGGTAGGGGAAGATGAGAGACTCCCGAATCACGAGGGGTGCCTTGCTGAACACGGGCATGGCCTCTTGTTGGCTTCGGATCGCCGACCGAATCTCGTGCCAGAAACCCGGAGCCTCGTCGAGATCTTGCTCCGGCATCAGCACTCGGACGCCGTAGAAGGTCGCCTGCCCCTCCACGAGCGCCTGGATCGCCGTCGCGCGATCGTTGGCCCGCCTGTTGCCGAAGAGCATCGAGTCGAGCGATGCATATTGCGCTTGCAGCGCATGCACGAGCTCATGAGCGAGCACCAAACCCATCTGCGCTGGATCTGCACCGGCAACCGCGTAGAGCGCGTTAGAGTCCGGATCGAAGTAGCCTGCCACCTGTTCGGTGTAGAGGTCGAGGAGGAACGACCGAAGCGGGAGCGTGTCCGGGATCATTCCGAACAGCTCGTAAGCATCGGTCAAGCCATCGAGTTCTTCCGGGGGGAGCTGCTCATCGAGCTTGGCGAGCACGTAGCTCCTGACTTGGTCCTTCGAGCGCACGGCGACCACCGGTGGGCTCTTGAACTCGAGCCCTGCAGCCTCCTCGACTTTGGGGACAAGACGCCTGACGTGCTCCTCGATGGAAGCATCCTGCACGACCTGCCGCTCGCTGCACCCGAGTGGTACCCAGGCCGCGAACACGATGCTGAGGGGCCGTAGCCCGCGTCGTGACTGTTTGGTCATCCGAATTGCACGAAGTTGAGATACCACCGAATCACGACATCTCCCGCGAGAAATGTGACCGCAGCTCCGACGGCGAGGAATACCCCGAAGGGGACCAGGCGTTTCTTGCGCAGGGTCAACGGGACGAAGACGAGGCTGCCGGCGAGCGCGCCCAGAAAGATCGTGAGGAGCACGCCTTTCCACCCAACGAACGTCCCCACCATGGCCATCATCTTGATGTCACCGCCGCCCATCGCCTCTTCCTTGAACATCCATCGCCCGACGGCGCCAACGAGGAACAGGAGCCCGAAGCCCAGGGCGGCTCCGATCACGGCATCGAGCAGCCCCCGATAGCCACCGCTCAGCGACAGTGCCAGGCCGATGACGGCCCCGCCGATCGTGAATTCATCGGGGATGAGATAGTGACGCGCGTCGGTGACGGCGATCCCGAGCAGGATCGTGCCGAAGATCGCGCCGGTCACGGCCGTGATCGTCGGCCCCCACCACCAGACGGTCGCGGCCCACATCGCACCGGTCACGAGCTCAATCAGCGGGTATTGCCACGAGATTGACTCTCCACACCGCCGGCACCGTCCGCGCAGCACGAGCCAGGAGAGGATCGGGATGTTGTCGTACCGGGCGATGGGTTGCCGGCAACGGGGGCAGCGTGATGCCGGCCGGATCACCGACTCGTCTGCCGGCAAACGCACGATGCACACGTTGAGGAAACTGCCCAGAATGGAGCCTAGCAGGAACGCCAAGCCGATCGTGATCTCACTGGCCACGGAGTACCTCATAGAGGAGGATGCCTGCCGCCACTGCCACGTTCAATGACTCCGCATTCTCCGAGAGCGGGATCGCTACCCGCTCACCGGTCAGGGCCCGGACCGCATCTGAGAGCCCTCCGCCCTCGTTACCGAAGGCAACCGCGAGCCGGGCCGGCCGTCGTGCTTGCTCGAAGGGCGGTCCGCCCGCGTCGGCGAGCCATAGCTCGCAGCCCGCTGCGGCAAGCCACTGGGAGAGCTCGGTGTGGGTTGCCTGGACCACCGGATGACGAAGCGTCGAGCCCATTGCGCCACGCAGTGCCTTGGGATTGAAGGGATCGGCCGTGCCGGTGAGGGCTATCGTGCCACTTGCTCCGAGTGCGTGCGCGGTGCGGATCAGCGTTCCGACGTTGCCCGGATCCTGTACTCCGTCGAGCACCAGGACCGCTCCGCCCGGGTCTATGGTCAGGTCCTCGAGGCGCCACACATGTGGCTCGATCACCGCAATGACTCCCTGGGGGGTATCGGTGTCGGCCAGGGCGTCGAACGAGCCGGTCTCGACGGTTTCCAACGTCACTCCTCGCGCCACCAGTGCGTCCCGCAGTGCGGCGCCTCTCCCGGTGCGGCCGAGCTCGGGAGACGCGATCGCGCCGCGGAAGGCGACCTCGAGCGCCAGAGCCTCCTCGACGAGGCGAATCCCTTCGAGCACGGCCAAGCCGCGCCGCGCGCGCGCACGACGGCGGTGGAGATCCCGGACGATCGTCTGCAGATTACTGGCGATGCTCGCCCTCCCGGCTCGCGGTGCCTGTGCCGCGATCAATGTCGCGGAAAGACGCCCCGCTGCCAAGCGGCCGTCGCCGCTCACGCGCCCCACTCACTGAGGACCTCATGCGGATCGCGCTGACCATCGCGGGCTCGGACTCGGGGGGCGGTGCCGGTATCCAGGCCGACCTCAAGACGTTTCACCAGTTCGGTGTGTTCGGTACGACTGTCCTCACGGCGGTCACCGCTCAAAACACGATTGGCGTCACGACCTGGGAGCCGGTGTCGATCGACCTCGTGCGGGCGCAACTCGAAGTACTCGCCACCGACCTCCCTCCACACGCCGTGAAGAGCGGCATGCTCGCCAGCGTCGAGCTCGTCGACGCGGTTGCTGACGGACTCGACACCCACTCGTTTCCCCACTATGTGCTCGATCCCGTCATGGTGGCGACGTCGGGTGATCGCCTGCTCCATCGGGAGGCCGAGGTGCGCATCGCCGACCGGCTCCTCCCCATGGCGACCCTGGTGACACCGAATCGCTACGAGGCCGAGATGCTGGCCGGGCATCAGATTGGCTCGATGGACGACATGAGCAGCGCCGGTCGTGCGCTCCTCGGACGTGGGGCGCACGCGGCGTTGATCAAAGGCGGGCACTTCGACGGCGAAGAGGTCGTCGACGTTCTCGTCACAGCGGACGGTGTCAGGCGATTCACACACCGGCGGTTGGCCACGCGATCGACACATGGGACCGGCTGCACGCTCTCGGCGGGGATTGCTGCGTGTCTCGCTCGCGGGCTCCCTCTCGACCGGGCCGTGGAGGCGTCACTCGATTTCACCCACCGCGCCATCGCGGCGGCGCCGGGGCTCGGTGCCGGACACGGGCCCCTCAACCATCTCGTGGAGCCTCCAGAACCGCTCGCGGCGACGTCAGGGTGAAGCGCCGCCCACGACGCGCTTGATCTCGGTGCCGGCGGGGATTGTCGCTCCGGTGTCGATCCCGTTGATCGCCGCGACCAACTCGCTCGCCACGCTCGAGGGATACCGCCGTTCGAACTCGGCAAAAGTCATTTCCCGATCGAGCGTCACGATCTGGATCCGCGCCGGCTGGACCTCGAGCACGCTTCGATCGGTGACCCTGGCGAAGCTCTCGAAGGCTCGACCGAATGGTGTGCTGTACGTCGACCACCGTTCAACGGGCGTGTACCCAAGGAGCCGGTACACGCGGCCCCCGTGCGCCACGAACGCCACGAGCCCGGCCAGCGTACCCTGCTCCGTTGAAGCGCGAAAGACGGCGGACGAGACTGCGAGCCCGTTGATCGCATCTCGCCAGCCGGCTTCGCGCTGCACGCCTTGCTGGCCGAGAAACACCTGTGCTGCCTCGGACGGCGTTGCCTCCTCAGCGAGCGAGAGCTGCATGATCCCGTCCTTCTCCGGGCTCTGCGCAACCACTGCCTGACGCAGATTCACGTGCTGCCAGCCGGTGGGAAAAGTGAACTCGAAGGCGAGATCGGGATGATAGAACACGTCCTCCGCGAAGTACCCCTCCCGAGGGTTCGCGCCGAACACCATGCCGTCGATGCGTCGGAGATAGCTCGCGCGCTCGACTGTGAATCCCTCGAACTGTTGACCCTGGGCCTCGAGCTGGGCGATCGCCTGTTCGATTTCCTCCTCCCGGTTTTCCGGATTGGGGTGCGTCGATTGCCACTCCGGAATCCGGCCGCCGCCGCTCAGTGACGACACACGTCCGAGCATGCGGAACACATTGGGCATCTCATTCGGATCGTATTGCGCGCGGACCATGTAGCGGAGGCCAAGCCGATCGGCTTCGCTCTCGTCGTCGCGGCCGAACTTGAGAAAGAGCAACCCCAGACCGGCCTGCGCCGCGCCGAGGAGAGGGGCGAGCTCGGGAGCGAGAATCGAGCCGACTCCAACGCCAAGCCCCGCGAGTTGCTGCTGACTCATCTGGGCGGCGGAGTGCCGCGCCGTTACGTGGCCGATTTCGTGGCCCAGCACCGACACGAGCTCAGCCTCGGACGAGAAGTGTGCGAGAATCCCGCGCGTCATGTAGACGAAACCACCTGGTAATGCGAAAGCATTGACGACCGGATCGTCGATGACCCGAAAGGTCCACGGGAGTTGGGGCCGCTCGGTCCGGGCCGCGAGGTCGGTGCCCAGACGGGTCACGTACGCCTGCATCGCGGTGTCGGCATAGACACCCATTTGTGCCACGATGCTGGGGTCGGCTTCCTGACCCATCGCAATCTCTTGGCTCTCGCTCACGAGCATGAATTCGCGAGCACCCGTGGCCGGGTTGACTGCGCATCCGGCGAGGAGAGTGAGCCCCGCCAGTCGGGCACCCGCCCCGCGACCAACGTGTAGCATGTTAGACCCCCGCGTCGCTCCTACCGTGCCAACCTATGCGGGCGCTCCAGCGATGTCAGCCCGAGCGCGCAAGCTCGTGCGTCGCAACGTGCCCACGTGCTCGCCGTGGAGCGCTCGTCATTGCTCGAGCAGCACGGAGGGGCGGGTCCACACCAGGAGCACGAGCCCAACGCCAACCGGCAGGAGCACGACGACGTCGTGGACAACCAGCCAGAACACCGTCCCGACGAGCGCGACACCTTCAGCCACACCCCACACGACGATCGCGCGTCCAAACGCCGCCGTCCATTCAGCAGCGCCCGCTTGCGGTCCGGGCGGTCGGATCCGTTGCCGCAACACGTTGACGGCCATGAGGCCTCCCCCGGCCAGCACGATCGCAACGACCCGAAAGAGCTGAGCCGCATCGGAAGCGAGCGGTGCACCAGTCGACGGAAGTAGCACGATCGCGATCACGCCGAACGTGATCACTCCGAGGGTGAGTGCTGCATGCACGATGGTCGCCACTCGACGCTGAGCCGGCTCGATCATCGAGACCTCCTCCGGTGCGAACATGAGATGCCGGACGCCGGTCGGAACGAGCGTCCGGGGGGGGGGGGCACCGAGGCTTCCCTCAGCCTCCCGCTGCTGCAAGACGCCCGATCACGCCCCGCACGACGAGCGTGAGTTCTCTCGCCACGACCCTACCCGCCGCCAGCACCTCATCGTGATCCAGGCGCCGAGTGGAGAGTCCCGCCGCGAGGTTCGTAATCGTCGAGATCCCAAGGCATCGCACGCCACGTGCTCGGGCGGCAATCACCTCCGGAACGGTAGACATACCAACGGCGTCAGCGCCGATTCGCTCGAAGGCCCGAATCTCGGCCGGCGTCTCATAGCTCGGCCCCAGCACCCCCAGATACACTCCCTCATCGAGCGTCACACCCGCTTCTCGTGCCGCTGCACGCGCGTGCGCGCGCAGCGCTCCATCGTACGGGTCGGACATGTCGGGGAACCGCCCCTCCTCGTCCAAGACCGGTCCGGTGAGCGGGTTCCGCCACATGAGATTCACATGATCGGCGATGAGCATGAGCACGGGGGGTCGGTGTGTGCGCCGCAACCCCCCCGCGGCGTTGGTGACGATCAGGACGCTTACGCCCAGCTCGGCCATCACCCGCACCGGGAGAGCCACGGTCTGCGCATCGTGACCCTCGTAGAGGTGAAAGCGCCCGCTCTGGAGCAGAACGGGGACGCCGTCGAGCTCGCCCGCCACCATCTCGCCGCGGTGCCCAGCGACCCCTGTGGAAGGAAGGCCTGGGAGCTCGCCAAAAGGGACTGCGATTCGATCGCGCGCCTCTTCGGCGAGCGCTCCGAGACCTGATCCGAGGACGACGCCAACGCGTGGCCTTCGCCCCTTGATCCGCTCGCCGAGCGCCGCGGCCGCGCGCCGGACCGGGCTTGGCGGGCCCGCCCGCGGAGTCACGCGCTCTGGCCCGGGAGCCGGACCGGCGTGGTCACGCCAACATACCGGCGATTGATGCGCTGGTGAACGCCGCGAGATTGCCGCCGACCATCGCGCGGAGACCGAGCCGGGAGAGATCGGCTCGTCGCTCCGGGGCGAGCCCCCCGATGCCACCAAGCTGAATAGCGATCGAGGAGAAGTTGGCGAACCCGAGCAGGGCATACGTCGCGATGACAACGGCTCGTGGTGAGAGTGCCGTGCCACCCGTGAGCTCGGTGCCGAGAAGCGTATATGCCACGAATTCGTTGAGGACGATCTTGACTCCGATCAGCGACCCGATCGTGTCGGCATCTTGCCACGGCGTGCCCATGAGCCACGCCAGGGGACGCAGTGCCACCCCGAGAAGCGCCTGCAGGCTCCAGCCCTCCTGCCCAACGAGGCCACCGACCCAGCCGATTCCGAAATTCACCATCGCGATCAAGGCAATGAACGCCATCAACATGGCGGCCACGTTGATGGCGAGCTGAACGCCCGTTGCCGCGCCGGACGCGGCCGCGTCGATCACGTTGGCCCCGGGTCGCGCTGTGTCGAAGCGCAGCGACCCCCGCGTGACCGGCTCGCCCAGCTCGGGGAGGAGCATCTTCGAGATCACGATGGCAGCCGGCGCGTTCATCACGCTGGCAGTGAGGAGATGGCCTGCGATGTCCGGAAACATTCCCGAGAGCATCCCGACATACGCGGCGAGGACACCGCCGGCGACAGTCGCGAAGCCGCCGACCATGACCGTATTCAACTCTGAGTCGGTCATCTTCCCCACGAATGGCCTGATCAGGAGCGGAGCCTCCGTTTGCCCCACGAAGATGTTCCCAGCCGCCGAGAGCGTCTCCGCGCCCGATGTCCGCAACGTGCGTTGCATCACCCACGCGATTCCCTTGACCACGCGCTGCATGATACCGAGGTAGTAGAGGACGGACATCAGCGCCGAGAAGAAGATGATGGTCGGGAGCACATAGAACGCGAAGTAGGCACCCGTGGTCACGAAGCCCTGGGCCCCTCCCTCGAGGTCGATCTGGTTTTGCACGAGGTTGCCGAAGACGAAACGGGCCCCCTCCTCCTGAAAGCTCAGAAGACGCGTGACGACGCGGTTGGTGGCGTCGAACACGGCGCGCCCCAGGCCGGTCTTGAGCACGAGGACGCCAAAGGTCGCCTGGAGCGCGAGGCCGATCCCGACGAGCCGCCACGAGATCCGGCTCCGCTCTTTCGAGATGAGCCAGGCAATGCCGAGCATCGCCGCGATGCCCAACAAACCGACCATGCGCTCCGGCATGGTGAGCACGAGCCCGTCTCGCAACTCTTGGAGGCTCTGCCCTTGCATCGTCACGTGACACCCCCCCACGCTTCCTCGGCCTGTCTGACCAGTGCCTCGCGTTGCTCGTCAGGGAGGAAGGCCGCCCGAAAGCCCGCCACGGCGACCGACGCGAGCTCGGCTTCGCTCCATCCCAAGCGCTCGAGAGCCAGCACGTACTCGCTCACGAGTGTGATCCCACCCATGAGTCGACTGTCGGTACTCAGCGTCACGGGCACCCCAGCGCGCAGGTAGCCCGTCACCGGATGGGCCTCGGGTGACGGGACGGCGTGGGTCTGTACGTTGCTGGTGATGCACACCTCGAGCGGGACTTGTGCGCGCCTCACCTCGTCTGCGAGCGCCTGATCGTCACCTAGTCGGGTGCCGTGACCGAGCCGCTCGGCACCACAGAGTCGGATCGCGTCCCGGATCGAATCGGGTCCCGCGGCTTCACCGGCGTGAACCGTCAGGTGCAAGCCAGCCGCGCGCGCCCGCTCGAACGCTGCGCGATGCGGACCGGGAGGATGGTCCCGTTCCGATCCTGCGAGGTCGAATGCAACGACTCCCTGGCCGACGAAATCGCTCGCCAACTCCGCCAGCTCCAGCGACGTCGACGGATCGAAGGTCCGCAGACTGGCGATGATCGTGCGCGCCGTCACACCGGTGGCGGATTCTCCACGCTCCAGACCCCGCAACACGGCCTGCACGGCGTCCGCCCGAGTCAGCCCGCGACGGGTGTGTAGCTCCGGACACCAACGAGCCTCGACGTACGTCACGCCCTCACGGGATACGTCGTGGACGAACTCCTCGGCGATCCGCTCCAATGCGGCAGCGCTCTGCATGACCGACAGCGAGAATCGATAGCGGGCGAGGTACCCTTCGAGGTCCGGCACGTCCCGCACGACCATGTACGATGCCAGTTCCTCGGGGGTCGAGGCTGGAAGGGAGATTCCCTCCTCCCGCGCCAGCTCGAGCATCGTCGCGGGGCGAAGTGAGCCATCGAGATGTATGTGAAGCTCTGCCTTCGGGAGCGAGGCAATGTGCTCGACGAGGGCACTCACTCCTCGTCTCCCGCTCGCCGCGCTCGGGCTCTCACCCTGAGGATCGCACCCGACGTCAGGGGGGCGCCGAGGTCGGCAGCCCGTCCCACGCCATCGGTCGCGACAACGAGCCCGTCCGCCAAACCCTCAGCGAGGCCCGGGTCGAGCGCAGCAACCGCATCCTGAGCGGTGGCACCGTCAATGACCTCCACTGGCCGGTCGTTCACGAACACCCTCATCGACGCTCCTGGCGGTCCGATCGGGTAAAATGCTCCCGCACCCACGCTGCCGCTTCGGCGGGCTCGATAGTCCAGCTCGGCACGAAATCGTCGGCCACGCTGAGCACCTTGCGCATGCGCACCGCGTCGACGAGCAAGTCGCGGATGTTCTCACCCCGGTCGTACACGACGGGGAGGCCATCGAACATCGTGAACCCGCCGCCACCAGCCTGCCGATAGCTATTGAGCGCGAGCGTGAAGGTATCACTAGGCTCGATGGGGCGCTCGTCGTAGCGCAGTTCGCGAATCCTCGAGCCCACGGGCTGGGACAGGTCGATGACGTACTCGACACCACTCACGATGTCGAAGTTGTATCCGGGCACCGCGGGATCGATGGGCGTGCCGTCGCTCGGGTAGGAGCTGAAAAAGGCGGCCGATCGTTCCAAATACGCTCGCAGGGCTGCTCCCGAAATACGTACCATGCGCAACGTGTTCTCGTAGGGGTAGAGGGCAGCGACGTCGCGCAAACGAATCGGGCCCACCGCGAACCCGCCGGCGGTGTTGAAGGCAGCCGTGGCCGAGAGCTGTGCGCCGGTTGCGGCGCGCTGTTCGGCGTTGACGAAGTCGATGATCGGTGTGTCTTCCGCGCGGGCGAACGTTGCGTCGAACCCTTGCTCCGCTTCGCCAATTGGCGCGGCTGCCCAA
>JBDHCY010000063.1:0-19129 GCA_039591795.1 Gemmatimonadota bacterium | reverse complement strand
AGGAGATGGACGTACGCGAGGTCGGTGACAAGCTGGGAGTGGGTACGGTGCTCGAGGGCAGCGTGCGCAAGGTCGGCAACCGGATCCGCATCAGCGCCGAGTTGATCGACGTGACGAACGGCTACCATCTGTGGTCGGAGAGCTACGATCGGCAGCTGGAGGACGTGTTCGCCATTCAAGACGAAATTTCGCGGGCCATCGTTGACGCGCTCAAGATCCAACTCAGCGACGACACAGGAAAGTTGGTGGTACCGGCGACCGAGAATCTCGAGGCGTACACGCTGTACCTCAAAGGGCGGTTCTTCGTCAACGTCATCTCGGAGTCGGAGGTCCGGCGGGGGTTGGATTTCTTCGAGCGTGCCCTTGCGGAGGACCCGAACTACCCCCAGGCCCATTCGGGGATCGCCGACTGCTGGTGCAACATCGCGGATAACTGGGTAGAACCCACTGAGGCGTACCCGCGGGCGAAGGCGGCTGCGGAACAAGCGCTGGCGCTCGATCCGAATCTCGCGGAGGCGTTGACGTCCATCGGCAAGGTCCGCGCCTGGTACGAATGGGACTTCGCCGGTGCCGAGGAGGTGCTGCGACGCGCCGTGGGCATCAATCCCAACTACGCCGAGGCGCACTTCGTACTCGGCAGCGCCTTGCCGTCTGTCGGCAAGCTGGACGAAGCCATCGCCGAGATGCGTCAAGCGCTCGTCGTCGATCCGCTCTCGGCACACTTCAGCCGTTGGCTTGGCCGGTTCTATGGGTACGCGCGGGATTACGACAACTCGATCGCCCAGAGCCGTAAGACGATCGAGATGGCGCCGGAGTTCTTCCTGTCCTATTGTGACCTTGGTACGGCGTATCTGGCAAAGGGTGACGCCGAAGAGGCCTTGACGTGGTTCCGTAACGGTCAGTCCCTCAAGTCGGCTATTCGGTCCTACGACGCGGTCATCGTGCGCGCGCTCGCCGCGATGGGCGAGACCGAAGAGGCTCTGGCGATCATTCAGCGTTTGGAGGAGACGGCGAAACACCAGTACGTGCGGTCGGAAGTGCTCGCGATGGGGTACGCCGCAATTGGCAACCTCGAGCGGGCATTCGCGTGCCTGGATCGTGCGTTGGAGGAGCGTTCGGCGGGACTCGTCTATCTGCACCTCGATCCTGGTTTCGATCCACTGCGGTCGGATCCGCGGTACGCAGCACTGATTGAGCAGATTGGCGTGAGGTGAGGCTGAGTACGGATCGCCTAACCACGGCCCTCGCCGTCTGAGGGCTCGGGGCTGTACGGAAGACTGTCCGGGAGGTACACATGGACCCATTTGAGGTTTTGTTTTCCTTCGAGTCACGTCTCAATAGAAAGCGGTTTTGGCTGTACCAGATCGGCGTTGGCATCGTCACGGCCGTGCCTTTCCTCGTGGGTGAAGGTTGGCTCACCGGTCTTCTGGAATTGTGGGCGCAGGCCGCACTCTCGGTGAAGCGTGCACACGACAGGGGTAGAAGCGGCTGGTTCGTGCTCGTGCTGCTCGTTCCCCTCGTCCAGATCTGGCCCTTCATCGAGCTTTGGTTCTTGCGCGGGACCACTGGGGACAATCAGTACGGACCTGATCCGTTGTTAGGATCCATTCCAAAATCAGAGATAGCGCCGGGCAGGGAGGTCTGACGGTGTCGCTGTGAGGATCAGGAAGATCGTCATCATGGCAGATCCGCTCGACGGCAAGAGGTTCTGGACCATTCTTGAGGGCTGACGTTGGAGGTTCGTCCGGCCGACGACGAGAGGAACGCGACATGCGACCCGGACTCTTGATTCTCGCATTGATCGTCCTGGCCCAGAGGCCAGCGACCGGGCTCGCGCAGGAGACGATGAGCGTCACGTTTCTCGAGCCCGATGAATCAGCACCGTCGGAGGGGTTGGCCGCCTACAGGGAAATCGTCGACCCAGAGCAGATCGACCGGTACAAGGCGTGGTTGGAGAACGAGTCTGCCGGTTGGGCCTTGGATCTGTACGAGCAGACGCTCAGGTTGGCCCGCCAACGCGGACTCCCCGGCAGACAGCTCGGCACGTACTACATCGCCCTCGTCCCGGGTGGCAACTACGCCGAGGTGGGCTTCCGGCTCCGCGAGGGCGACGGCTGGGCGGAGTACACGAATACCCCGTACATCATCCTCGGCCCGCAGGAGTGGCGGTTCGCAACGACGTTCCTCCACGAAACCGGCCACGTCGTTCTAGCCCTATTGACCCGGGGCGACGAGATCCCGAAGCGGCGCATCGCATCGATCCCGCACACCACGGCCGCACTAACCGACAGGGGTACCGCGTTTGACGAGGGATATGCCATCCACCTCGAAACGCTGATGGCGCACCTGACCACGGAAAGCTGGCTGCACAACCGGTATCGGCATGGCCAATTCTTGTTCGGCGAGCAGCCGGGCTTTCTCGCCGAGTACTTCCGTGGGTCGGCTGACCTCCTCTCCTTCTCACAGACCGTTGCGCGCTACTACGAGGTGCGGGAAAACAACTACGCATTTCAGAGTGCCCACACAGGGCCCGATTACTTGCGCGTCCAGATGGAGAAGCCGCGGAACTTCGCCGAGCTTCGGGACGCGAACCAGCTTCTTCAATCGGAGGGGTTCCACGCCAGCTTCTTCTTCGGGTTGTTGATGCGCGGGCGGGGGTTGCCGCCGGCCGACACGGTGCGTGCCCGCCAGAGCCGGCTGCTGGCAGCGTTAGCCGAGATGCTGGCACCGGGGAAGCTCGAGCCCGATGCGCCTTATCTGATCGACTTTCTCGAGACCTATGTCCGGATGTATCCGGCCGAAGCCGCGGAGGCAGCGGACGTCTTCCTCGACCTCACCCGCGGCGTCTTCCTCGACCCTGGGGCGGTGGCGCTCTGGCGTGATCACTACATGGCGGCGTTGCGTCTCGACTTCGGTGCACTCCGGCGTGAAGAGATTTCCGCGGCACGAGCGCGCTGGCGTGAGGAATTGGCCAGCAACCCGAGCCTCGTTCACTCACGAATCGGGCCGCAGATCGCGTGTCGCGTGGACGATGTCACCGTCAAGCTCGTCGCGCTCGGCGAACGCGCGCCCCTCTCGTTCGATCTCAACACCGCACAGCCGGGAGTGTTGTGGCTGATACCCGAGATCGATGACGCAGGGATCGAGTCCTGGCTTGGCGCACGTGCCGGAGCGCCGTTCACCAGCGTGGCGGACTTTCAATCGCGGGTGAGGATACCGGAAGGGGCCGCCGAACGGATGGACTGCGAGGGTCAGCGATAGGTCCTCTCGACGGAGCCGTCCAACGCAATGCCGGTCAATTCACACGCGTTTCACCCTCCCTTCATCCCGCCTAGTGATGTCTAGATAGCTGGCCGCAGGAACGCGGCCCCCACAACACGAAAAACAGGAATGACAAGGAACCGCCATGGACGGGATCCTCACTGACATCCGGCTGGTTCTCCGGGGTTTGAGAAGGGCTCCTGGCTTCACGCTCTCGGCCGTGATCGTCCTGGCACTTGGCATTGGTGCAAACGTCACAGCGTTCTCAGCTCTGAAGGTTGCCGTCCTCACGCCGCCTCCGTTCCCAGATGCAGATCGTCTCGTGAGCGTGGATCTGACCGGGGCGAGCAGTCAGGGCAAATGGATCTCGCGATGGGCCTATCCATACGTCCAGCGGCTGGCGGACTGGCCCGATCGCCAGATCGAGCCGGTCGCGGCATACCGAGAGCGAACCGCGACCCTGACTGGGTTCGGCCCTGCCAGCCAGCTGAACATCGAGGTGGTGTCAGCCGACTACTTCGACGTCGTCGGGTATCCGCTCACGCTGGGAAGGGGCTTTGTCGAGGAAGAAGCGGATCCGTCCGGACCCTACCGAGTGACGGTCGTGTCCCACGCGTTCTGGCGGAGCCGGCTGGGTGGCGACCCTTCAGTACTCGGACGGGAGCTTCAACTGAATGGAGTGAGTTTCCAGGTCGTGGGTGTTGCCCCGCCGGACTTCTCCGGTTTCACGGGAAGCGCAATGCTGTGGCTGCCGCTGGGTGCATATGCCGTGCTCCAACCGGGCGTCCTGCAACAGGCAGGGAACCACCTGGCCTGGGTGGTGGGACGCCTTCGCCCCGGTGCCACGTTGGCCGGCGCCGGGGCCCAGATGGCGGTCGTTGGTCAAGCGATCGCAGAGGAGTGGCCCGGGGAGGTCACCTACGGTGCCGGGGTCCGTCCCCTCACCGAAGTGTGGACGAACCCTCACGCCCGCGCCGCGTCGATGTTACTGGCACTTGCGGCTGGATTGGTGCTCCTGGTTGCGTGTGCCAACCTCGCTGGGCTTCTGTTCACCCGCGCGCGGAGACGCGTGCGCGAGGGAGCCATACGGCGCGCGCTCGGCGCATCGCAGTGGCGTCTGGTCCGCTCGTTCCTGCTGGAAAGCCTGGCAGTGGCAACGTTCGGTGGCGCTGTCGGTCTTGGACTCTCCCTCTGGGGCATGCGTCTGCTTGCCGTGGCGTGGCCGGGTCAGTTCCTGCAGAGCAGTGACTCGGGGCTTCGAGTCGTCAACCCGGATGGCCTGACACTCGATGCGCGTGTGATGCTGTTTGCCGTACTCGTGTCCCTTGCCGCAGCGTTGCTGATAGGCCTGATGCCTGCACTTCGTGTGTCGTCTTTCCGGATCACAGACCATCTGAAAGACGGTGCCGGAGTCACCAAGCGCCGCGGCACCAAGTCAGGTCTCGACCCGCAGACCTTTCTCGTGGGGGCGCAGGTCGCTTTGGCCTTGATTCTGCTGGTCGGTGTTGGACTCATGGGCAGCACGGTGGCCCGTCTCGTTGGGGTGGATGCCGGGTTCCACACGGAAAGACTACTCTCCTTCGACTTCTCCAAGCCTCAGGCCGTCCCGCGCCTGGACCCTCGTGATGAAGCGGGATGGCGCTCGCACATCGTTCTCTCGGCACAGTTCGACGACCAGCTCCAACGGCGGTTGGAAGCCATTCCCAGCATCGAGGGAATCGCCGTGTCGTCCGGTGCGATTCTCAAGCACTTCGAAGCCGTGCTCGGCGTCAGGATCGAAGGCAGCGAGTCTGGGATGACAGATATGGGCAGCGCGGGGGTCGTCCCGGTCTCGGACAACTATTTCGATCTGCTGGGCATTCCCGTCGTCACAGGCCGTGTGTTCAACCAGTCGGACGGGCTGCGCGGCCCGCCGGTCGTGGTGCTGAGTCATACTGCCGCGTCGAAGTACTTCCCCAATCAGGATCCGATTGGCAAGAGGGTGACCACCTTCTTCGCCCTGCCCGGTAGGGAAACCGCGGAGGTCGTGGGGGTCGTCGGTGACGTCATTTACACTGGTCCCGCCAACGAACGATGGCCGGTTGCGTACTACTCGCTGCGGGAGCGGAGCGGCCCCAGATATGCGAGCGTGCGGACTACGGGGGACCCGAACGAGGCGATCCGGCTGATTCGAGACGAGTTGTTTGCGATGGACCCGGCCGTCGCCATGCGCAACATCACGACAATGGACCGACTCATCTCTCGTTCCGTGGGCGATCGCGGTCTCATCTTCTGGCTCCTCACGATCTTCGCCACCATAACCGTTCTCCTCGCGGCCGTCGGCACGTGGGGGGTGGTCGCGTACTCGGTCGCCGACCGTCAACGGGAACTGGGATTACGCATGGCACTGGGCGCCGAAAGTGGACGCGTCCTCCGCCTCATCTTGCGCAAGAGTACGCTGACGGCGTTAGTGGGTGTGTCGTTCGGCTTGGCTGGCGCGTGGACGTTCAGCCGTGTTCTGGAGGCCTTTCTCTGGAACACGAGTGCCCGTGATCCCAAAGTCTTTCTGGGTGGAGGAGCACTCCTGTTCGTCGTGGTTCTCGTTGCCAGCTACCTTCCGGCTCGACGGGCGACTCGTGTGGATCCAGTCGAGGTGCTGAGGGAGGCTGAGTAGCGCGGGACGGCGAGCCCTTCATGCAACCATCCGACCGCATCAAGTATCTCTATTGGTATGCTGCGCCTCCTCCCAGCCGTCGCCGCGCTCACGCTCGCAACCACCGCCCACACTCAGACGTCCCCGTTCTGGGGCGAACTCGACAGGGGACCCTATGACGTGGGCTTTGCCGCCCGCTACGAATTCGACGCCTCGCGCAGCTTCTGGCCACCCGACTCGACCGAGGTGCACGACCTCGGGCGGCCGCTCCGGATCCTGATCTGGTATCCTGCCGAACCCTCGGCAGACACCACCATGACGTTCGCGGCATACCGGCAGGTACGGCCGACCGACGAGCGCCTCGACTACTACAACCGCGTGCTCAGGGGCTGGGAGCACACCACCGCGGCCCGCCAGTTCTCACCGGAGTCGGACTCCTTGCTCGACGTGGTCTCCGCCGTGCGCACGATGGCCCGCCGCGATGTCCCGACAGCCGCCGGGCGATTCCCTCTGATCGTCCATTCACTCGGCCTGGGCGATTACCAGCTCGAACAGACGATCCTCTTCGAGTACCTGGCGAGTCACGGCTATGTCGTGGCGACCGTACCCCAAGTCGGTGCGGCCCCGTGGGATCGCTCCTCGTTCGACGCGGCATCAGTTGAAACCCAGGCCGCTGACGTGGCCTTCGTGTTGGACCTCCTCCGCCGAGCGGAGTACGTGGATGCGGCGCGGCTAGCGATCACCGGACACTCGATGGGCGGACTCGTGGGCCTGGTCGTGGCGGCACGCGATCCGCGGGTGCGTGCGGTGGTCGGGCTCGACGCGTCGTTCGTCACGCCGGACGGCAACGCGCTTCTGACCTCAATGCACTGGCCCGCCTCGCAGATGCGTGCCGCTGTGCTCGACATCCATCGCCGCCGTGACGATGTGGATCGCACGTCACTCGAGCGGTTGGCGCACGCGGACCGGTACGAGGTCACGATCGGCGGCACTGCCCCGCCCGAGATCGCGACGCATTACGACTTCCAGAACTGGCCCGTGTATTCGACACTCGTTGGCATCGAGGACCCACGCGGCGTAAACGCCCGCCCCGCCACGTTCGGTCTCCGCGTTTTGCTCGCGTCGGTCCGCATGACCCGACGTTTTCTGGACGCAACGCTAGGCGGCCGTACCCCACGGATGGAAGAGATTGTTGCGCAAGAAGCGACCAGCCTGCCGCTCGGGTCGGCCCACAGTCCAGCCACGAGTCGCTAACACTCGTACAGGATCCACATGCCCAGGCTATCATCCATGATGGCCGTGAACACGTTGGGTTACGATGCCGAAAGTGGTGCGATCGTCGCGCACGTCCGTTGCGCACCGGCGGCCCAATGCTGCTCGATCAACCTCTTCGCGAGTTGACCGTCGCCGATTTCGACCGCTGCGATGATCGCAAGGTGTTCGTCGGTTGAAAGACGGTAGTCGGCGGTCACTCGAGTTCCGTAGGCCCACTCGTATCGCTCGACGTGCGGACGCATCGTCTTGTAGAGAGCCAACGCTCTGGGGCCTGCACACACGTCCATGATGCACACGTGGAATCGGGACATCAAGTCGGCAACCAGGTCTGCATCCCACGTCGGCGAAACCGTGGAGCCTTGACCGCGTAGGGGCGCTGACCGCATTGTCCAAGTCATTCGTCGGCGGGACACCGATCGAACGAACTTGCCGGCGGATCATCGAACCGGGACGCGCAAGGGGAATGCGACATCATGCGACGAACACGCCTGACCATCGTTTTCTTGCTCGCGCTGCTGCTTCCGGCAGCCACGAGCGCACAGCACTTCCCGTCCAGCGAGGACCTTGCTGCGCTCATCGAGAAGCGCGTCGAGGACGACCGCGGCATGGCGCTCGTCCTCGGTGTCATGGAAGCCGATGGATCGACGAGAATCGTCTACTACGGTGATGCCGGAGAAGGTGCGCGGCCGCTCGGCGCCAAATCGGTCTTCGAGATCGGATCGATCACGAAGGTCTTCACGGGAGTCCTGCTGGCGGATGCGGTCGCGCGCGGCGAGGTCGCCCTAGACGACCCGGTCGCCAAGTATTTGCCTGACGGCGTGACCGTGCCGAGCTGGGAGGGACGCGAGATCACCTTGCTCGACATTGCCACGCACCGGTCGTCATTGACGCGCATGCCGACCAACATGGTCCCGACGGGCGACGGCGCCTACCCGCACTACACGATCGACATGCTGTACGAGTTTCTCTCGAGCCACGAGCTACGCCGCGAGATCGGCGTCGAGTACGAGTACTCGAACATCGCCGTGGCCTTGCTCGGCCACGCGCTCGAACGCGCCACCGGTAAGTCGTACGAGCAATTGCTCCAGGAGCGAATCCTCGGTCCGCTCGAGATGCGGACGACGAGCACGAAGGTCGAAGGCACGGTTCGCGACTGGATGACCGTGGGCCACGACGACCAGGGACTCGTCGCCCCCTACCGGAACTGGCCCAACCTGCCCGCGATGGGCGCATTGCGGTCGAACGCCGAGGACCTGCTGCGGTTCGTGGCCGCGAACATCGGGCCACCGACGTCGCAGATCGAACGGTCGATGCGGGACGCGCATGAAGTACGGAACACGGTGAACAGCAACGCCGACATCGGTCTCAACTGGCGCGTGATGAAGTTTGGTGACAAACGCATCATCACCCACGGTGGCGCGACGCGGGGCTTCCGCGCGTTCGTTGGATTCGATCCGGACGCCGGAGTCGGGGCGGTCCTGCTCGCGAACTATCCGATCGCGGCACAGGACATTGCGTACCATCTCATCAACCCGGACATCCCGTTGAGCGGTGCTCCGATAGCAGAGCGGGTCGAGGTCTTCGTCCCCGAGAACATTCTCGAGACCTACGTCGGCGAGTACGAGCTGCGACCCACCTTTGTCATCCACATCACGCTCGAGAACGGCGGCCTCTTCGCTCGGGCAACAGGGCAAAACAAGTTCCCGGTATTCCCGGAATCGGACACGAAGTTCTTTGCTCGCGTGGTGAATGCGCAGATCTCGTTTACGAAAGACGACACCGGCGCGGTCGACGGCCTCGTTCTGCACCAAGGCGGACGCAATGCCCCCGCACCCCGACGTATCGCCATCGGCGTCCCGCTTGCCACGGCCGAGGGCGCTGCGGCGTCGCTTCCGGGACGGAAGGCGAGCGTAGCGTCCGCGATCCTCGGGGAAGAGCGCTCACTCCGGATCCTGACGCCGGAAGGATACGAGTTGTCGATGTCGAGTCAGTATCCCGTGCTGTTCGTGCTCGATGGTGACCCTTCGCTGCATCAAGCCTCCGGCGTCACGCGTTCTCTTGCGGATCGCGGGCAGGCGCCTGGGATGATCGTCGTGCACACCCCCGCGCCCACGGCCACACAACGAGCGGACTTCTCGCGGTTCCTGGTAGACGAGCTGCGACCGTGGGTTGAAGGTGGGTACCGCGCCGCGGCGCTCACGGTGATCGCCGCAGATGAGGGTGTCCTAGGCGACGTGCCAGAGACTATCGCGACCATCGCGATCGGCTCCGACAACTCGGTTGTATCGTCTTTTCGAGGTGAGCAGGGTTCCTCGAGCGGCGCGTCAGACCCGCTCGTCGCGTTCCGCGACGGTCTCGGATGGGTCTTTTCGGGTTGGGAACTTGCGGACCTCACGACCCTGGCGTCGCAACCGGGCGACGAGGGATGGGCGCAGATTGATGCGCACTACGCGACATTGAGTGAGCGCTTCGGGTATCCAGTGGTGCCACACGAGGATGTCGCGGATGTAGCCGCACGCACGCATGCTCAACAAGGCCGCTGGAACGAGGCCCAGCGAGAGATGGAACGGAACGCCGAGCTGCACCCGGGATCGGCGCGGGTGTTCAATCATCTCGGGGACCTCTATCGCGTATTGTGTCGGGCCGAAGAGTCGAAAGCGAACTACAGCAAAGCCTACGACATGGCGCGGGAGATGCAGTACGACAACGTGTCGAACTACGAGATGGAGTTCAATCGGATCAAGTCCGAAATCGAATCTGGAAGAGAGTGCAAAGGTCCCGCATCGGAGCGTGCGGAGGCCGAGGTCGACGCGAGCATTCTCGAGTCGTACGCTGGCGAGTACGAGTTCTCGTCGCGGTTTTCGGCCGTAGTGACGTTCGAAGGTGGCAGGCTATGGATTCAGCCGACGGGGCAGGAGAAGTCTCGGATCTACGCCGAGTCGGAGACCACGTTCTACTCGAGGATAGCTCCCGTGGAGTTCACGTTTATCACGAACGAGTCCGGTGAGGTGACCGGAGCGGTCATGCGGCAGAACGGCCGCGATGTCACGGGTCGCAAGGTGAACGACTAGGCCAGAGGCGTGCAATCCCGCACTCGCTTGATCGCTACCGGACTTGCGGTCGTCCTCCTCTCGGTGGACGGACTGCCCCTCGGCGCACAAGCTCGCTTCGAAGTTCCCGACACGGCCGGAACGTCTTGGTACAAGGGCAACACCCACACCCACACTCTCGAGAGCGACGGGGACTCACCGCCTGAGTACGTCGTCCGGTGGTACCGGGAGCACGGGTACAGCTTTCTCGTGCTCTCAGATCACAACGTGCTCACCGATCCAACCAAGCTCGCTCATCTCACCGATTCGAGCTTCATCTTGATCCCCGGCGAGGAGGTAACCTCGAGCTATGAAAGCGTGCCGGTGCACGTGAACGGATTGAACCTCCCGCGACTCGTGAATCCTCGAACCGGCTCCACGCTGGTGGCGACCATCCAGAGCAATGTGGACGCAATTCGAGAGGTGGAGGGTGTGCCGCACATCAATCACCCCAATTTCGGCTGGGCCTTCGGTGCGGAAGAGTTGGCGCAGGTGGAGCGTGATCGGCTGCTCGAGATCTACAACGGCCACCCAGGCGTCCACAACGAGGGTGGTGGGGGATTCCCCTCGCTCGAAGAGATTTGGGACATGCTCCTGACCGGCGGAAAGAGAATCTATGGAATCGCCGTGGACGATGCGCACCACTTTCAGGGAGAGTTCTCGGCGGACCGTTCCAATCCGGGACGGGGTTGGATCTCCGTGCGCGCCCCGTCGCTCGACGCTACCGAGATCATGCAGCAATTGGAGGCGGGACAGTTCTACGCGAGCACCGGTGTTCGCCTAAGCGACGTCATCACGCGGGAGGATCGCCTCGAGGTCCACATCGCACCGCGTGGAGATTTCCGGTACACGACCACGTTTATTGGATCTGGCGGTAGGGTCTTGGCTGCATCATTCGAGAACCCCGCGGTGTACACCCTTCAGGGACGTGAGAAATACGTCCGAGCGAAGGTCACCGATTCAAGGGGTGACATCGCATGGGTACAGCCGGTCTTCGTGATCACTCCTTAGACGATGGCTCAACGAGAGTACCGCACCCTTAGCGAGATGTTCCTGCACCGCGTCGAGGAGTCGGGAAGCAGGCTGGCGTTGCAGTACCCACTCGACCCCGGGTGGGGCGAGCTCAGCTGGAAGCAGACGGGGGAGCGGGTACGGGCCATCGCCTGCGGCTTGCGGTCCTTGGGGCTCGACAACGAGCAGCGCGTCGGCATCCTGTCGTCGACGCGAGTCGAGTGGATTCTGGCGGATTTGGGCATTCTCTGTGGTGGGGGAGCTACGACGACGGTGTATCCGTCGAATACCGCCGATGAGTGCACCTACATCCTCACCGATTCCGAGACCGTGCTCCTGTTCGCCGAGGACGATGAGCAGGTCGCCAAGGTGCTGAGCCAGCGCGACAAGCTGCTCAACGTCAAGAAGGTCATCACCTTTGCCGGCAAGGCGGGCCACGACGGCTGGGTCATCACCCTCGAAGAGCTGGAAGAAATCGGCCGCAAGCACGACAAGGAAAACGCTGGGTTGTATGAGCGGACGATCGAATCGGTCAAGCCGGAGCACTTGGCAACCATCATCTATACCTCCGGCACGACGGGCCAACCCAAGGGCGTCGAGCTGACGCACGATACGTGGGCGTTCGAGGGCAAGGCCATCGACGACATCAATCTGCTGAGCGTGGACGACCATCAATACTTGTGGCTGCCGCTGTCACACTCTTTCGGCAAGGTGTTGGAGGCAGCGCAGCTCCAAATCGGCTTTGCCACCACCGTCGACGGGCGCGTTCCCAAGCTGGTTGAGAACCTCGGGCACGTTAGGCCGACCTTCATGGCCGCGGCGCCACGCATCTTCGAGAAGGTGTACAACAAGGTGGTTACTGGCGCGAAGCAGGGTGGGGCGCTCAAGTACGCCATCTTTCGTTGGGCCATTGGCGTGGGGCACGAGGTGTCGAAGCTACGACAAGAGGGCGGTCACGCCTCGGGCTTGCTGGCGCTCAAGTTCCGCATTGGCGACAAACTCGTGTTCAGCAAGCTCAAGGCGCGCTTCGGTGGCCGGATCCGCTTCTTCATCTCCGGCAGCGCGGCCTTGTCCAGAGAGATGGCCGAGTTCTTTCACGCTGCCGACATTCTCATTCTCGAGGGGTATGGCCTCACGGAATCCGGTGCGGCTTCCTTCGTCAATCGCCCTGATAGCTACCGCTTCGGCACGGTTGGTCTACCCCTACCGGGCGTGACGGTGAAGCTCGACGAGGAGGACGGCGAAGTCGTATTGCATGGTCGCGGCATCATGCGCGGCTATCATCGTAAGCCGGAGGAAACGCGCGCGGTGCTCACATCTGACGGCTGGTTGCGCACCGGTGACATTGGTGAAGTCGATGAGCAAGGGCGTCTGCGCATTACCGACCGGAAGAAGGATCTCATCAAGACGTCCGGCGGCAAGTATGTCGCTCCGCAGCATCTCGAGGGGCGTCTAAAATCACTCAGTCCGTACATCAGTCAGGTCGTCGTGCACGGTGACGGGCGCAACTTCTGTAGTGCTCTAATCACGATCGATGAGGAGTCGATCGCTGGGTGGAAGCAAGAGCGCGGCTTGGAAGGTCTCAGCTACGCCGAGCTGTCCACCCATCCGGAGGTCGTGGGCATGATGCAACGCGCCGTCGACGAGCTGAACGAAGCGTTGGCCAGCTTCGAAACCATCAAGAAGTTCGCTCTGCTGCCCCGTGATTTCAGTGTCGAGGAGGGGGAGCTGACCCCGAGCATGAAGATCAAACGCAAAGCCGTCGAGACGAAGTACAAGGCCGTGCTTGACCGGTTCTATCGCGAGAGCCTCACCAGCATGTCGAGCCCATCGAGCAGCCCGGACGGGCTCCCAGGGACATAGGAACCGCAGCTGGTCGAACCTGGTTGAACGTCGGCATCCCCGCCCGCCGCTACCGCCTCGGCCCGATCAGCTCGATCAGATTCCCGTCAGGATCACGTACGACCGTCAGGTACTGGCCAGCGGGGTCCTCCCCGATCAGTACCGGTCCGTCCGCGACCGGCTCGCGGCCTCTGGCTCGCAGGCGCGTCAGCGCCTCGTTCGTATCGTCGATGAAGATCGTGAGGTAGCGGAAGCCGAGTTGCGAGTGGACGTAGGCGTTGTCGCTCGTTCTGGTTTCGACGTCCGTCACCTCCATCAGCTTCAGCCTCGTTGCCGACTCGCCTTCGCCCAGGACGAACACGCGCACCGCGAGGGGCTGTCCATCAGTCAGGCCAGCGGCGGTGGCGAAGTCGGCGGCCACCTCGAAGCCCTCTACCTCGGTGAAGCCAATCACGTTCGTGTAGAACTCGGCTGCTGCCTCGATGTCGCTCACGTGTACCCCGACGTCGATCGTCGTGCGTGGGAAGTCGGAGGGTGCGTTGGTGCGGTTGACGGATATGAGGGCAGCAGTGGCGAGTGGGACGGCGATGAAGAGCACGGAGCGCATGACGGGCCTCACATGATTCGAGAGGTGGAGTTCAATATGTCACAAGATGTTGCCCCGCACGGCTGGCCACCAGCCGAGCAGTTCTGCGTCGCGGAATCATCGTGATTTGAATTGACCCGGCCCGTCGTGGCCTACACTTTCCCGGCTGGCGACCACGGATCCCGACGCGACAGCCAGGAGTCCGCACCGTGACACGAGACGTCTTTCGTCTGGACGGCAAACGCGCCGTCGTGACCGGCGGTGCCAGCGGCATCGGCCAGGCCATCGCCCGTACCTTTGCTGACCGCGGCGCGCTCGTCCACATCCTCGACGTGAACGACGGGGGCGCTCAGGACGCCGCCCGCGCGATCGTCGATACGGGCGGCGTAGCGACTGCGCACCACTGCGACGTGAGCGATGGGGTGGAGGTTGAGCGCGTCTTCGGCGAGATCCTGCGGGAGGGCGGTATCGACATCCTCGTCAACAACGCGGGCATCGCCCATGTCGGCGATCTGGAGCGCACGACGGGAGACGATTTCGACCGCGTTTACCGCGTGAATGCAAAGGGCGTGTACCACTGCATGCACGCCTGCATTACGACCATGAAGGCCAGAGGCGGCGGGGTGATCCTCAACATGGCGTCGGTGGCGGCGTCGGTGGGCCTCGCCGACCGTTTCGCGTATTCGATGTCGAAGGGTGCCGTGCTCGCGATGACCTACTCGGCGGCAAAGGACTACGCGCAACACGGCGTCCGGGTCGTCTCGATCTCGCCCGCGCGAGTGCACACGCCGTTCGTGGACGGTTATCTCGCGGCCAACTACCCGGGGCGGGATCAAGAGATGTTCGACACGCTCGCCGCGACGCAGCCGATCGGCCGCATGGGAACGCCGCAGGAGATCGCCGACCTCGCGCTGTACCTCTGCTCGGACGAGGCCGCCTTCGCCACCGGCACGGACTACCCGATCGACGGCGGCTTCCTGCGGCTCAACACCTGACGAGGGGCTATGAGCGACGCACGCGCACCCGGTCGAAGGCTCCGCAGCAGTCGTTGGTACGGAAAGCTCGATCGCGACGGGTTCATCCACCGCAGCTGGATGAAATCCGACGGCTACCCCGCCGACCTGTTCGTCGACAAGCCCATGATCGGCATCTGCTCGAGCTGGTCCGATCTGACGCCGTGCAACAGTCACCTCGACGAGATCGCGGAGTACGTGAAGCGGGGGGTCTGGGAGGCGGGCGGGGTCCCGATGGTCTTCCCGGCGATGTCGCTCGGCGAGACCCAGATGCTCCCCACTACGAACCTGATGTCGATGGCCGTCGAGGAATCCATCCGGGCGAATCCGATCGACGGGGTGGTCCTGCTCGGGGGCTGCGACAAGAACACCCCGGCGCAGCTGATGGGAGCGGCCAGCGTCGACATCCCGTCCATCGTGCTCTCCGGTGGCCCCAAGCTGAGCGGGGTGTATCGGGGCGAGAAAATGGGAAGCGGCACGTCGGTGTGGCAGTTCTCCGAAGCCGTTCGCGCCGGTGAGATGAGCATCGACGACTTCCTCGCCGCCGAATCGTGCATGTCGCGCAGCGCGGGCTTCTGCAACACGATGGGGACGGCGTCGACGATGGCGTGCCTCGTCGAGGCGTTGGGGATCACGCTTCCGGGGAACGCGGCGATTCCCGCTGCCGATTCACGGCGCAGGGTGCTCGCGCACCTCACGGGAAGACGGATCGTGGAGCTGGTAGGGGAAGATCTGAGTCCCTCCCGCGTGCTCACCCGTGAAGCCTTCGCGAACGCGGTGCGCGTGTGTGCGGCGATCGGTGGCTCGACCAATGCCGTCGTCCACCTCCTGGCGATCGCGGGCCGCCTCGGCATCGAGTTCGGTCTCGACGACTGGGATCGGTTCGGCAAAGACGTGCCGCTCCTCGTCGATCTGATGCCGGCGGGGAAGTACCTGATGGAGGACTTCTACTACGCCGGGGGGTTGCCCGCGGTCATGCGGGAGTTGGGAGGTCTGCTCGACCTCGGGGCGCCGACGGTCTCTGGGAGACCCTTACGGGACCAGGTGGCTACCGCGGAGCGGATCGGCGACGAGGTCATTCACGCGATGGACGACCCGATCCGGGCGGATGCCGGCATCGCGGTGCTCCGTGGCAACCTGGCGCCCGACGGAGCCATCATCAAGCCGGCGGCTGCGAGCGACGCGCTGCTCGAGCACACCGGACCGGCGGTCGTCTTCGAGAGCATCGAAGACTTCAAGGCCCGGATCGACGACCCCGCGCTGGACGTGGACGAAGATTCGGTCCTGGTGCTCAAGGGGTGCGGCCCCCGGGGCTACCCGGGCATGCCGGAAGTCGGGAACATGCCTCTGCCGAGGAAGCTGCTCGAACGAGGTGTCACCGACATGGTGCGGATCTCCGATGCCCGAATGAGCGGAACCGCCTACGGGACCGTCGTCCTGCACGTCTCTCCCGAGTCCGCGGCCGGGGGGCCGCTGGCGTTGGTGCAGTCCGGCGATCGCGTGTCCTTGGACGTCGCCAACCGGGCGCTCGAGCTCGAGGTGCCCCAGGAAGAGCTGGCACGTCGCCGTGCGGCACCGGTGTCACGGCCCAGCGAGTACGAACGGGGGTACGCGCGGCTCTACATCGATCACGTGCAGCAGGCCCATCTCGGTGCCGATCTCGACTTTCTGGTTGGATCGAGCGGCGACGACGTGAAACGGGAGTCGCATTGACTGCTCTAGTGACGGGCGCAGGCGGCGGCATCGGGACGGCCGTCGCGGAGCGTCTGGCGCGCGACGGTCATGCGGTCGTGGCGCTCGACATCGACGGGGGTGCCGCCACGGACACTTGCCGACGCATCCAGGAAGCGGGCGGCAGCGCGCTTGCCGTCGGTTGTGACCTGCGCGACGAGGAACAGATCGCGGCCGCCTTCACGACGACCGCCGACGCGTTTCGTTCGCTCGACGTGTTGGTGAACAACGCCGCGGTGTTTCCTGCCGGACCGTTCGTCGAGGTAGGCGTCGCCGAGCTCGACGACACCATCAGCGTGAATCAGCGCGCGTACTTCCTGTGCGCGCAGCACGCGGCACGGGCCATGATCGCGTCGGGGGGCGGATCGATCGTGAACGTGGCCTCGATCGTGTGGCACGGGTGGTGGCCGCAGATGTCACCCTACGTCGCCACGAAGGGGGCGGTCGTTGCGATGACCCGCGCGATGGCGAGGGAGTTGGGGCGCTACGAGATCAGGGTGAACGCCGTCGCTCCCGGGGCGTTTCCCACCGCGGCCGAACGAGTGCAGCACGCCGATCTCGCGGAGTATCAAGCGCGCGTCGTGGAGGCGCAGGCCCTGAAGCGGCGTGGCACGGTCGAGGAGCTGGCGGCCGTCGTGTCGTTCCTCGCCGGGCCCGAGTCGTCTTTCGTGACCGGCCAGACGCTCAACGTGGACGGCGGGTGGGTCATGTCGTAACGCCGGCGTCGACGCTCGCGGCAAAGACTCGTCGGAAGCTCGCTGCCTGCCCCAATCTCAACATCGAACGGGTTCGCGCCGTACGAGAAACAACGGATCGCAGGCGCTCGGGTTCTTGCAATCTGGCGGTTCCGCGTCATCCTTACGCTAGGACGAATGCCCGCGCTGCCGTTCCATTGAAGGACGCCTCTCGACGCCCCGAACAGGAGCCCCCTGTGTCTCACATCCGTGCCGTGGCCATCGCCGTCGCCGCCCTCGCAATTCCCACCGTGGCCGCATCCCAACGGGGCCCCGGCCGCGCGACGACCGAGATCCAGCCTGGCGAATCATGTCCCCCCGGCATGACGGAAATACGTCCCCGTCGGTGCCTGGCGCCGACGATACCCGCGCCGAGCATCGTGGACTATCGGCCGCGCTCGACCCTGGTCGTCCCCGAGCATCCGGTCCCGAAGGCGAAGTTCCCAGTGATCGACTTCCACGGGCACCCGCGCGGGATGATCTCGACGGTGGAGGATCTCGAGCAGCTCGGAGACCAGCTCGACGCCATCAACGTGCGGGTGATGATCGCCGCGAACTCGCTCTCCGGTGACGCCCTCACGCGCGCCGTCGCGGCGATCGCCGCCTCACCGCGGATGAAGGACCGCGTGCGCGTCTTCACCGGCATCAGCTTCAGGGACGTGGGTTCCGGCTGGGCCGAGCGCGCGGTCGCGCAGCTCGAGGCCGACGCGGCCGCGGGGGCCGTCGGGATTGGCGAGGTCGGGAAGTGGCTCGGGCTCCGCACGCAGAAGGCCGACGGCACGCGGCTGCGCATCGACGATCCCGCGCTCGATCTCGTCTGGCAGGCGGCGGCCCGGCTCGGCCTTCCCGTGTTCATCCACACCGCCGACCCGCAGGAGTTCTGGCAGCCGATCGACTACACCAACGAACGCTGGCTCGAGCTCGCACTCTTCCCGCGCCGGCAGTACTCGCCTGAGGAGTTTCCGAGCTTCGAGCAACTGATGGAGGAGCGGGACAACATGATCCGCCGAAACCCGGGCACGACCTGCGTGCGGGCGCACATGGGGTGGCATGCCAACGACCTCCCTCGGCTTGCGAAGATGATGGACGAGATGCCGAACATCCTCGTCGAAGTCGGCGCGGTGCTCTACGACATCGGCCGCCAGCCGCGCACCGCGCACGATTTCTTCGTCGAGTACCAGGACCGGATCCTCTTCGGGAAGGACTCCTTCCAACCCGAGGAGTATCCGTACTACTGGCGGGTCTTCGAGACGGGCGACGACTACTTCGACTACTACCGCGACTATCACGCGTTCTGGAAGCTCTACGGGATCGCTCTGCCCGACGAGGTTCTGAAGAAGGTCTACTACCGGAACGCGCTACGCATCACGCCAGGGCTGCCCCAGGGGGACTGGCCGGAGTGAGACCGCGCTCGCTACTGGAATGAGCTGCGCAGACAGCGAGTCGGCCTCCTTCTCAACCCATCCGACGACTCGACCGATGCCCGTCCCAACCAATACGCTCGACATGATCGAGGAGCGCAGTCGATGCGGTAAGTCAGGTCATGGTCCGCACCCGGCGCGGATCGAGCCATGGGTGACCGGATCTGGACGAGGTGTCTCGAGACGCCGTCGCGTCGGCACGGGCACGCTCGACACCGGCGTACGTTAGTCCACGAGCTCGATCTCGCCCGGCCGCCACGTCTTGTCGAACCACGGATCCAGCGGCCCGTAGAGCCGCAGGACAGTGAACCAACCCTTCCCGGGCACCGTCGGGGCCCAGTTGGATTCCTTTCCAGACGGCGGCTCGGGGCCGAACCACACGGTGGTGCTGCCGTCGGCATTGGTCTGGACCGCTCCGCTCTGGCTGCTGACGCTCGGGAACGGCGTGGTCGGCGTCTGGAGCAGCGAACGGGTCTGCGGGTCGTAGTTGACAAAGGACCAGAAGTCCTTGGCCGGGATGCCGGCCGGCAAGGT
>JBDHCY010000062.1:0-17619 GCA_039591795.1 Gemmatimonadota bacterium | reverse complement strand
GGCCCCCTGCTCGACGAAGCGGAGCGCCGCGCAATGCTCGCGCCGCAGGTGAGTGTCGCCGACGGAGTCTCATGGGGCCTAGGCGTCGGGCTCCAGGGCACCGATGACTCGGCGGCGATCTGGCACTGGGGCGACAACACGGGCTACAAGAGCTTCGCGATCGTGCAGCTCCGCTCCGGTGACGGATTGGTGTACTTGTCGAACTCCGACCATGGGATGTCGATCGTCCACGAGGTGCTCGCCCAAGCGTTCGGCGGAGAGCAGGCGGCCGTGACCCATCTCGATTACCAACGACACGACGCGCCACGAAGGCTGGTGCGGTTGGCCCTCGACTCCGCGATGATGGCTGGCGGCCCGCGGACAGGCATCCCGCGGTATCACGAGCTGAAGAGGCAATACCCGGCTTCGGCGTTCGATGTGGATCTGTTACAGGACATCGCACGGCTGGTCATGGGGGCGGGGTTCGTCGAGGACGCGGTCCAACTGCTGGTGCTCAACCGAGCGGAGTACCCCGCCGAGTGGAAACCCCACGCATCGCTTGGCGACGCCTACGCGAGGCTCGACCGCATGGCTGATGCGATCGCATCCTATGAGCGCGCGCTGTCTCTCAACCCAGAGCGGGAAGAGATACGCGAGAAACTCGCCGAGCTCAGATCGCGTCGGTAGGCCGGCGCGCGGTGGCGCAGCACTCGCTAGTGAGCCGGCTCAGCGATCCCGAATGAACGTCCCGTCACGCAACTCGGCGTAAGCCTGGCGTAGTTCTTCTTCGGTGTTCATGACGATGGGGCCGTGCCACGCGACGGGCTCTTCGAGCGGCTTGCCGGAGACGAGCAGGAACCTGATGCCGGCTTCGCCGGCCTGTACGGTCACTTCGTCGCCGCGGTCGAACAGCACGAGCGAGCGGTTGCCGGTTTCCTCGGGTGATGCATCGCCCGCGCCCACCCAGTCCGTCTTCACGGCACGCGGATCGGAGGCGTCGCGGAACGTCCCGCTTCCGTCAAACACGTAGGCGAAGGCATGCCGCGAGGTCTCCACCGGCAGCGTCTTGCGCACGCCCGCCGGGATCCAAACATCGAGATATCGAGGATCCGCAGCGATCCCGTCGACCGGGCCGCTCTGCCCCCAAAAGCTTCCGCAGATGATCCGCACCTGGGTACCGTCGTCGTCGGTGATCTCGGGGATGTCGCCGGACGACACGTCCTGATACCGAGGTTCCGTCATCTTGAGCGATGCGGGGAGGTTAGCCCAGAGCTGAAAGCCGTGCATGCGCCCCTGCTCGTCGCCCTGCGGCATCTCCTGATGGAGAATGCCGCTACCGGCGGTCATCCATTGCACGTCACCGGACCCGAGCGCGCCGCTGTTTCCCAGGCTGTCGCCGTGGTTCACCGTCCCGGTGAGGACGTACGTGATCGTCTCGATGCCGCGATGCGGATGCCACGGAAAGCCGGCGAGGTAGTCTTCGGGCCGCTCGTTCCGAAAGTCGTCGAGAAGGAGGAAAGGATCGAAATCGTCGGTATTGCCGAATCCGAACGCGCGCCGCAAGCGCACGCCGGCGCCTTCCAGTGTGGGCTGTGACTCGATGATTCGCTTGACAGGCCGGATCGACATGGCTGCTCCCTGTTCGTCGTAGCTCACCTTCGGAGCAATCTAGCCGCCCCGTCAAGCGATGGCCCCCGCGGCTCAACCCGCCATTCGACGTCCTACCTCCACTGCCTACCCCGGCAGCCCGTCATCGATCAGTGCTCGTCGGCAGAGGCACCGTACACCCCAGGAACCGGAATCTCGTTCATCCTCAGGTAGACCATGAGTTGAGCGCGGTGGTGCACGAGGTGATTCATCACCATGCGGCGGTACACCACGTTCTTCGGAAGGGTGAAGACGTCTTCGCCGCCGAACCGAAGCGTCCACGTGCGGTCGAACTCCCCATCGGCCGTCTTGAGCAGGGTTTCCCGCGCTGCGGCAACATGCTCGTCGAACAGGTCGAGCATCTCCTGCCGAGACCCCAGCACGAGCGGCGTGAAGGGCACCGGAATCTCGAGCACCGGCTCGGTGAGCACGTTGACGAACCACCCGGGCATCTCCGCCACCAACGTCGCCAGGCGGTCGAACGGCATCGACTTGGGGTGGGGCTTCCAATCGGACGAATGCTCGGGCACGCGCTCGAGCACGCGGCGTGTTGCGGCCAGCTCTTCGTCGAACTCGGGAATCAGCGCCTCGGCGATGCCCATGCTGCGGCTCCAGGAAAGGGGGACGGTACGATACCGAAGAAACGCCGAAGAATCAAGACACGCTGCCCCTTCGCGGCCACCGTTTGTCTGGCGGTGCCGATGGCGATACGGTTCGGTTCTCTCCAACACAGGAGCAGCACGGTGCGATCGAAAGTGCCGGGCCGCCGACTCGTGGTGCCGATCCTCCTACTCGCAGCGTGCGGACCCGGCACCGCGCCGCTGACCGATGCCGAACGCGCCACCGTCACCGCAAGCGTCGACTCGGCTACCCGCGCCTTCGAAGCGGCCGCCCAGTTCTACATGTACGTCGACGGTGTCCGGAGCGGGTACGATTCCGTGGTGGCCGGCATCCGCCGCACGATGCCCTCGTTCCAGCACTTCGAGCCGAACTTCGGGAACGTCGAAGTCATCGTGCTGGGACGGAACGCGGCCGTGGTTTCGATGACCTTTCACGACTCGATCGTCGCTGAGACGGGCGACCTACTGCGATTGCGTGGGCCAACCACGCTCGTTTGGGAGCGGCGCGCGACGGACTGGCTGATCGTCTACGCCGATGCGGACCATTACCCTGATTCGGTGGGTAGGAAGTGAGATGTGGTGAAAGGACGGCGGAGGACGGTCGAGGACGGACAAAGACGGTCGAGGACGGGAAGGAGACGGACCAGGACGGTGAAGGACGACTGAGATGAATGGAAGACTGAGCACGGCTAGCCGGGTCGTGGCCGTGGGGGGCCTTGCCGCCGTGGCGGCGATGGGCTGTTCTGATCGGCCGCCACTCGATCCCGTGATCGACCCTCCCGAGAACGACCCGATCGCCGCGTCGATCGTCATCACCCCGTCGTCGGTCGAATTCCGGGCGATCGGTTCGTCCACCACCGTGGCGGCGGCGGTCAAGAACGCGAGTGGAGCGACGCTGGCAGATCAATCGGTGGATTGGTCGATGGCGGGCACGGGTGTGGCCCGGGTGGACTCGACGGGACGCCTGGTGGCTATCGCGAATGGCGTCGACACTGTGCGGGCCGCTGTGGGCGATCTCGTTGCGAGCGCCGTCGTGCGTGTGGTGCAGGTGCCGTTCGCCGTCACGATCGGATCGCATGCGCAGACGATGACGGTATTGGGCGAGACCGCGGCTCTCAGCGCCGCGGTGCTCGACTCGCTCGGCTCAGTCGTTCGCGGACTCGCCATCGAGTGGAGATCGTCCGACCCCAGGGCGGTGCCGATCGATGCGCAGGGTCTGGCGACCGCGGCCTCGATGGGATCTGCGGTGATCACAGCGACCTCCGGTGTCATGGTCGATTCGACCAACATTACGGTCGATTTGCTCGGCCCGCTCGGCGCGCCGAGAGTCGGCAGCGTCATCAGTTGCGCCTCAGGCACCGCGGCGCCGTTCGACTGCAACGGGATCGACCTCGTCGCTTACCTCCCCATCTCGGCACTCGGCGGCCCACCGGGTGTGACGCTGAATGACGTGTGGGGATGGACCGATCGGGCGACGGGAAACTCGTACGCGCTCGTGGGGCGGACCGATGGGGTGTCATTTGTGGACGTCACCGACCCCTTGGCTCCGGTGTACGTTGGATTCCTCCCGCGCACGGCGGGGTCGCCGCAGGCAGTGTGGCGCGACATCAAGGTGTACGTCGACCATGCCTTCGTCGTCGCCGACGGGTCTTTCGAACACGGCGTGCAGGTGTTCGATCTGGGACGACTGAGGAGCTTCGACGGTGCTCCACAAGTCTTTGCGGAGACCGCGCGATATTCGGGCGTGGCAAGCGTGCACAATATCGTGATCAACGAAACGACAGGATTCGCCTACGCCGTCGGCAGCAACTCCGGGGGGGAGTCGTGCGGCGGTGGCCTACACATGATCGATGTCCGTCTCCCAGGCGCGCCAAGGTTCGCCGGCTGCTTCGCCGATCCACTAACCGGCTTCAGTGGCACGGGATATACCCATGACGCACAGTGTGTTCGCTACGTCGGGCCCGACCCCGACTACGCCGGCCGCGACGTGTGCCTGGGGTCGAACGAGACGGCGCTGAGCATTGCCGACGTGACCGATCCGGCCAACCCAGTCGCCATCTCGCGGGCATCGTACCCCAACGTGGGCTATGCGCACCAAGGATGGCTCACCGACGATCATCGATACTTCTACCTCGACGACGAGGTAGACGAGCTCCAGGGAAGTGTCCCTTCGTCGAGGACGATCATCTGGGATGTCACCGATCTCGACGACCCCATCGTCGTTGGCGCCCACTTCGGCCCAAACCGGGCGACCGATCACAATCTGTACATCAAGGGCGATCTGTTGTATCAGTCGAACTATCAGTACGGGCTGCGCGTGGTGAACATCGCCGATCGCGAACGCCCGGTCGATATCGGCTACTTCGACACTGCCCCGACGCGATCGAACGAGCCCGGGTTCGGCGGGAGCTGGAGCAACTATCCGTTCTTCCCCTCGGGGATTATCGTGGTGACGAGCCAGGACGAAGGGCTGTTCCTCCTCCAGGTGAGCAACTGATCATCGATGCCTGATGCTCCGTTTCCCACTGACGGCGTCGAGCTGACACAACTTCTCGTCGTCAGCGACATCGAGCGGGCCCGCCATTTCTACTGCGACGTGCTCGGCGCCGAGCTGTACCGCGCGTATGGCGGCACGTCACTCGTCGTTCAATTCCAAGGGTGCTGGCTCCTCCTCGTCACGGGCGGACCACCGACGGAAGACAAGCCGGAGGTCACGTTCGTCCCGCCGGTCGATCCCGACGCCGTGAGTCATCAGATGACGATCCGCGTGCCCGACTGTCGGGCCGCCTACACGACGCTGAAGAATCGTGGCGCCGAGTTTCTGACGCCTCCAGTCGATCGCGGCGGCGAGATCCGGTGCTTCTTCCGGGATCCGGACGGACATCTGCTCGAGATCAGTGAAATTGTGTAGGACGACAGAGACGGACGAAGACGGACTAAGACGGTCGAAGATGGAGGAGGGGCGAGAACCGTGCCCGGCGAGCGATTCAGCATCGCCCGCCGGGCACGGAGGTCAGTGTTCTCGCGGTCGCTCTAGGCGGGTCATCGGCCCCTGCGGTGTCCGGCATGCCGGCGGTTTGCGAGGTCGACCGTAAAGGTCTCGTCGTTCAACGTCACTTCGGCGTACTGCGATCCGTCGAACGTGATCGTCACGTCTCGGGAATGATCCGTGCCGTCGCGCCGGCCGCCCGTCACGCTCATGGTGACGGTCTTCGTGATCGTGCCGCCGAGTGGCCAGCCGTCTTCGGTGCGCGGCACGGGGATCGTGACGTTCGTCGCCGTCTCCGTGCTCGTCATGGTCATCTGCATCTCCCCGCCGTCGCGCGTCTGGCGAATGCGAGACATCGTCCCTGACCCCGTCCCACTCCACACGAGCTCGGTTTCGGCGCCCGCGAGCCCGGTGATCACAACGTCGCGGATGCGGCTCACCGACGCGCTCCATTCCATCCGGTCGACGTTGCCGCTCAGTTCGGCATGGACGACGACCGATGCCGTGGTCTCCTGGTCGTAGGCGGTTTGTATGTTGCCACCGGCGTCGTAGAACGTGCACGTACGGCTCAGGGTCAGTCCGTTTCGCTCGACGTCGTCGCACTCGAATGAGGCGGGATCGGCCAAGAGGCCCATGCCGAACCGGCCGCTGGGGCCGCGCATCACCTCGACATCCTGTCCGGCGGCGTCGGCAGCGTAGAGCGCGATGTCCCGATCGAAAAGCGCCGGCATGCCGGCCGGGTCGAACCCGTCGCGCGAGCAGGCGGCGAGCAGGAGCACTCCCCCGAGCGCGGCCGTGCGAGCAGCAATCTTCACATCTGCCTCCATTGGGAATTGCGAAGGTAACGAGTAGTTCGGCGGGCGTTGATCGCCGGCTCGTTGCACCGTAGACGTCGTGAGGCGCATTTCGTTAGGTCCGTCCATTCGCCAGGGTAGCGGCAGCACGACTTGGGAGCGTAATCGCTTACAACTCATCGACTTCCCGCCCCGCCCGGCGCCAGGGCCGGCAGGGCTGCAAGGGTCACTTCCTGGATCCCGAGGCGTCTGATAGCCTTAGCGCAGCAGTCGGCCAGCCCACCGCTGGCCCAGGGGGAGCCATGCTCGAGGTCATCCTGAAACGGTTCGAGACGCCCGACGAGGTGCGCGAGTTCGTCAAGGGACGATTCGAGGTGGTCACCATCGGGGGCGTCACGATCGGACGTGCCACCTACCAACCCGGCTGGCGATGGTCCAGCGACGTCGGCCCCGGCGTCGGCGCCGAGTTGTGTTCGGTCGAGCACGTGGGGCTCGTGCTCGAGGGCCGCGCGACGGCGGCCTTCGCCGACGGCCGCACCTACGAGCTCACCCCCGGCGCGCTGTTTTACATACCTGGCGAGCCGCACGATTCATGGGTCGTAGGCGATGAGCCGTACGTCTCCCTGCACTTTCTCGGGGCTGACCACTATGGCACGTAGCGGTGCCCTCCCTCGGTACCACGCCGCGGTCATGCGCCCGCCCCGCGCCTGGTTGGTCGTGCTGTGCGCGCTCACCCTGGCGGCCCACGCGCAGCGCGATACTGCACCGCCCGGCGAGCCCATCATCGACGGCAAGGCGATGGCGCGCGAGGCAGCCGTCGGGACCTGTCTGGAGTTGTCTTGGGAGAGAGCAAGGTCGACCCTGTCGGATCGGTTGCTCAGCGAGGCGTGCCGGGTTGTCGAGGTCGGTGAGCTGGGTGGGCCGGGCGGTGCACAGTGGTCATGGACGCTCGCCCGACGCACGCTGGTGTACAGTGCGGAGCCGGGGACTCCCACGCGCGACCGCGATCTCTTTCCTGATACGATCGTGGAGGACGAGCTCGTCCTGTTCACCGGGGCGGGTCGTGATCGCGTGCGACCGGTGTGGCACGACCGATCCGATGCGCGCTTCGAGCTCCTTCGGCCACCCAGTGCAGCACCGCTCGGCGACGTCGTCCTTCTCGCACACCGGCGGTGTCTCAACGGAACCGGTGGGTGTATCGATCATCCCTTTCGGCTTACGTCCGACGGCACCGTCGCGGCACTGGTGCCGGCCTATCGAAGCCGGCTGCGCCGTCGGGCCCCTGCTCCGTGGAGCTTCTCGAAGGGAAGCTGGATCGATGTGGTTCGGGGCATCGTCGAGGCACCGGTCTATGTCCCCGGCGACGCCAACTGTTGCCCGTCGTTTCTCGCCACGGCGTCGCTCCGGCTCGAGTACGACACGCTGACGGCCGACTCGGTGAGGCTCGAGCCCGTTCCCTCGGCGGGGACCTGGTTGGTCTTGCCGGGTGAACGTTTCGGGCCGATCGATGCGCGGACGACCGAGGAAGACCTCGCTCGCCATTTCGGCGCATCGATGGTCCTGCCCGCGGAGGTCTACCTGGCAGAAGGGTTTTGCAGCCCCGGCGTGCGGGTGCTGCCGGAGACGCCGCACGAGGTCGAGCTGGCCTGGTCCGACTCGGCGCACACCCGGCCTGCCTTCGCCCGTGTGCGCGATCTGGAGGGCGCATGGCACACGCCGAAGGGCGTCCGCGTAGGGAGCGCACTTGCCGAGTTGCAGAGCCTCGCGGGCAAACCGGTCACGTTCTCCGGCTTCGGCTGGGACTACGGAGGCGGCACCGGCTGGGAGGAGCACCGCGGCATGCTCGGGCTCCGGCTCGGACCCGATAGCGCCTCGGACCGGTTGCTGGCAGCTTTGGCACAGAGTGACCCGCGCGCAACGGAGCTTCTGGGTGACCGGCCGGTGCGCTCCGACCATCCGATCGTCACCCGATTGCGGATTCTGGTAGAAGAGATGATCCTCTCTTGGGCCCCGGTGGTAGAGGAGCGTGAATGCGGATGATGGGACGAAGCGTCGAGGTCGTCTGTCGAGGGCACCGAGCCGCCTCCAACGCAGGTGGGCGCGCCACGGCACTGGTCGTGGCGTTCGCTCTGGCCGCATGTGCCGAGCCACAGCGCATGCCGCCAGGCACCGACGGTCTCCAGACAATCAATGGCACCGAGCTGTACGTGAAGCGCATGGGGGCCGGCGAGCCGATCGTCGTCGTCCATGGCGGCCCCGTACTGGAGCACGGTTACTTTCTTCCACACCTCGCCCCCCTCGCAGACTCCTACGAGCTGATCTTCTACGATCAGCGCTTGAGCGGTCGATCCGCCCCCTCGGTCGACGGCGCCACCGTGCGGATCGACACCTTCGTCGAGGATATCGAGGCGTTGCGAGAGCAACTCGACCTCAGGAGCATCCACCTGATGGGTCACTCCTGGGGTGGGCTTCTCGCCATGCGTTACGCAACACTGTACGCGGAGAACCTGCGGTCGCTCACCCTCGTGAGCTCGATGGCGGCTAGCGCGGCCCTGCGGCAGGATGAGGAGCTGATTCAGGACGAGCGGATAACACCGGAGGACCGGCGCGATCGCGCCACCATCCAAGCGTCCGACGAGTTTGCCAACCGGCAGGCCGAAGCCATTCGTCAACTCCTGCTCTTGTCGTACAGGTCGGCTTTCCACGATCGGGCTCGCATTTCCGAGCTCGAGCTGTACGTGCCCGACGATTACGTGGCACGCAGCACTCAATTCGGTCGCATGCGGGCCGACTTGGCGGACTTCGACTACCATGACGACATCGCCAGCGTGGCCGTCCCGGTGCTGATTCTGTATGGGGCGTCCGAGCCCGCGGTCTATTTGGGGGGCGCTGCGCTCCGTGAGCGGGTGCCCCACGCCGAATTCGTCACGATCAGCGACGCCGGCCATTTCCCCTTCGTCGAGCAGCCGCAGGCGTTTCTGCGCGCCGTGAGGGAGTTTCTGGAGAAGACCCGATGATCGGTGCACGCGCGGTCACGATTCCAGCGCGCGGGGCGAGTAAGCATCTCCCCACATGACTCCAACGAGGCTGGCGTCTCACTCACGAGGACGGTGAGGGCCGCATGAAGATCACCGCGATCCGGGGCTACCGCGTGGAGCTCCCACTCGTCGAAGGGAGCTACCGGTGGTCCGGCGGAAAAGCCGTAACGGTGTTCGACAGCACGGTCGTCGCCGTCGAGACCGACGAGGGTGTCACCGGGTGGGGCGAGGTGTGCCCGCTCGGTCCCTTCTACCTTCCGGCATATGCCGCCGGCTGCCGCGCGGGAGTCGCCGAGCTCGCCCCCCACCTCCTCGGTCACAACCCGACTGAGCTCGCAAAGCTCAACCGGCGCATGGATGCAGCGCTCCAGGGCCACCCGTACGTGAAGTCGGGGATCGACATGGCGTGCTGGGACATCGTGGGGAAGGTCACGGGGCAGCCGGTGTGCGTGCTCCTCGGTGGCCGGTACGGGGACGACGTCGGGCTCTATCGCGCCATCTCACAGGACACGCCGAAGAAGATGGCTGTCAGCGTTGCTCGCTATCGCGCGGAAGGCTACCGCCGGTTCCAGCTCAAGGTGGGAGGGGATCCCGAGGAAGACGTGGAGCGGATCCGCCTCGCGGCGGGGGTGCTCGAACCGGGAGACCGGCTGGTTGCCGACGCCAATACGGGCTGGCTCCGTCACGACGCCATGCGGGTCGTGCGTGCGGTGCGTGACATCGACGTCTACATCGAGCAGCCGTGCCGAGCGTACGAGGAGTGCCTCTCCGTGCGCCGGCATACCGATCACCCCTTCGTCCTCGACGAGAGCATCGATTCGCTCGAAGTGCTGCTCCGCGCCCACGCCGATCTCGCCATGGACGTGGTCAACCTCAAGATCAGCAAGCTGGGTGGCCTGACCAAGACACGCCAAGCCCGGGACCTCTGCGCTGCGCTTGGCATCGCGATGACGCTCGAGGACAGCTGGGGTGGCGACATCGTCACGGCAGCGATAGCCCACCTTGCCCACAGCACACCGCAGGAGCTTCTCTTCACCACCACCGACTTCAACAGCTACGTGACGGTCAGCATCGCCGACGGGGCACCCCGTCGGCAAGCGGGACGGATGGCAGCGAGCGCCGAGCCCGGACTCGGCGTCCGACCGCGGACCGAAGCGCTGGGCGCCCCCGTCGTCGAGGTGACTTGAGCGAATCCGTCATTGGGTCCGGCTCGAGGGATGCCGGGGCTTGACAAATACGAACGTTCGTGCTTTTTTAGTTCCATGTCCAAGGGCTCCGACACTCGCCAGACCATCCTCCGTGAGGCCGGTAACCTAGCTAGTATCAACGGGTTGTCTGGTGTGACCATCGGCGCGCTCGCTTCCCACACCGGGATGTCCAAGAGCGGGTTGTTCAGGCACTTCGGGTCCAAGGACGAGCTTCAGGTCGCAACACTCAAGGCGACGATCGATCGGTTCATCGAGACCGTCGTTCGGCCGGCGCTGCACACTCCGCGAGGCTTGCCGCGCGTGCGCGTGCTGTTCGAACGGTGGTTGGCCTGGGCCACCGGGGCGGGGCTCCCAGGCGGGTGTCTCTTCATCGCCGCCTCGGTCGAGCTCGACGACCATCCCGGCCAAGCCCGTGACTTCCTCGTCGAGACACAGCACGACTGGCTCGAGCTCCTCGCAACGTGCGGGCGCAAGGCGGTAGAGACCGGGGAGTTTCGCACCGATCTCGACTGCGACCAGTTCGCGCATGAATTCAATTCCATCTTGCTCGGTTTCCACCAAGCTCACCGGCTGCTGCGCGATCCAGGCGCCGCCGTTCGGGCGAGCCGTCAGTTCGATCGCCTCGTGGAGGACGCACTCAATGTCGGGACTCATGCGTAGGGCCGTGCTCAAAGCCTTCGGCACTCTCTTTCCCACCCGTGCCGCGGCATGGTTCGAACGCGTGCTCCTCACGCCGCGCCGGGCACCTGTACTGAAGCTCGCGCGGCCCGCCGTGCCGAACAGCACGCGCCGACTCCCCTACGGGGCCGGATGGGTGAGCGCAACCGAATGGGGCGTCGACGGGCCGCGGGTGTTGCTGGTGCACGGTTGGGGCGGCAGCGGCGACAGCATGGCCGCGTTCGTGGAGCCGCTCGTCGAGGCCGGCTATCGCGCCGTGACCTTCGATCTGCCGGCGCACGGTGCTTCCGACGGCCAGCGCACCAACCTGATCGAGTGCGCGGGCGCTGTGCTGCAGGTCGAGCATGCTTTCGGGCGATTCGCAGGCGTCGTGATGCACTCCTTCGGGGGGCCCGTTGGCGCACTCGCGTGGCGACATGGATTGCGGGCCGATGCGCTCGCGATGCTCGCGCCGCCCATGTCGGTCCGCGACGTGTCACTCCCCGTGGGCGACTGGCTTGGGCTCCCGCGCCGGGTGTCGGAGCGGACGGTCGACGACTTCGCTCGTCGGCTCGGTGTCAACTGGGAAGATCTGCGCACCGACGGGATGGCGGCCGAGATCGAGGCTCCGCTCTTGGTCGTGCACGACGAGCGCGACAGGGTAGTGCCGTGGAGCCACGGGGCCGCGGTCGCGCGGGCGGCACCGCATGGGCAGCTCCGCACCACGGAGGGTCTTGGCCACAGGGACCTGTTGCTCGACCCCTCGGTCCTCGGGGAGGTCGTGGCGTTCATTACTCGGGGTGAGGGGGAGGAGAGGAGAATCGCCTAGTCGCCGGCGCCACCGCTCGGCTGGGTCAGTTCGGCGGTGGCTCCGCCAGCAACTGCTCGACGTAGCGGACGTAATCGCGCCGGAGGCTGTCGTACGCGGCGCCGGTCGCGGGGCCATAGAACCCGGCGTGGATCCGCCGCACCCGGCCGGTTCGATCGAGGAAGATCGTCGTGGGGAAGGCAATCGGTCCGGAGAGCTGCGGCTGCGTCGCCCCCGGAGACTCGCCGTCGTTCAAGCCGGCGAGGAGGAGTGGAAAGGCGATCCCGAACTTGTCGCGGTACCGACGCACGAGCGCCCCGTCGATCGCCGTGTCGCCCGTCACTTCGTACGCCAGCCCCACCATCGCGAGCCCGCGCTCGCCGTACGCTTCGTGCAACTCCACCATCGTCGATGCGGCGTCGTGGCATGTGGGGCACCAGGTTCCGAAGATCTCCACGATTACGACCTTGCCGCGGAAGCGCGGGTCGTCACTCGTCACCATCGTGCCGTCGACGCTCGGGAAGGCGAACGCGAAGGGGGCAGTCGTGTCAGCGCGCACGAGCTCGGTGGGGGGTACGAGGTGGGGCCGCCCCGTGGAGCGCACGGCCTCGAATGGCCTCTGGCTGCGGAGCCCGGCGTGGAAGATCCCACGTAACGTGTCACCGGTGAGCGTGCCGCTCAGCATGTAGACGAACGAGCCGTCGAAGTGCGCCATGGAGAACGAGTCGGCTTCCGCCCGCCCCCAGAAGAGCCCATAATCGCCGCTGTTCGAGATGATCGTGCCCTCGAGGCCACGTGCACTGCGACGGAGCTCGAGCACGCGTGGACTAGGACGGTCGACGGGGTTGAACGTCGCGTCCCACCGCCCGAGGAGCGGGGCGGGCGGCTGCTCGACCGGCCAGCTGCCACGGCTCGCCCTGAACGGAATCGTCCGGGGACCGCGGTTGCCGACGTTCCGATAGAAGCCGGAGAGCGAGTCTCGAGTGACGCGCGTCCGGATGGCAGCGGCGTAGTCGGCCATGCCGAGGACGAGCGAGTCCTCTGTTCCCTCGACCCAGGTTGCAGACGAGAAGGGCTGGCACTGGTCGGCGTTGCAGAGCTGGGCTGCGAGTGCACCGGTCGAGCGATCGAACTCGATTCGAAAGCGGAGTGGCCCTCCGGCGAGGTCGAGTGCTGCGCGCCAGGCCCCATCGATTGGGGGACCAGTCGGGGCTTGTGCCGCGCTCCCAGAGGTCCAGGTGAGCACCACGAGCGCCGGTAGGGCCCAAGCTCGCCGAGTCATTTGTCGTCGTACCGCTTGTCTTCGTAGCGCTCGCCCACCTCGAGTGGCGCAGCGATGACGTTGCCGGCCCAGGGGAGCGGGCATGGGAAGATCCCGTTGTATGCACAGAACGGGTTGCGCGCGCGATTGAAGTCGGCGCGGTAGCGCGCTCCGCCAAGGGGCTGGAGCGCGAGGAAGCGACCCGCCGGATAGCTCCCGGCACCGTTCGTTTCGTCGCGGAAGAAGATCATGAGCTCGGATTCTTCGGTCCCAGGCTCCGGGATGCGGAAGACCGTGAGTCGCACCGGCTGACCGGCAACCCGAGCCGCGAACGTGCCCGCACGTGACGCCTCGACCTCGACGCCGTCCAGAGCCAGCATGCGGCGCGACTCGCGTCGCTCAGGGCGTTCCAAGGTGCCGTCGACCGACAGGTCGGGTGCGTGGGGATACCACCCCGGGATCGCGACGTCGCGGGCCGCGCCGAACACCGTCACCGAGCTCCGCCCGCGGTCTCCGTTCACCCGGATCCGCCATTCCCCAAGCGGAACGTCCCGGTTCCGGGGGAGGCTACGTGTTCCCTCAGACGTGCGCAGGGCCACGCGGCGGCGCTCTTCGCGCAGCGTCGCCGCCGGGAGCGCCTCGAGCCCCGGCTCGCCTCCGGGACCGAAGACGAGCTCGCCCGCGAGGGGCTGGTGGTAGAGCGCGGCGAACGGCGACACCGGCGACGTCTCGAGCCAACGAGAGAAGTCCGCTCGTTCGGCCGAGAGCCGGGGTGCGTCCTGCGCGGTGGCAGCCGTTGCGATGAACGCACCGAGAAGCAGAGCTCGCATGACCAGTACGCTATGCGGTTGGCCGCATTACGGGTACACCCGGAAGCGTCGCCAGCGGTCCCCGTCGCGTGTGTACACGAGTCGGTCGTGCAATCGGTTGGCGCGCCCCTGCCAGAACTCGATCTGCTCGGGCCACACGCGGTACCCGCCCCAAAAGGGCGGCAGCGGGATCTCCAGACCGGAGTACCGCTCCTCAATCTCACGCACGCGCTGCTCGAGCTCCTCGCGGTCGGCTAGCTCCGCGCTCTGGCGGGACGCCCACGCCCCAATCTGGCTCCCTCGCGGGCGCGTCCGGAAATAGGCCTGCGAGTCCTCGTCGGACATTCGGGTGACCGTGCCCTCAATGCGCACTTGCCGTTGTAGAACCGGCCAGTGCAGCACCAGGGCAGCCCGGGCGTTGTCGGCCACTTCTGCTGCCTTGCGGCTCTCATGGTTCGTGTAAAAGACGAACGTCCCGCGGTCGATTCCCTTGAGGAGCATCATCCGGGCCGAGGGCCGCCCGTCCGGCGTGGCGGTCGCGACCGTCATGGACTCGGGGAGGAAGAGTCCCGCCCCGCGTGCGTCGGCGAACCAAAGCTCGAACAGGGCGATCGGATCGTCGCCGGCGGCGTGATCGGGCAGGCCGCTGACGACGCCGCGGCCGAGGGTGAGGATCGCTCGTAGGGTGGTGCGGAGAGACATGGGCCGCCGGGCAAAGGGTGCGCCGTAAGAGAAACGGGCGTTCTTCCGGATACAAGGCTCGGTTCCCCCGGGGAGTCCGTCGGTTTGACAGCGAGCAATCAATATGATATCATATAGATACCATTCGAATCGAGGTCTCGATGATCCGAGAAATCGAGCGGCGTGCCGCCCCTGGGCTGCCCGCCCTGTTCATTCTCATCGCAGCAACCGGGCTCGCTGGCTACATGCTCTACGGTGAGATCGAGGCGGCGCGGGTGATGGGATCCATCCTGGCTGGACTCGGATTCACGGCCGTGATGATTGCCTGGGGCGGACTGTTCGTTATCAACCCGAACGAAGGGAAGGTCCTCCAGCTCTTCGGGCGCTACGTGGGTTCGGTGCGGATTCCCGGGCTGCGCTGGACGAACCCGTTCTATACCAAGCGCCGGGTCTCACTGCGTATTCGCAACTTCGAGACCGGCAAGCTCAAGGTGAACGACCAGAACTCGAATCCCATCGAGATCGCGGCGGTCGTCGTCTGGCGCGTGGTAGACACGGCCGAGGCCCTCTTTGAGGTGGATGACTTTACGAACTATGTGCACGTGCAAAGCGAAGCGGCCGTGCGGAATCTCGCCACGCGGTATCCGTACGATGCGCACGCGGAGGGAGAGAAGGCGCTCAGCAGTCACACGGGCGAGATCGCCGAAGTGCTGAAAGTCGAGATTCAAGATCGTCTCGCCAAGGCCGGCGTCGAGGTCCTCGAGGCCCGGATCAGCCACCTGGCCTACGCACCAGAGATCGCGAACGCCATGCTTCAGCGTCAACAAGCCAGTGCCATCATCGCAGCCCGTCAGAAGATCGTCGAGGGCGCGGTCAGCATGGTGGACATGGCGCTCGAGCGGCTTGCCAAGAAAGACATCGTCCACCTCGACGAGGAGCGCAAGGCGGCGATGGTGAGCAATCTGCTCGTCGTACTGTGTGCCGAGCGGGCCGCGCAGCCGATCGTCAATACGGGGACGCTCTACCAGTAGCCAGCCGACGTGTCGAACCGACGAGCGTTTCTCGTGCGCATCGATCCAGCGGTCCTCGATGCGATCCAGCGCTGGGCGGCTGACGATTTGCGCTCGGTGAATGGGCAGATCGAATTCGTCCTACGCGACGCGCTCCAGCGCGCCGGGCGGTTCCCGTCGGTCACCGATCGTCCGGGTGGTGCTGGCTCAGAGTCAAGACCGCAACACGATACTTCAGGCAAAGAATGAGGAGCAACACCATGCGATTCGCTGCTCATGCCCTCGCGGCGGGAGCATTGCTCGCCGCGAGCCCCCGTCCGGCATTGGGACAGATCACGGCCGACGCCGGCATCCTGCGCTTTTTCCAGGCCGGTCGCGAGGTGGGTCGCGAGACGTTCGTCCGCACCGAGGAGTCACTCCAGACCGAGACCGCCATCCCGATGCTCGACCGCTCGTTGCGGTATCGGTCCACTTACGACGCGGCCGGAGGGTTGCTCGAGTTCGAAGCCCGCTTGAGGAGCCTGAGGGGCGATTCGCTGGTCCGTACTTACGTTGCGACCGTTGACGGCGATTCGCTCCGGCTCTCACAGACGGAGGCATCGGGCTCGACGCGGTCGTGGAGTGCGGCTGCGCGCCCCGATGCCGTGCTGGGCGGGCAGAGCCTCGGCGCCTACGTGGACCTCGTCTATCGAGCCGGTGGCAGTGACACGGTATTCCACGGCTGGTCACCCGATCTCAACACGATCACCGACGTGCGTGTGAGCTTCGCAGGCGACACGGCCGTGGTCGAGGTCCAGGATCTTCCAATGAAGTTCGTGGTCGGGCCGGACCAGCGAGTGGCTGTCATCGAGGTCGCCGTGCAGCGGCTTCGCGCCGAGCGCGCGAGCGGACCAGAGCTGCCGCCGCTGGAAGGACTCGAGCGACCCACTCCCGATTACTCCGCACCGCCGGACGCCCCATACGCTGCTTTGGAGGTCCGGGTGCCCGTCCAGCCCGACAGCGGTGAGGCGTTCGAGCTCGTCGGGACGCTGACGGTACCCGAAGGGGAGGGGTCCCATCCCGTCATCGTCACGATGACCGGATCGGGCGGGCAAGACCGCGACGAAAACCTCTGGCCCCTCGTGCCCACCTACCGCCCGTTCCGAGACATCGCCGACCGGCTCGGTCGCGCCGGGATCGCCGTCCTTCGTGTCGACGATCGCGGCATCGGAGCCTCCGGAGGCAGCCGCGCCGCGGCCACGATGCTCGATTTCGCCGACGACGTACGTGCCCAGCTCGCCTGGCTCCGAACGCGAGCCGAGATCGACGACGACCGGATCGGGCTGCTCGGGCACAGCGAGGGGGGAGTAGTCGGGCCGATGGTCGCCGCGTCCGATCCCGAGATCGCTGCAGTCGTCATGCTGGCCGGGACCGCCAAGCCCGGCATCGACGTGCTCCGCGACCAGGTGACCTGGCCGATCGAGAGCGCGAGCGACCTCGATCCCGACCGCAAGCTCGAGCTCGAGGCCCAGGCGCTCGAGGCACTCGAGAACGACACCACCGCCGCGCGATTGCCCTGGATGGCCCACTTCCGCACGTACGACCCGCTTCCCACGGCGCGGCGGGTCCGCCAGCCCGTGCTCATCCTCCAGGGGGGCCTCGATCGACAGGTGACGGCCGGGCAAGCTGACACGCTGGCCGAAGCCATGCGAGCTGCGGGGAACGAAGACGTGACCGTCCGGATCTTCCCTGATCTGAATCATCTGTTTCTGGTGGCCCCGGGCGACGGCTCGCCCGTGGAGTATGCCGCCATCGAAGACACGGGCGTCCCGGCCCGGGTCCTCGATGAGCTCGAGCGCTGGTTAGTCGCGCGTCTCCGGCCGGGCGGCTGATGGGCTCGCGAGCGCTCGTGGCGGTGGGTCCGTCGGGGCTGGGGGCGCGAGAGACGAAACAGGGGCCCGCAACGCGACCGTACCCCCCTGCGACAGCCGAGTAGCAGCGGTCGCAGCGGGGTACGGATCGTGGAGCGTGCACCTCTATGACCCGGGATGGTGCTGCCGGGTCAAACCCACCTCCTGTTTCAGGTCGTAACTGCCCCCGACGCCGGGTCTGTCAGCGGGATCGAGCCCGCAGCAGGGA
>JBDHCY010000061.1:0-18805 GCA_039591795.1 Gemmatimonadota bacterium | reverse complement strand
CGATCCGTTCTTCACCACCAAGCCGGTCGGCCAGGGAACGGGGCTCGGGCTCGATCTCGCGAGCCGCATCGCACACCTGCACCAGGGAGACATCGACTTCACCTCGCAGCCGGGCCGAACGGTCTTCCGCGTGCGGTTGCCCTTGACCGGCGCGATGACGGCGAGGATGCCCTGAGCCGTGAAGGACACACCGAGCACCCCAGCCCGCCTCGCCGCCGCCATCGACGGCCGCTACGGCATCGAGCGCGAGCTCGGCCAGGGCGGCATGGCCACCGTCTATCTCGCCGAGGACCTCAAGCACAAGCGCAAGGTGGCGTTGAAGGTGCTGCGCACCGAGCTCGCTGCCGTGCTCGGCGCCGAGCGATTCGTGCAAGAGATCACCACCACCGCGAGTCTCCAGCATCCGCACATCCTCCCACTGTTCGATTCGGGCGAGGCCGACGGCTTCCTCTATTACGTCATGCCTTACGTCGAGGGCGAAACGCTGCGCGACAAGCTGAACCGCGAGACGCAGCTCGGGATTGACGAGGCCGTCCGAATCACCACCGAGGTGGCCGACGCGCTCCATTACGCGCACCGGCACGGCGTGATCCACCGCGACATCAAGCCCGAGAACATCCTGCTGCACGACGGCCGGCCCATGGTGGCCGACTTCGGGATCGCCTTGGCCGTGAGTGCCGCGGCGGGCGGGCGGATGACGGAGACGGGCCTCTCGCTCGGCACGCCGCACTACATGAGCCCCGAGCAGGCGACGGCGGAGAAGGACCTGACGAATCGGTCGGACATCTACTCGTTGGGGGCGGTACTGCACGAGATGCTGACGGGTCATCCGCCTCACACGGGGGCCTCGGCACAGCAGATCATTATGAAGATCGTGACGGAAGAGCCGGCGCCGGTCACGAGTGTTCGGAAGTCTGTCCCGCCCAATGTGACCGCCGCGGTGGCCAAGGCGCTGGAAAAGCTGCCCGCCGACCGGTTTGAAAACGCGAAGTCCTTCGCCGAGGCGCTGGCCAATCCCACGTTCACGACCTCGACCGCGTCCGCACACCAACGTACCGCCGTCCCGCTGTCCCGTCCCACCTCCGTCCGTCTCCTCGCGGCAATCGCGATCGTCACCGGCGCCCTTGCTGTGTGGGGCTGGCTGCGATCACCCACTTCCTCCCTGCCGACCGAGCGGCAGTGGATCGGCCTGCACGCGCGCAACGCCGGTGGCGTGTTGCCGTCGTGGTGGGTCGAGGGCCTTGCGATTGCGCCGGATGGCTCCGCCATCGTGTTCGCTGACTCCGGCGATAGCTGGCTCCCGCTCCAGATCAAGGAGCGGGAGAGCGCGGGGAGTCAACCGATCCCTGGTGCGGTCGGAGGCAGTCCGTTCTTCTCACCCAACGGGCAGTGGATCGGGTTTGCGAACAACAGCGGCCTGTACAAGATCCCGCGGGGAGGCGGTGTAGCGGTGCGGCTGTCGGATTCGACGAGCGCTTATCCCGAGGTGTACGCGAGCGGCGCCTGGTTGGACGACGGCACGATCGTCTTTGTCGCGAGAGACAACGTACACCTGTTCCAGGTCGATGACGATGGTGCCTCCCAACGACAGGTACTCGAGGCAGGTCGAATTCCCGGGGGCATCACTCACCTCGCCCCTCTCCCCGAGGGACAAGGCGTGCTCATCGCGGTGTGTCCCTCCCCTGCGTGCCGCCCTGGAGAGGTCTGGGCGCTGGACCTACAACGCGATACGGTCGTGAAACTCCTCGAGGGGGCCCGGTCGGCCTGGTTCATGCGAACCGGGCACCTGTTGTACGGCCGTCGGGATGGCAACCTGTTTGCCCAGCGCCTGGACCGCCAGCGGCTGGCGCTCACGGGGTCGGCGATCGCGATCTTCGGCCCGACGGCGACCTATTTCGGAACACCGGCGGTAGTGTTCTCGGCCGGCGGGAGCGTCCTGTATGCTGAGGGTGGCGAGGTTACTGGCGTTGGCTCAAGGGCCGAGTTGGTGTGGATCGACCGCGATGGCCGCGACACGGTGCTCAGCGCAGACATGCGGTCTCCCGGCATCATAGATGTGGGCCTGAGCCTCTCGCCCGACGGAAGTAAGCTCGCTCTGACACAGCGGACTGATCAGGGTCCACAGGTGTTCGTCAAGCAGATGCCCGATGGTCCGGTCTCTCGCCTTACGTTCGAGGGGGGAAGCCGGCGTCCCGCGTGGGAGCCGGACGGACGGGACGTGCTGTTCGTCGGCGACCGTGAGGGCCGGTCGGTGGCCCTCCGACGCCGGGCCGACGGGACCGGAGCGGAGACGGTGGTGGCGGTCGAAGCGCGACCGATCTGGGAGGTGCTTGTCTCGCCCGATGCCGAGTGGCTCCTCTATCGCACCGACAACTTGGCGGCTGGGAGGGGAGACATCATGGCTCGCCGTCTGTCAGGCGACACGACAGTCCGAGCGTTGATCGCTACGCCGGCGGCAGAGGTCTCTCCAACCATTTCACCGGACGGTAGGTGGTTGGCGTACACCTCCGACGAGGGTGGACGAGCCGAGATCTTTGTGAGACCGTTCCCCAACGTAGATGACGGCAAGTGGCAGGTGTCGCGGAGCGGCGGCACGGAGCCGCTCTGGAGTCCCGATGGTCGGGAGTTGTTTTATCGGTCGTCGGAAGGGCCGTTGGTTGCGGCGCAGGTGGTGACCACCACGTCGTTCCGCGTCACCAGTCGCCGGCGCCTGTTCTCAATGACGAGGTCGGTTAGGGTCGAGAATCACACCGCCTACACCGTCTCCCGCGACGGCCGGCGTTTTCTGTTCACCCGCATTCCGCAGGGCCAGGACGCGTTCCGGCTCGTGTTGGTTCAGAACTGGTTCACCGAGCTCCGTCCGCTATTGGAGCGGGAGTGAGGCAGTCCATGGTCCTCGACCCCCCCAAGCAACACCGGCTCGGTTCCCTGGCAGTCATCGGCCTGACTTTGGGGCTTTCCGCGTGCGCGGGTCGCCCCTCCGAAGAGGATCGCGTCCGGGCCCTCGGCGTGCCGGCCCAAGCGCTCGCGACGTGGTCCCACTACCTGGGCGACCCCGCACGCACGCACTACTCGTCCCTCTTCCAGATCGACACCGCGAACGTCTCGACGCTCGAGGTCGCGTGGACCTATGCCAGCGGCGGACTCGAAGAGGGCGTGAATACCGAGATCCAGCACAACCCGCTGATCGTGGACTCGGCGCTGTACGGCGCGAATGCGCGGCTCGAGCTCTTCAAGGTGGACGCGCGCAGTGGCGAGGAGCTCTGGCGGGTTGAGGTGCACGAAGCCGGTGAGACACCATGGTGGTTCGGGAAGTCGAGGGGCCTGTTGCGTTGGGTGTCCCCTGACGGCTCCGACGAGCGCATCTACTTCGGGACCGGGCCCTACCTGTACGCCGCCGACGCCGAGACAGGGCGGCTCGTCGACACATTCGGACACGGCGGCCGAGTGGACCTGCGCGAGGGACTCGGCCGGGACCCGGAGCGCTTGCTGGTGGGCATGAACACGCCCGGTGCCGTCTTCGAGAGCCTGCTCATCGTGGGCAGTCGCGTGAGCGAAGGGTCGGGCGCCGCACCGGGACACATTCGCGCGTACGACGCACGGACCGGCGAGATCGTCTGGACCTTTCACACGATCCCCCAACCGGGCGAGCTCGGCTACGAGACGTGGCCACCCGATGCGTACACCTACACCGGCGGAGCCAACAGCTGGGCCGGCATGTCCCTCGACGTCGAACGGGGAATGGTCTTCGTGCCGACGGGCTCGGCGGCGTTCGACTACTACGGGGGAGATCGTGCGGGCGACAACCTGTTTGCGAACACGCTCCTGGCCCTCGATGCGCGCACCGGGGAGCGGCTCTGGCACTACCAGTTCGTGAAACACGACGTGTGGGACCGCGACCTCCCCGCACCGCCCAACCTCGTCACGCTCGAGCGCGACGGCGAACTGATTCCGGCCGTGGCGCAGATCACGAAGAGCGCTCACGTCTACGTCTTCCATCGGGAGACCGGTGAGCCCCTCTTCCCCATCGAGGACGTCGAGGTGCCCGCCTCTCCGGTCATGGGTGAAGTCACATCGCCGACGCAATCGCTCCCCACGATGCCGGCGCCCTTTGGACGACAGCGTCTCACGGAGGACTTGCTCTACGCACCGGACCAGCCGGTGAGAGTGGCGAATCTCGTTGGCGGCGCCCCGCCAGCAGCGGAGATCACCGTTCGCGATCAGTTCCGCGAGCTCACTTCCGGCGGGCAGTTCGTACCGCCCGACACGGCAGGCGTGGTCGTATATCCCGGCCTCGACGGTGGGGGTGAGTGGGGTGGGGCTGCCGTGGACCCGACCCGGGGCGTGATGTACGCCAACGGGAGCGAGATGGCGTGGATCGTTCAGCTCGTGCGCATCGATCCGGGGATGCGTGCCGGTGAGGCGATCTTCCGCATGAATTGCGTGCGCTGCCATGGAGGTGGAGTCGAGGGCGTTGCGGCCGGGCCGGCGCTCGACGGACTTGGCGAACGCATGGGTCCGGACTCCGCAGCTCGAGTGATCCGATTCGGACGTGGCGCGATGCCGGCCAACCCGCAGTTCTCCGATGGGCAGCTGTCTGAACTCGTCTCGTTCTTGCGCGACCCGACGAGTGAGCCCGCGACAACCGTGGAAGACCGCGAGCGGCTGCCGTACGGCTTGTCGGTATTGGGTCGATTCCTGGATGGTCGTGGCAAGCCGGTCGTGCAGCCACCGTGGGGCACGCTGAACGCGATCGACCTCAACACCGGCGAGACGCTCTGGCGGGTGCCCCTGGGGAACGACGAAGAGATCGACGACCCGGAACATCCGGTGACGGGCACCGAGAACTATGGGGGCCCGATCGTGACTGCGGGTGGGCTCGTCTTCATTGCCGCGACCAATGACGAGAAGATTCGAGCCTTTCACGCTCGCACTGGTGAGCAGCTGTGGGAGGCCGACCTGCCGGCCGGAGGCTACGCGACCCCCGCCACCTACGCCGTCGACGGGCGCCAGTACCTCGTGATCGCCGCAGGGGGTGGCAAGATGGGCACGCCCTCCGGGGACCGGTATGTCGCGTTCGCCTTGCCAGCGGGTCGGCCTTGACGGACGTGGGACGAAGCCCGCCGAAGGAGAGGACGACGGCGACGCGCCTATGACGGACCTCACGGCACGCCTCACGACTGCCCTCGCCGACCGCTACACGATCGAGCGCGAGCTGGGTGCCGGCGGCATGGCAACGGTGTACCTCGCCCACGACGTGAAGCACCGGCGCCCGGTCGCCATCAAGGTCCTCCGGCCTGAGCTCGCCGCGGCGCTCGGCCCCGAGCGCTTCCTGCGGGAGATCGAAACGACCGCCGCGCTGCACCACCCGCACATCCTCTCGCTCTACGATTCTGGCGAAGCCGTCGGGTTCCTCTTCTACGTCATGCCCTTCGTCGAAGGTGAGTCGCTGCGCGACCGGCTGGATCGTGAGAAGCAGCTCCCCCTCGACGACGCACTCCAAATCGCCCGCGAGGTGGCCGATGCGTTGAGCTACGCCCACCAGCGCGGGGTGATTCACAGAGACATCAAACCTGAGAACATCCTCGTGGCGAGCGGACACGCTGTCGTGGCCGACTTCGGCATCGCACGGGCGATCACGGCGGCCGGTGGAACGAAGCTCACCGAGACGGGGCTCGCGATCGGGACGCCGGCCTACATGAGTCCGGAGCAAGCGGCGGGAAGCGGCGAACTGGACGGGCGGAGCGATCTCTACTCGTTGGGCTGCGTGCTGTACGAGATGCTCGCGGGCGAGCCGCCGTTCACGGGCCCCACGGTCGAGAGTCTCGTACACCAACATCTCGCGGTCGACGCACCCAGCGTGACGAATCTCCGGCCGGCGGTGCCGCCGCAGATCGCGGGAGTACTGCGGCGCGCGTTGGCCAAGGCGCCGGCCGATCGATTCAACCCCGTGGTGCAATTCTCGGACGCGCTCATGGCGGGCGCCACGCAATGGGCGGCAGCACCCGCGACGACCGAGAGGAAGTCGATTGGGAGGCGGCGGCGTTGGATCCCCGTACTGGCAACCGTCACCGTCATTGCGGCGATGGCAGTGATCCTCGACGTGGGCGGCATCCGTCGCGGTGTTGGCGGCCGCGGGCCACTCGAGTCCCTCGCCGTGCTCCCGCTCGAGAACCTCTCGGCCGAGCCAGGTCAGGAGTACTTCGTCGACGGAATGACCGATGCGCTGATCTCGGAGCTCTCGAAGATCGAGGCGCTCCGCGTCATCTCGCGTACCTCGGTGATGCAATACAAGGGGGTGAGGAAACCGCTCCCCGAGATTGGGCGCGAGTTGAACGTGGACGGCATCGTCGAGGGCTCTGTCTTGCGTGACGGCAATCGCATCCGGGTGACGGCTCAGCTGATCGATGCGGCGGGTGACCGTCACCTCTGGGCCGACTCGTACGACCGGGAGCTCGGCGACGTACTCGCGCTCCACAGCGAAGTCGCGAGAGCGATTGCCGGCGAGGTACGCGTCGCACTCACGGCAGGCGACGAAGCGCGGCTCGCCGAGTCCCGTCCGGTCGATCCGGAGGCACACGACCTGTTGCTCAGAGGCCGGTATCACTGGGAGCGGGGCGCCACCGAGCAGGGGCTCACGTTGCTCGAGCAAGCAACGGAGGCGGATCCGGACTATGCGATGGCGTGGGCTGCACTGGCCAGAGCGTATGCCTCACTCGCACGAGTCGAGCCGAGCCAGCTGCCCAAGGCCAAGGCTGCGGTGCGGCGTGCGATCGAGCTGGATCCCAATCTCGCCGAGGCGCAGGCGGCGCTCGGCCGGATCGCGTTCTACCACGATTGGGACTGGGAGACGGCGCGGCGCGCGCTGGAACGTGCGATCGAGCTCAACCCCGGCTACGAGGACGCGCATCAAGTCTACGGCGACTACTTCGAGATCCGCGGCCGGTGGGACGAGGCGATCGCGGAGGGAATCCGCTCCAAACAGGTCAACCCCGTCTCGGCAAGCATGCGGTTGAACCTCGGCTTGGCCTACACCTACGCGGGCCAGCTCGACAGCGCCATCGCCGAGTGCCGCTCGGCGCTCGAACTCGACTCACTCTCGTCGTGGGCGTACTTTTGTCTGGCCGACGCACACCGACGCAAAGGGGATTTCACCGAGGCGATCACTGCGGCCGAGATCGCTGTCGAGCTCGACTCCGACGACATCCATCAGATGATGCTCGCAGGGGTCTATGCGAGCGCGGGGCAGCGAGATCGGGCTGAAGCCGTTCTCGCATGGCTGGAGTCGGAATCGCGCCATCGATATGTCCCGGCGTACAACCTCGGCTGGATCCACCAGATGCTGGGAGACACCGACAGCGCGCTGGAACTCCTCGAACGGGCGGTCGACGAGCACGCTGCGTTCACGCCGTGGATCAACAGTCTCCCGGAATTCGATGCACTGAAAGACGACCCGCGATTCCAAGCACTGCTTCGGCGGATGAATCTGGCCGGGTAGCGTCGAGCACCATGCCGCACGAACCCTTCGAACTGCCGCTCGCCGTCCAACCCGGTGACATCGATCAACTGGGCCACGTCAACAACGTCGTGTACCTGCGCTGGGTCCAGGATGCGGCCGTCGCGCACTGGCTGGCCGCGGCCACACCGGCGGATCAGGAAACGCTCGTGTGGGTAGTCGTCCGCCACGAGATCGACTACCTGCGTCCCGTCCGATCGGACGACGCCATCCTGGCTTGCACGTGGGTGGGTCACGTCATCGGGAGAAACTTCGAACGCCACACCGAGATCCGCCGTGCCCGCGACCGGAAGCTCTTGGCGCGTGCCCGAACACTGTGGTGCCCGATCGACCGCGCCACCGGCAGACCGACGGAACCGAGTGCAGCGGTCCGTGCCGGCTTTTCTACAGGTGCCGGAGACAGCACAGGAGCGTCATGACCACCGAAGCCAATAAGCGGCTCGTGCGCCGGTTCGTCGAAGAGGTCATCAATACCGGCGACGTGGATCGCCTGGCGGACTTCGTGTCGGCGGACTGCGTAGAGACCGACGGCAAGGTGCGGGTGGTCAGTGGCGTGGAGGGCATGGCGACTCACATCAAGGGCGTCCGCGCCGTGTGGGACGACCTCACGCTCACGATCGATCGACAGATCGCCGAGGGTGAGTGGGTCGTCACCCAAGTGACCGTACGCGGGATCCATCGCGGCGAGTGGCTCGGTATCCAACCCACGAATCAGCCCGTCGTGATCACCGGCGTCAACCTGGATCGTGTCGTGGACGGTCGCATCGTGGAGCATGGGGGCGCCGCCAACATGCTCGACGCCTTGCTCGAGATCGGCGCGGTCCGGCCCTCATGAGCGCTCGGTGCCGAGACGAATTGACATATATATGTCATGCTAATATGCTTTGACATATGCGGACGACCATCCGGATGGACGACGTGCTGTTTCGTCAGGTCAAAGAGCATGCGGCGCGGGTCAACGCCTCCTTTACCAGGGTGGTCGAAGAGTCGCTCCGCGAGTATCTGGCGCGCCGGCGCCCAGGCCGTGTGCGCGAACCGATCCGACTCCCCACCTTCGCAGGTGAAGGGCTCTTGCCAGGCGTCGATCTCGACGACACTGCGGCACTGCTCGACGTGATGGAGTCACAACGTGCGACTGATTGACGTCAACGTCCTCGTGTACGCCTTCCGCGAGGACGCGCCGCAGCATCCTGCCTATCGCTCGTGGCTTACTTCGGTTGTCGATGGAGACGAGGCGTATGCCGTTTCCGATCTGATCTTGGCTGGCTTTCTGAGGATCGTCACACACCCGAAGGTGTTCGCCCGGCCCACGCCGATCGAGGAAGCTCTTGGGTTCGCCGAGGCGTTTCGCGACCAGTCAGCCGCTGTTCCACTGGCGCCGGGTCCGCGGCATTGGAGCATTTTCGCCAAGCTCTGCCACGAGGCAGCGACCAAAGGCAACCTTGTGCCCGACGCCTACCTCGCAGCGTTGGCTATCGAGTCAGGCAGCGAGTTCGTCACCACCGATCGAGACTATGCTCGGTTTTCCGGACTGCGCTGGCGGCACCCGCTGGCGTAGCAGCTCTCAGGTACTCTCGACCGCGTACCCCTCGCCGTAGAACTTGCTCGTGCTCCGTGTGTGGAAGGTGATCGCCTTGACCGGCTCGTATTTGGGATTCGGGATCCCGGGGAGCACTTCGAGCAGTTCATCTTCCCAAACGTAAACCGCCATTGGAATCGAGATGCGGGCCTGCGTACGATGTGACCGGTCCCGCGGCTTACCCACGCGATGCGTCGTGGACGGAAGCACGTCGTTCGTGATGCGCTGCATGTAGTCGCCGGTGTTCAGAATGATCGATCCGGGCGGCGCCTGCAGCCGAACCCATTTCTGGTTCCGTCGATTCAGCACCTGCAGCCCTTCCTGCGCCGGCGCGGGCAGGATCGTGAAGAGGTCCACGTCCTCGTGGCCCAGCAGCCGGCCCGCGCCCGATAGATCGTCCTCTTCGGTGAGGGGCGGATAGTAATTGAGGCGGAGCCCGAAATTCGTGTCCGTGAGCTTCCGGTCATAGAGATGGGGGTCACACCCCAGGTGGCGCAGCACGCTCTGCATGATCGGGAGAATCAGCTTCTCGTGCTCGAGACACACGCCCCGGAAAAAGGGCTCGAGGGACGGCACGGGCCAGAAGTCGTCCGCCCGGAGCGACGCCGGATCCTGATCTATGGCGAACGCACGTCGGCAAAACACCCAGCCCTCGACCAGATCGGGATGGATGTCGCTCGTCTCTTTGATGGGGAAATACCCCTGGCTGACGGAGCCGAAGCGCTGTGCGCGGTACCGCAGCTTCTCGTCCAGCGTCGGGGCGGTGAAGAGCTCGATCACATGGGGCGCCGCCTCTTCGTAGAGTCGCGGGTCGACCCCGTGGCCGACGAGGATCGCGAATCCGATCTCCTCGAGCGCGGATCCGACGTCGTGCGCGAACTGCTGCTTTCCAGCTTCGTCACCGCCTTTGAGGAGCCCCATGTCGCACGTTTTGACCTCGAACGCGTCGTCGAACTCGTCGGCGTCGTCAGTCTCCGCCAGCTGGTAGGTCTGATGCTTCTCGACCTGATCGAACCGGGCGAACTCCTGATTGACTGCCCTGATTCCTGCGTCCTTCTCGCTCGGCATGGCGCTGCCTCCGTCATGTGCGCGACCGCAGCCCGGCTGGGCGGCGATTTGTCAGAGGTATCCAACTCTGCCCGGCTGCGAAAGCCCCTGCCCCGATCATTCTCCGAAGGCAGCGAAGAGGTCTTTGAGCCCGAGTGCGAGGATGACTGCGATTCCCAGGGGGATGACGTACTTGATCCAGAAGAACCAGACGGTCCCCAGCGGCCGGCCCTCGTTGCCCTCGTTGGCCTCGCCGAGGGCCCGTCGCAGCCCGACGACCCAGGCGAGGCCGAGCATGACCATCGCGCTGCCGAGGGGCTGCATGGTGGAGCCCCAGACGAGGTCGCTGCGCAGGATGTAGTCGACGCTCAGCGTCGGGACGATCGCGAGCACCAACTCGACGGTACACAGCACGAGCACCGAGGTGCTCCGCGACCACCCGAGTTGCTCGGTCATCGTGGCGACGAGCACCTCCACCGCTGCCACGACCGAGAGGAACGCAGCGAAGAAGAGGAGCGCGAAAAACGTCGTCGCGAAGACGCCACCGGCGGGAGTGCGGGCGAAGATGCTCGGGACGGTCACGAAGGTGAGTGGCGGGCCGCTACTCAGCTCCAAGCCGAAGGCCACCGCCGCCGGAATGATGACCAAGCCCGCCAGCACCGCTGCGAGCGTCTCGCCGACGCCGACGGAGATTGCACTGGCCTTGAGATTGGCGCGTTTGGGGAGATAACTCGCGTAGGTCAAGAGAAAGGTCCCACCCAAGCTCAGCGAGAAGAAGACCTGCCCCAGGGCGGCGGTCACGACGCCGATATCGATGCGCTCGAAGTCGGGAACGAGATACTGGCGCACACCCACCATGGCACCGGGGAGGGTGACCGATCGAACGATGAGGACGATCAAGAGCACGAAGAGCAGCGGCATGCCGATGGTGCTGATCCGCTCCACGCCCCGGCGGATTCCAAGCAGCAGCACGACCGCCGTGAGCGCGAACACGATGGCAGTGGCGCCGAGCTGCCCGCCCACGCCAGCGGTGGTGTCGTCGAAGAGTGCCTGGGGATCGACGGTGCCGATGGCGCCGCGCAGCGACGCAAGCAGGTACCGCAGCACCCACCCGACGATCACCGTGTAGTACGACGTGGCCATCAGGACGGTCACGAAGAGCAGCCAGCCGACCACCCTGCCGCCGGGCATGCCGATCGAAGCGAACGCACCGAGCGGACCCCGTCGCGTCATGCGTCCAAGCGTGAGCTCCGCCATGAGCGCGGGGATGCCGAAACCGACGAGCAGGACGATGTAGACCAGGAGGAACGCGCCACCGCCAAAGGCGCCGGCCATGTAGGGGAACCGCCAGACGTTCCCCAGCCCGACAGCGACTCCGATGAACACCATGACCGCCCCGAACCGGGAGGCGAATCTCGGTCGCGTGTCTTCTACTCCGGGCTCGACCTGGGCCAGGGTCGTCTCCAGGGAAAGAGCGGAGGCGCCAAGCTAGAGACTCCGGGGTTGGTGGGCCAGTACGCGAGCGAGATCGAATCAGACGCTCACGGGTGGGCGAATCGCAGAACCACGGGTGGCGCGGATCGCGCCTCGGCTGGATTGCGAGCCTTGCCACGACGCCGGGTGGCCCACAGCTTAGGCCGTCCAGCGCTGGTGTCCTGCCGTCGCACCCACTCGCGCCCGCGGGCCAGCTCCACCAGAAGGAGGAACGATGGTCGACCTGACCGCGCTCTGGCTCCCAATCGTGCTCTCGGCGGTGCTGGTGTTCGTCGCCAGTTCCGTCATCCACATGGTCCTGCAGTACCACCGCAGCGACTACAGAAAGCTGCCGAACGAGGCGAAGGTGCGCGAAACCCTGCGCGCTGAGAACTTGGCGCCGGGCAACTATTACTTTCCGCACGGGACTCCCAAGGAGATGGGAACTCCCGAGATGCAGGAGAAGTTCAAGCAGGGGCCGGTCGGGCTGCTCACCGCGATGCCGAGCGGGCCGCCCGCGATGGGAAAGAACCTCGCCCAGTGGTTCGTCTACTGCCTGGTGGTCGGGGTGTTCGTGGCGTATCTCACGGGTCGCACGGTTGGCCCGGACGCCTCGTATCTGGAGGTGTTCCGCGTCGCGGGCACGGCCGGGTTCCTCGCATACGCGGGCGCGCACGCGCAAGACGCGATCTGGATGGGGCAGCCGTGGAGCAACACGCTCAAGAGCATCTTTGACGGGCTCGTGTACGGTCTCGTCACGGCCGGTGTCTTCGGCTGGCTCTGGGGATGAGACGCGCGCCGTATCGGGTCCCCTCCCGAACCGTGGTTTGAGGCAGCGCCGAAAGCGCGCTATTCTATAGTTCGCCTGCGTCGCAGGGTGATTGGACGGATACCACGGAGGGAGATGCCTCGTGGCACTGTACACGAAATGCATGAAGTGCGGAGGGTGGAGAAAGCTGCCCAGCGACCCGGCGGAACAAAAACAGTTCCCTACCGGCCTCATGATGAATGCGCAGGAGCCCCCGAAGAACTTGTGCTCGTGCGACGACGCTGGAGCAGGCGGCGAGGCTAAGTAGCGCGGGGTCGCCCACGCGGCCCTCATCCTTTCCTACCTCGCGGAGCGAACAACCCTTGTCTAGTCGCGGGTGCCTACGGGGAGCGTGTCACCTCTCTTGGCTCCTGTTCTTGCTACCCGCCCACGCGGCGGCGCAGGGCGGCGCCAACCTCACGGATTCGGTGTCGATAATCCCGGGGCCAGACTACGCCGCGGGAGCCTTCCATCGGTTCTTCTGGGGCGATCACTACCGTAACGCGTGGACGACGGAGATCCGCGTGCCCGTTCTCGACCTGCGGGAGTTTGCAGGCGGTCTGACACCGCTCAGTGCGGGCGGCGGGTTTCAGACGAAATCGCTGTGGCTGACGGGGGCGGACGGCAAGATCTACGCGTTCCGGTCCACGTACAAGAACGCGGCGCCGTTGGTGCCGGCGGTGCTACGGAACACGTACGTGGAAGAGCTGTTCCAAGACCAGATGAGCACACAGTACCCGTTCGCACCGCTCCTCGTCGCGCCCCTGCTTCATGCTGCCGGCGTCCTCTCTCCCGAACCGTACCTCTACGTCTTGCCCGACGGCCCCGCGCTCGGTGAGTTCCGAGCGGACTTCGGGGGCGTATTGGGCGCGCTGGCCGAGCGTCCCGACGAGAACGAGAGTGAGATGGCCGCCTTTCTGGGTGCGGCGGAGGTGATCGACGGCTTCGACGTCGTGGAACGGGTGATGAGCGATCCCTCTCACCGAGTGCACGCGCGCTCGTTCCTGACGGCGCGGATGGTGGACATCCTGGTGGGCGACTGGGACCGGCACGCGGACCAGTGGCGCTGGGCCGATTTCGGGCCCGACTCCACACCCGCTTGGCGTCCTATCCCGGCCGATCGGGACCAGGCCTTCGCCCGCCTCGACGGGATGATCTTGGGGCTCGGCCGCAGGCGCTTCCCGATGCTCACGAGCTTTGGGAACGAGTACGACCACGTGTCGCGCTACCACTATCAGGCCCGCTTCATCGACCGGCTGTTCCTCACCGAGCTCGAGCGGTCCGTCTGGGACTCGACGGCCGCGATCCTGACGGCCCGGCTGACGGATGATGTGATCGACGAGGCCGTAGCTCGGCTGCCGACAGAGGTCCGGTCGTCAGACGGCCCGTTCTTCGAGTCGGCGCTCGCGAGTCGGCGCGAGCAGCTGCCGCGGATCGCCTCGGAGATGTACGAGCTGCTGGCGCGAGAACCCTACGTGCACGCGTCCGATGCTCCGGACGTGGCCGAAGTCATCGAGGCGGCCGGCGGAGTGGAGATCGTGATTCGGCAGGCCGCGGGCAGCTCGGAGCCCTATTTCCGCCGCACCTTCCGAGCGGGGGAGACGAAAGAGATCCGCCTCTACCTGCACGCGGGAGATGACCGGGTAGTGATTCGCGGAGAGGGCGCGCTGCCGATCCGAGTCAACATCGTCGGCGGCGAAGGGGATGACGAGTTCCAATTCGCCTCCTCGACCGGCAACGTCCACCTCTACGATCAGCACGGTTCGAACCGCGTTGTCGGAACGGCGAGTGGGATCGGGATCAACGGCAGAAGCTATCCTGAGCCGACCCTGGTCCCGGAGTCCGGTACAGCCCCGCCCCCTCGCCATTGGGGGCGCTTCGCCTACCCGGTGGCTTCGACCGGTTTCAACCCGGACATCGGCTTCCTGGTCGGAGCCTCGTACACGTGGTTTGATTACGGCTTCCGCAAGGACCCGCATGCCTCGCGCGCGACCCTATCAGGCGCGGTGACCACCAGACTAAAAGGAATGCTGCAGTTCGACGGGGATTTTCGCTTCGAGAACTCGCCCCTCCTCGTAGGGATCGACGCCTCCGGCTCCAGCCTCGAGACAGTGCATTTCTTCGGCGTTGGCAACGACACGAAATTGATCACGGATCCTTCCAGTGACTTCTACGACGTCGAGAACACTCGCATCGAGGGAGAATTCAGCCTCCGTTCTGATTGGGGGCGGATCTTAGATGTTGGGATCGGCGTGACCGCGGGTTTTTCCAACACCAAGGACGATCCGAATACTTTCCTCGGGCAGAACCCTGTTTACGGAGTCGGCCAGTTCGGATTGGTGGGCGCTGTGCTGCGTCTCGATCTCGCTACCCGCAAGCCGGGAGTCTTGATCGAAACCGCGAACCGGCCGCGTGCTTCGCTCCGTATCCGCAGCCAGTTCTATCCCAAGCTCATCGATGTCGTGGACGCCTACGGTACGTTGGATGTCGTGGGCACCACCGCTCTCCCGCTCGGAGTTCGGCGCTGGGAATTGGGTTTGCGGGCCGCAGGCAAGAAGATCTGGGGTGATGCTCCCTGGTTTCAACTCGCATTCATTGGTGGCGACAACAGCCTGCGCGGTTGGGCCGCGGAGCGTTTCGCCGGCGACGCATCGCTCTACGGAAGCGCAGAGCTCAGGCTCGACCTGTTCGACTACAACATCATCTTCCCCTCCACCTTCGGGATTCTCGGTCTGGCGGATGCGGGCCGCGTTTGGGTCGACGGCGATTCACCGGGCGGCTGGCACACCGGCTACGGTGGCGGCATCTGGCTTGCCCTGCGGGGGACCCGCAGCATCGTTTCGGCGGCCTATGCCGAGAGCGATGAGAACAAGGGGCTGTACATCACCGTCGGGTTCTCGTTCTGATGCTCGCAACGCCGGCCAGCCTTGCGCTCGACGTCGCGGCACCGACCCGTGCGCTCAGCCTCTGGACCGTCATGCTCTGGCTGGGTGGGGGCGCCGCCCTCCATGCCCAGTCGATTCCGGCGCCCGACCCCTACCTAACTGCCCGATGGGAATCGTCTGATTGGGTGGCGGTCGGAGTCGTGGCCGGTGCCACGGCTGAGCGCGTCCGCATCGCCTTCCAGAAGAACAGAAGCGCGCTCGCGGACGTCCTCGAGCGCGTCGGATGGTGGTACGGCACGCCGCTCTTCACTGCGCCAGCCTCGCTGCTCACGATCGGCGCGGGCGCGCTGCTCGATGACAACGACGTACGGGACACCGGGATTCTGATGGGCGAGCTACTGCTTTCGGCGCTGTTGATTCAGCAACCGGTACGAATCATCGTCGGCAGGGCGCGGCCGTTCACGGGGGAGGGGCACCTGTCCTTTCGTCCGTTCACGTTCGCCGATCCCCATGGTTCCTTCATCTCGGGCCATTCGTGGAGCGCGTTCGGGATCTCCAACATCGTAGCGCGCCAGATCGACCAGCCGTGGGTCTCGGTCAGTCTGTACTCGCTGGCGACGCTCACGGCGCTCAGCCGCCTGTACGCCGACAAGCACTGGCTGACAGACGTCATCTTGGGATCCGTGGCGGGCTACGCCATCTCCACCGCTTTGTGGAACGAGAAGCAAGACGAGATGCCGTCGCCTGGGGCTGCGCTGCGGATTCCACCGCGTCGCTGGTTGACGATCAGCTGGAGCTTCTGAGTCACCGCTCGGTCATGCGGTGCTGCGAGTCCTTTTGCTGGGGTGATGGGTGAGGATCCCGGCAAGATCACTTCAGTTTATGGAGGATAGATGGCCAGCATCTTGGTTCACATCACACACGGGCCGGAGCATCCCACTCGAGCTGCTCTTGGTTTCCACGTCGCGAAAGCAGCAATCGACGAAGGCCATGTTGTGACGATGTTTCTCGCGGGAGATGGCGTCCAACTCATGCGTGATGGCGCGATAGACAGCGTAGCCGGACTGGGTACGGGGAAGCTTCGCGAACTCTACGATGCGGTTGTTGCCGCGGGCACGAAGATCTATCTGTCTCGAATGTCATCAAAGGCGAGAGGGCTGAGCGAAGAGGAGTTGGAGGGCAAGCCATACGAATTTGGCTTCCCCAGTGACCTCGTCCGACTCGCGGTTGAACACGATCGTCTGTTCACGTACTAGGTAGAGTGCGCCGCCAGGGACTCGAACCCCGAACTTAGTGATTAAGAGTCCCGCGCCTGCGAAGGGCAGATATGTTGGCGGCGGCCTCAAATTGCACACGTTCGGCGGCCAAAATTGCACACGCGCCTGACCCGGGCTGCGGGCCGCTGACCCCGGATCGGGGAGGCGGTGCCCCAGCCGATCCTCGATCTTGCGTCCCGTCCACTGCGACGGAGACGCGATGTACGGATGGGAGCCGCGTGTGCTGGTACGCCATTATCTCGAGCAAGGCCTCACCAAGACGGCGATCGCCGAGCGTCTCGGCATCAGCCGTCGCACCCTGTATCACTGGTTGGCCACGGGCCAGCTGGACCGGCCGCTCGATGCGAGCACGGTCTGCTATCCCGCGCGGCCGACGAAGCTCGATCCCTACAAGGCCCTGATTCGGGAGCGTCTGGAGACCTATCCGGAGCTCACCGCGGTGCGCGTGTTTGCCGAAGTGCAGGCCGCCGGGTATCGGGGGAGCCTCACCCAGCTCAAGGCGTACGTGCGCCGGGTCCGGCCGCGGCCGGCGTCGGAGCCCCTGGTCCGGTTCGAGACGCCCCCGGGTCACCAGGCCCAGGTCGATTTCGCCGAGATGCGCTTGCCGTGGGGCAAGCGATTCGCGTTAATCGTCGTGCTCGGCTATTCGCGCCTCCTGTGGCTGCAGTGCTATCCCCGCCAGACGATGCGTGTGCTCATGCGGGGCCTCGAGGCAGCCTTTCAATCCTTCCAGGGCGTCCCCCGCGAGCTCCTCTTCGACCAGCTCAAAGCGGTGATCCTCGACGATCACCGCCCCGACGGCGGCCGGGTGCTCGAGAATCCCGAGTTCCTGCGCTTCGCTGCCCACTGGGGGTTCCGTATCCGGGCCTGTCGGCCCTACCGGGCGAAGACCAAGGGCAAAGTCGAGCGCCCCATCCGCTACGTGCGGCAGAGTTTCCTCTACGGCCGCACGTTCACCGGCGATGCTGACCTCAATGCGCAGGCGCTGCACTGGCTCGCCACCGTGGCCAATGTTCGCATCCATGGCACCACCAAGGAGCAGCCCACGCGCCGGTTCCAGCGTGACGAGTGCGCGGCGCTGCACCCGCTCGCCGCGCGGCCGTATCGCTCCTTGGTGCTCGAGGCCGAGGCCGCTCGGTCGCTGCCCCGCTCCCGGCCGGCCCCGGTCCCGCAGATCCCCGTCGCGCGGCGGCCGCTCGTCGCCTACGCGGAGCTCACCGGAGGGGCCCGATGACCCGCCGCGCGTCGGTGCGCGAGCGGCTCCGCACCCAGCTCGCCGACCTCAAGATGCCCGGGGCGCTGGAAGCCCTCGACGACATCCTCGGCCACATCGACGGCGGCCAGCTCGGTCCACCCGAGGCGATCGAAGCCCTGCTCGGGGCCCAAATTACCCTGCGCAACAACCGCCGCCTGCAAGCCGCCATGCGCTCCTCCCGGCTGCCCACGGTCAAGACTCTCACCGACTTCGACTTCAGCTTCCAACCGTCGGTGAAGCGGGAGCAGATCGACAGTCTCCACACCTTGGGCTTCATCGAGCGCAAAGAAAATGTGATCTTCCTCGGCCCGCCCGGCGTCGGGAAGACCCACTTGGCCATCAGCCTGGCGATTGCCACTGCCCAGAGCGGCCGCCGGGTCTACTACGGCACGCTCGCCGATCTCATCACGTCGCTGGAGGAAGCGCAGACCGCCGGCCGCTTGTCGCACCGGCTCAAGACGCTGACCCATCCCACGCTGCTCCTCGTCGACGAGATCGGCTATCTGCCCATCACGCGCACGGGCGGCATGCTGTTCTTTCAACTGATGAGCCGGCGCTACGAGCACGCCTCCACGGTGCTCACCTCCAACAAGGGCTTCGAGGATTGGGGCGACATCTTTGGCGACGACGTCATGGCCAGTGCGCTCATCGACCGCCTCGTGCATCACTGTCACATCGTCAACATTCGTGGCAACAGCTATCGCATGCGTGAGCACCGCGAACTCCAACGCCTCCTCGCGCAAACCGATCCCCCGCCCAGCCGCCCCACCCCCCACCGCACTCGCCACCGCAAGGAGGCCCCGACGACCTGAGGTTCGTCCCCTCGGCGGCGTGTGCAATTTTCCCCGCCGTTTTTGTGCAATCCCAAACCGCCGTTGACACTCACGCTTATCAGGCGCTTCTCGCAGGCTTCGGAATCCGACAAGAAACCCCTTAAACCCTTGATGGATCGTGCGATCTGCCGG
>JBDHCY010000060.1:0-16068 GCA_039591795.1 Gemmatimonadota bacterium | reverse complement strand
GCTCGTGAGCCTTCTCATGAGGCTCTACGACCCCACTGCCGGTGTCATCACGCTCGACGGAGTGGATCTCAGAGCAATTCGGCTAGCCGATCTGCGCGCGCAATTCGCCATCGTTCCTCAGCAACCGGTGCTGTTTTCCACCACCATCGGCGAGAACATCGCGTACGCCCGACCCCACGCATCGCACGACGCGATCGCCGCTGCCGCGACCGCAGCCGGCGCACACCAGTTCATTATGCGACTCCCACAGGGGTACGAGACGGAAGTCGGCGAGCGTGGGATGAAGCTTTCCGGTGGAGAGCGTCAGCGGATCGCCCTGGCCAGAGCCTTCCTCAAAGACGCACCGATTCTGATCCTCGACGAGCCGACGAGCGCGATCGACATGAAGACGGAAGCCGTGATCCTCGACGCGCTGGAGCGCTTGATGCAAGGGCGAACTGTCTTTCTCATCACGCATCGCGCCAGTGCCGTGAGCCGCTGGGACGGGTACCTCCGGCTCCATGTCGAGCACGGGCGACTCGTCGATACGCTCGCCGAACCGGAAACGAGCACGGTGTGAGCCGCGCTAGAAGCCCCAGAGTCCTCGCCGAGGGAGTGAAGGACCATCCTGCTGTCAAGGCGTGGGCGGCGGCCACGTCGCAGACAACCGCACCAGAATACATCCTCGTCTTTCGGGAGCGGAAAGGGAGCGCGCTATACGGACTCCCCGCACTCGGTGGCGACGGCGTCACTGTCATCGCCAAGCGCTCACCCGCGCCCTTACACACCACCGAGCGACTCGTCTACGAGGCGATTCTCCCCAACCTGCCCGTGACCACCCCTCGCTGCTACGGCGCCCTGCCGAACGGCGAGCACGGGTGGATCTTCGTGGAGCACGTCGGGACCGATCGCTATCGTCAGGACGAGCCCGAGCACCGCGCGCTCGCGGCTCGCTGGCTCGCGACGATGCACACCGAGGCCGTCTGGATTGCCGCGTCCGAATCGTTACCCATCGCAGGGCCCGCGCGTTACCTCGAACAACTACGCGCAGGCCGCGACAGGATCCTGCACAGTCTAGAGTCGTGGTCTTTCGATCCCAGCGAGGTCGAAGTCTTGAACGCGACGGCCTCCTACTGCGATGCCATCGAGCGACGCTGGGACCGGGTGCTAGCGATCTGTCGTGAGGTACCCAGCACACTCGTCCATTGTGATTTTCGGCCGAAGAACGCGTTCGTGAAGCGAGATTCGAACGGCCTCAGCCTTTGGCCCATCGACTGGGAAATGGCGGGATTCGGCCTTCCGGCCGCCGACCTCACGCGCATCGACCTGCGCACTTACTGGTCGACGATCCAGCCGGACTGGCCGCACGTCACCTTCGAGACGGTGGAGAGCCTGGCGAGCGCAGGACACGTGCTCCAATGGGTCGCGGCCATCGACTGGGAAAGCGCGTCGCTGATGTGCGCGCGGAAACGCGACCGGAGCCACGCGGTGGCCGACGTGCAGTTGAGCATGCACCGCCTGGCCAAGGCCGCGCACTCGGCCAGGGTGATGGAGTAGTCGTGGGCAGCGCGGCCGACGGCATGAGAGGGGGGGTTCGGGCACTGGGCGAGCCAGTCGCATCGGAGTTGCGGCGGCTGCTTGTCGCCGGCGAACCGCTCGCAGAGAGCGAAACGCCCATCGAGATCGCCGTGCTGTCGAAGAAGCACTCCGTTCTTCGCGCGTGGACAGACGTGAACGGTGAGGCAAGGTCGGTCATACTCAAACAGCTCGATCCGAGTGTGGCCCAGCGCAATCGACTCGTCACCAATCGCTGGCTCCCAGCACTCGGGCTCCAGGCGGCAGCCCCCAAGTTGCTGGCGGCGGTCGCTGCCCCGGACGTCGAGTCGGTCTGGCACGTGTACGCGGACGTGGGCGGGGTCCCGCTCGAGGCGTTACAGTCGAACCGGCACTGCGTGTCCGCGGCGGTGAAACTGATCGCCGAACTCCACACCCGATCGGCAGACCACCGCCTGGTCGGTGAGTGCCGTCGGGAGGGCGAGGACTTCGGCATGCATTACTTCACGACCAACGTGACCGACGCGGCCAACCTTCTTGCGGCCCTCCACCCCCCAGCGGTTCGGCTCACCTGGGAAGAGGCCGCGCTCCGGGATCGGCTGCGCCGCCGGCTCGACACGCTCCTCGAGGGAACGGCTGGGCGCACCGAACTCATGGAGCAGGCCGGCGGGCCGGAGACCATGCTCCACGGCGACCTCTGGACCTCCAACGTGATCGTCGATGAGTCCGACGCAAGCGTCCGGCTCATCGATTGGGATCACGCGGGCGCAGGCCCGGTTTGCTATGACCTCTCCACTCTACTCTACCGCTTCGGGCGCGCCGAACGGACATGGATCCTCGAGCGCTATCGCACGGCCCTAGCGCGTGCGGGGTGGCATCTGCCGCTCACGCCCGAATTGAACGTGCTCTGCGACACCTCCGAATGCGCGAGGTATGCCAACCGGATCATCTGGCCGGCCATCGCCCTCCTGCACGAGAAGGCAACGTGGGCCCTCGCAGAGTTGGGCGTGATCGAGCAATGGTTCGAGGCGCTCGAGCCGGTGCTCGACGATTACGGAGCCATGACTCTGGAGTCTGGCGCCGCACCGACCGGATATCCGGCCGGTCGGCTCCCAGAGTGAATACGGCTGGGGGCCGGCAAGCGGTGAGGACGACCTCGACGCGATACCTGATCGTCAACGGCGACGATCTCGGCATGAGCTCCGGGGTGAACAGCGGCATCCTCGCTGCCCATCGCGACGGGATCCTCACGAGCACGAGCTTCATGGTCGACCGCCCGGCATCCGAGGAAGGTGCAAGGCTGGCAGGCGACGCGCCGGAATTGAGCGTCGGGCTTCACTTAGAGCTCGACGGCGCGGCCGTGTCCGACCCTCGGAGGGCGATGGAGGATCAACTCGCCCGATTCGAACAATTGCTGGGCCGTCCGCCGACGCACGCCGACTCTCACCACGACGCCCACGGAGACGCTCAGGTGCTCCGCCACGTGCGCGAAGCAGCCCGGCAGCTTGACATCCCCGTACGTGGGCACTCGCCCGTCCAGCGCCTCACCAAGTTCTACGGCCAGTGGGGAGGCGAGACCCACCTCGAGCAGGTGAGCGTCGAGAGTCTGCTCGGCATGTTGAAGAACGAGGTCGGGGAGGGCGTCACCGAGCTCATCTGCCACCCCGGCTACATTGACGGCACACTTGAATCGTCCTATGCGCGCGAGCGGGAGGCGGAGATAGCAACGCTGTGCGATCCTCGGGTCCGAGAGTTGCTGCGGCATGAGGGAATCCGCCTGATCGGATTTCGCGAGCTCCCGGAACTACTATCAGCAAGCCTCGAAGAAGGCGTTCGCCGTTCGTGACCACCGTCATCGTCTCGTCCTTCGATGTCGCCAACTTCCCGGAAGGGGGCGGCCATTTCTGGGTGTACTTGCAGTACGTCCAGGCGCTTCGTCAGGCCGGCTGTGACGTCTACTGGATGGAGCTGTTCAACCCCCCGGTGCGTCACCCGAAGGCAGGCGAGCGTGCACTGGACACCTTCTTCGAGCGGGCTCGGGCGTTCGGCCTGGAGGATCGTCTCCTCCCGTACAAAGGCAACGGCGAGGGGGGCCCGCGGCAGTGGTTCGGTCCATCCGCTGCGGACGCGGAGGCGACGCTCCGCAGAGCCGATCTCCTTCTCAACTTCCACTACGCGATCGACCCGAGCCTCCTGGCGCTCCCCAAGCGAACGGCCCTGGTGGACATCGACCCCGGCCTGCTCCAGATGTGGATGGGCAACGGTCAACTCAGCGTTCCCGCACACGACGTCTATCTCACCACCGGAGAGACCGTGGGCTCTCCCGACGCGCCGTTCCCTGACTGCGGCGTGGACTGGATCCACTTCGTTCCGCCCGTGTGCCTCGACCTCTGGCCATCTGCCTACGACCCGGCGAGCCACGCCTTCACGACCGTGACCACGTGGTGGTCGGACAGCTGGATCACCGTGCCTGAGCGCGGATGGGACGTCGTGTACGAGAACACCAAGCGGATCTCGTTTCTCGAGTTCGCAGACTTGCCCAGCCACACCACCCAACCCCTCGAGCTCGCCGTGTACTTCGCCGACTCCGATCTGGAGGAGCGACGCCTGCTCGAGACCAACGGATGGCACGTGCGCCACTCGCGCGACGTGGCCGCCAGTCCAGAAGCGTATCGGAGTTACATCCAGCACTCTCGAGGCGAATTCAGCTGCGCGAAGCCGTCCTGCATGCGGTTCCAGAACGCCTGGGTGAGCGACCGGACCCTCTGCTATCTCGCCAGCGGCAAACCCGTGGTCGTGCAGCACACCGGGCCAAGCGCGTTTCTCCCCAACGGCGAGGGGATGTTCCGCTTCAAGACCATCGCCGAGGCGGCCCAGGCGCTGGAGACCATCAACGCGGACTACGAGCGGCAGTGCCACGCCGCCCGGGCCATCGCCGAGACGCACTTCGACTCGAAGAAGGTCGCAGATCACATCTTGAATGCAGCCTTGGGATAGACTCACCTCGAAGTCCCACCGCTCCCCGTCTTCGATCGTCCTTCACCGTCTTCCACCAACCTTCACCGTCTTTGCCTTCTTCGACCGTCTTTGCCCGGCTCCGACCGTCCCCTATCTTGCCCGCCATGCCCGACGTCCTCCAGCGCCTGCAATCCGCCCTCGGCGACACCTACCGCATCGAGCGGGAGCTCGCCCGAGGCGGTATGAGCCAGCTGTTCCTGGCGACGGAGAGCTCGCTCAATCGCCAGGTGGTGGTCAAGCTGCTGCCACCGGAGATGGCGAGCGAGGTGAGCGCTGCCCGGTTCAAACAGGAGATCGAGGTCGCGGCCCAGCTGCAGCACCCACACGTGCTCCCGGTGCACGCGGCCGGCGCGCACGGCGATCTCATCTACTACATCATGCCGTACGTGGCCGGCGAGTCGCTCAGGCAGCACCTGCAGCATGAGGGTCGGCTCCCGCTCGACGAGGCGATTCGGATCCTGACAGAGGTCGCGGACGCGCTGGCCTACGCGCACGAGCGCGGCGTCGTCCATCGAGACATCAAGCCGGAGAACATCCTGCTCCAGCAGGGCCACGCGGTGCTGACTGATTTCGGCGTCGCGCGCGCCGTCGAGCAGGCGCGCGAAGGCTCCCGCCTCACCGAGGCGGGGATGGCGGTGGGGACGCCGGGCTACATGTCTCCGGAGCAGGCCGCCGGCGACACGCACGTCGACGCGCGGACCGACGTGTACGCCCTGGCCCTCGTGGGATACGAAATGCTGGCAGGTGAGTTGCCCTTCGCCGGCCCCAGCCCGCAGGCGGTGCTCGCCGCGCACCTGACGGAGGACCCGACGCCGGTGCGAAAACGCCGGGCTGACACGCCCGCGGGGTTGAACGCGGCACTCGACCGAGCCCTGGCCAAGGACCCCGCGAAGCGGTTTCAGACGGCGGCCGAGTTCCGCGACGCGGTCCGGGTGACGACGGGAGTGACGGCTGTCGTACGGCCCTCAAAGCGGCGGTGGATCACGGGGGCCGCAGCCGCTGTCGTGATCGCGGTCGCCGCATTCGCCCTCTGGCCCCGCGGTTGGAGTGTCGACGGCGATCCTCGGCAGAGCCTCATCGTCTTCCCATTCGAGAACAGGACCGGCGCGACCGAGAACGACTATCTCGAAGAGGCGTCGATGAACCTGCTGGGGCTCGCGGTCGCGCACTGGGAGGACATGCGCGTCTACGACGACGAGCGCACCAACTCACTGCTCCGGCGACGCGGTGTCGAGAGGCCGGCCGACATCGACTTCGACGTCGCACAAGCGATGGCCAAGGACGCCCGAGTGGGCACGCTGGTCATCGGGGACATCCGCCGCGAGGGCGACTCCCTGGCGATCGAGGCCAAGGTGCACGACGTGGCCACGGGCAATCGCGTGGCGACGGAGATCGTCCGCGCCGACGCGGGCTCCGATCCTCGCGTCCTGTTCGATTCCCTCGCCGCGCACATCCTCAGAGTGAGCGGAGCGCCTGCCGGCGAGCGCCCCGACTTGCTGGCGCAGACGACGAGCTCGCTGGAGGCGTATCGCGAGTATCTCGCCGGTACCCGGGCGCTCCAGCTCTTCGAGATCGATTCGGCCAAGGCGCATCTCGAGCGAGCCGTGGCCCTCGATTCGACGTTCGCGCTCGCCTATGTCCGGCTACGCGACGCCGATGGGTGGGCCACGTTCGAGAGCAACGCAGCCACCCGGCGCGAGCTCGTAGCGAAAGCGATGGCGCACAGCGACAAGCTCCCGCTGCGCTATCGGCTGCTCGTCCAGTCGCACGCCGCCTACGAGGCGGGAAGGCTCCGGAGGGCCCGAGAGCTGGTCGAGCAGGTCCTTGCGCGCGACTCGAACGACATCGAGGCGTGGTATCAGCTCGGCGAGGCGCATTTCCACGACCGAGCGTTGGACTTCCCGCACCCCGACACGGCCGGAAACATCGGGACGGCTCTGAACGCATTCCGGCGCGCGCTCTCCATCGATTCGGCGTACGTCCTCGCCTACCTGCACATCGTCGATGCCCTCGCCTCGTGTGGCGGCAACAACCCATGGCTCTGCCTCCAGGACTCGGCCGTGTACGCCCCGCACGAGACGCTGGCTGCCACCTACGGCGACGACGCGGTCGTGAGGCTTCGCGAAGAGGCGCGGGCAAACCGACTCGACGCGCTTAATGCTTGGGTGGGCGCGGCGCCCACATCGCAACGTGCCCGAACGGCGCTACTGGCGACGTTGATCGACCTCGAGCGGCACGACGAAGCGCGGGGTCAGATTGCCATCATGCGCGCCCAAGGCCGCTCGGTAGTCGCCGGCGCGTGGGAGAGTCGGATCGCCATGCTGCAGAACGATTATGCCGCTGCCGCTCGCCTCATGCGTGACGCCGTCCGCGAGCCAACAGGACACCGTGATGTCGCTGTTGCACAGTTCCAGGGCGTGATGTTCGAGGCATTCGATGGTGGCGCCCTGCTCAATGAAGCCGATGAAGCGATCGAGCAACTGATCGCGATCGTCCCGTCGGACACGATCGAGGGCCCGGGCAACATCGCGTATCCAAAGATGCTACTCGCCCAGTTCTTCCGCTTGCAGTTGGCAGCCACCGTCGGAGCCGACGCCGAAGCCATCGGGACCAGCGCGTCGAACTGGTTGGATACGCTGGACACTCATTACCAACCCGGATCAAAGGCACACCAGTCTCGACTCGCGCAATCGGGGTCAACGACCCTTGCCGCTTACCTCTCCGCTCGCGACACGACGCTCCTCTCCCGCTTCCTCGAGCAGATCGACACGACGGGGTCGATCTCGTGGCGCGCGATGCACGCGCACCTGGCACTCGAGCGCGGCGATACGGCAACCGCGCGCACGCGTCTGGACGCCCACTATCGCAACGGGGACGCCATCGAGTTCAACGGTGCTCCCGGAAGCGTGCGACTCCTCGCGTGGGCCGATCTACTGCGTCGCCTTGGTGAGCTGCGTGAAGCTGCCAATGCCCTCGAGCGGTTCGATGGGAAATCCGGCGGCCAGCCTTGGCCGGCCATTCACGTCCGCGCGTGGGCCGAGCGGGGCGCTCTCTACCAGCAGCTCGGTGACACCGAGCGATCGATCGAGATGTACGAGCGATTCGTCGCGGCGTGGGAAGGAGGCGACGAATTGGTGCAGCCGCTGGTGGACCGCGCACGGTCTGCTGTAGCGACTCTTCGCGGCGAGCCGGAGCCTGCGCAGCCGGACCGCTAGAGCCCACTGTCCTCCCCCGCACCAGGCCCACTAGTGAACTCTGCACGCGAGCGGCACGCCGTTCTCGTCTTCTTCGTGCTCAGCTATGCCATCAGCTGGGGTGCGGCGTTGCTGCTCGAGATCATCGCTCGCAGCGCAGGCCTCGAGCACTTCGGCGCGTTGATGCGGATGGCCGAGTCGACCTTCGACTTCAGTCCCGTGGAAGGCCGGCTTCCGGTGCCCGTGCCCGTCGCGTGGACACTGACACGTGTCGTCGACTTCGGCCCCACGCTCGGTGGGCTCGCCACCGCTCTGTACGTGGGCGGCACGAGCGAGCTGAGGCGATTGGTGGGCCGATTGTTCAAATGGCGGGTCGGCATCAGCTGGTATGCTCTGGCATTGATCGGCCCCGCCGCCCTGATGCTGCTCGCGATCGGCTTGTATGCACCCACCAACCCGGCGGCAGCCACTCCCGAATTCGCAGGCCTCACCACTCTTCGTGCCCTCGGTCTCTGGCTCTCCGTTCGGATCATTCTCGGCGGCGGGATGGGCGAGGAGCTGGGATGGCGCGGGTTCGCCCTGGACCGGATGCTCCGGACACAGTCGGCTAACCAGGCGAGCCTCACCATCGGCCTCGTGTGGACGTTCTGGCACCTACCAGGTCACATCTTCGGCGATTTCGCGGTGGGCAACATCATCGGCCAGCTCCTGATCACGGTGCCGATGAGCTACGTGGCGACGTGGATGTATCTGCGGACCGGCGGGAGCGTGCTGATCCTCACCCTGTTCCACGGGGCAACCAATGGGTTTCTCACCTTTTTCGAGCGCAGCTTGTTCCCCGGACTTCGTGACGCCGACGGCTGGCAGCTCGTCTTCCTGCTCTTCGTGTTGGCAGCGGCCGTACTCGCAGCAGGTGCCCTCAGCAAGAACGAGGCGCGGAGAAGGGGTGAGGGAATGGGCGAGTGATCAGTCAGCGCGCACCGAGTTGCTTCAGCATGCGTACCGCGTTCGTGTTGTTCGGGTTGAGCTCGAGCGACCGCTCGTACAGCTCGATCGCGCGGGCTGAGTTCCCCGCATCCTTGTACGCCTCGCCCAGACTATCGTAGACGTTCCACGACTCGGGATTGTCCTCGACGTTGGCGCCGCGGCGGGGTGTCTCGCTCGTGCGTCGAATCCCTCGATGCAACACGTTGAGCCAATTGTCGAGCGCCTGGGGGTCGTTCGCGAAACCCGTGGATGAGCCTCCCGGGCCTCCTGCCAGATAGATCAGTGGCGCCTTGGGGTGTTCGGCCGTGCTCTTCAAGTGAGCGAAGACGAGCTCGATCAGCTTCGAGCTCGGGTTACCGCGACGCTCGGGCACCACGATGGGCTCCTGGGGCGCGCGGTTACCTGATTCCTCAGTCGCGGCGGCGGCTCGCGCTGGCGCGCCGGCTGAACATCAATCGATCGTCGGCGTCGGGTAGGCGGCGATAGCCGGCGAGGTGGAAGAGCTGCACGGGGAAGGCGCGTGCAACGACGGGGTTCACGACGAGGAGATCGGGACGCTGGGGAATCCGTCGTACGCCGGGCAAACGCTCGAGGAGCCAGCCGGCGCGAGCGTGCCGGAAGAGCCTCGACACCGCGAGCCACGCCCGCGCCACGCGGCGCACGATGAAGAACCCGTCCTCTCCCTGGCCTTGGTAGAGCGGCATCAGCACCAGTCCGCCCGCCGGCGCGCCGACCGGCCCGCCGCGATCATTGGCGAGCAACTGCCCACGGCGAATCTTCTCGAAGTTCCGAAAACCGGGCAGCATGGCGAAGCCGTCTCCCTCGCGGACGGGATGACGGTAGGTCACCTCAGCCAGGGCTGGGCTGCCTGCCGCCGCGTCGCTCAATCGGTCTCGATAGGCCTGAAGCTCCGGCACGTCGCGCTCTTCGACGTGGCCGGCCGCGACCAGGGTGAGCCAAATGGCGGCTTCGTGATTGTCGACGGTCGCGGGGTCGGTGTGTTGCCCGCCCTCGAACGCGATTGCTGGCCTTCCCTGCTCTTCCATGTAGTCGAGCAGCGAGCCCTTGACGGCTTCCTCGATCCCGAGGATGAGGGGGACGGGCAGGGCCAGTGCGAGCTCACGGCTCCGCAGCGCGTCACTGATACACGTGAACGGTGATCCGTGCGCCGAGGTGGAATGGAGATCGAGGAGAATCAGCTCGCGCCGCGGGTCGCTGCTCTCCGCGTCGAGTGTTGCGAACAGCTCGCGGCATTCATGCTCTTCAGGCCCGTCGAGCGCGGGATCGCGCGCGGCGAGCTCTGCGAGCGAGTCTGCCGACCAGAGCCGGTTCAAGTCCTGGCGCTGGAAGCGGCGACCGCACGCAAGCGCTGACGGATTGCCGACGAGACCGACCAGGCGTCCAGCGAAGCTCGATTGCCGTTCTTCGAGGCGGGCGAGCACGCGCTCGATCGCTTCGACGCCGGCAGGCTCGTTGCCGTGGACGGCGCTCAGCACGACGAGCGTCGGGCCGGAGCGCCCCGCGTCGTGCACACCGAGCATCCGACTCGTGGCGGGAGGTTTCTCTGCGCTCACGCCGTGGTCGCCCCGGACGAGTCGGGCTCGAGGAGCCGAACCGTGATGGAGAGGAAATCTCGCTCGGTGATGATCCCCACGAGCCGATCGCCCCGGACCACCGGCAGTCCGCTCACCCGACGATCGCGCAACAGCTGGAGAGCCTCGAGGCACGACGTCTCGGGAGTCGTCGTCACGGGATCGGGGTGCATGATCTCACGGACGGCGGCCGGCTCGCCCCCCCCCGCTTGCCGATGGGCGAGGTACCGAAACAGCATCCGGTGGGTCAGGAACCCCACGAGCTTGCCATCGCTGTCTTCGACCGGCACGTGTCGGATGTGCTCCCATTCCATGAGGCTGGCCGCCACGTCCACCAGATCTTCGGGGTGGACCGTGAAGAGGTCGGTGGTCATGATCTGCCCAACCGTCCTGCAATGCTCGCGCCAGTCCGTCAATTCGGCCTCCGTGGCGAGGGTCCACTCGTGGACGGGCCGCCCGGCTCGCTGGCGAGTGAGCATCGCCTGTGTGAGCGCCCGGCACTGCGCATCGCGGCTTTTGAGCCCTTCGAGGGCGGACAGCGAGTCGAGCGCCCATTGTGCGCCGGTCTGGCCGGACCGCACGCGCGCTTCGACGACCGATAGATAGCGGTCGCGGTCGGCGGCGGGAATCCCGGCCGATTCCAGCCCCGCGTGGGCCAGCGGGAGCAGCCGCTCCAGAATCAACGACCGCGCCGAGATCGTCTCCCCGTCGAACCACCGAAACTGGGCCTTGAGGCCATAGCGCGCGCCGGCGAGGAAGTTCTCCTTGGCGTCGTCGAACGACATGACCGTCGTGACGTCGCCCGGATCGTCGGCAAGGGACACCATGAGGCCGAAGTAGAAGGCGGCGTTGGCGACTTGATCGAGCACGGTGGGGCCGGCGGGCAGCGAGCGGAGCTCGATGCGAAGGTGCGGCCGGCCATCCACCAGGCCGTAGCAGGGGCGTGTCCACCGGTAGACGGTGCCGTTGTGGAGGCAGAGGGCGTGGAGCTGGGGAATCTCACCGCGAGCCAGCACCTCGAGCGACGACTCGTGGACGTCGGCCGTCAAGAGGATGCGGAAGTGGGCGACGTCTTCGCGGAAGATCTCGAGGACCGACTCGCGCACCCACCGGTCGCCGAACGAGACGCGCTGCCGGATCCCACGCGCTTTGTGGGCCTCGGACCGCGTGTCGAGCGACTGCTCGAACAGGGCGATCCGCGTCTCGTGCCACAGCCGGTGTCCCAGCAGAATCGGTGCGTTGCCAGCGCCGGCGAGCACGGGTGCGCTCACCACTTGAGCGAGGTTGTAGAGGCGTGGGAATTCTTCGGGCCCCACTTGGAAATGCGCCTGAAAGCTCGTGGCACACGCTTCGAGAAGCACGTTGTCGTGCGAGACCTGGAGCTCGTCGAGTCCCTTGATCAGCGTCCGAAACGAGCCGCCTGCGAGCGTCGTGAGCAGATCATTGAGCTCTCGATAGCGCGGGAGGGGCGCCATCGCGTCTAGGCCGAGGTCGGTTTGCGCGAGCGTTGGGAGGATGCCCACGAGCAGGACGTCCGCGTCGACCTCGGCGGCAGTTTCCCGTATTCGCTCCAACGCGGCGTCGAGCTTGGCCTCGGTGTCACTCAGGCACGTGTCACCAAACGTGCAGGGTGGGAGGTTGAGCTCGAGATTGAAGAGCCCCAGCTCGGTCGTGAACAGCGGGTCGCCGAGCCGCTCCAGCACTTTTTGGCCGACGAGCGCGGGGCCCTGCGTCCGATCGACGAAGAACATCTCCTGCTCGGCGCCGACGCGGCGGACGCCCGACTCGATGAGCCCATCGGCGCACATCCGATCCAGCGCTTCCAAATCATCGAGCAACGCCCGGGCAAACCGTCGGCGCTCGTGATCATTGGTGCTGCCCTCAACGTCGTGCCGCCCCATGGTCCGCCTACGGATCGCCTGACCCTGCGCATGATCTCACCCGACTGCCCCGCCGTCAACCGGCCTCGGGGGCGCCGCCCGGCGCGGCCCCGTCCGCTTCCGACGACGTTTCGCGGTCCGCCCACCAGTCGAGCGGCGGCTCGAACCGAAATGCGCCAGGAAAGCCGTCTTCGACGACCTTCCGTTTCCCGGTCCATTCCTCGATGCTCACGCGATAGACACTCGTACGGGCGAGCTCTTCGTCGGTCGTGGCACGGTAGTCCCGCCCCGGGTGGAGGTGAGGGGCGTATTTGTCGAGCAGAGTCTGCAGTGCCCTCCGCGCTTCGTCGGCGTCTTCGACCACTGCACCGGTCCCGAAGGCCACCACACCGGCGTATTCAACCGAGAACTCGAGTGCCGTGTCTGCCGGCAGCAGCCGGCCCATCGCCGCGGCCGTAAAGCACACGCGGCCCGGCTGCTCGAGGTTGTGCCGAGTTCGCCCCTGTCGTGCGGTATGTAAATAGATGGCGTGTGCAGATTCGTCGTACACGAAGAGGTTTGCGTTGATGAACGGCTGTCCGCTCGCGACGGTGGCGAGATAGCCGAATGGGGCACGATGGAGAAACGCGCGGATCCATGCCTCGTCGTCCACCGCGCGGTCCTTTCGCCGCATGGCGGTGCGGGCTCGTGGCCCCGAGCTCCGGTCGGGTCTCCCGGTCGTGTCCGCCGCCTCACGCGGTTCACCTTTCATTAGTCAGCTCCCTCCCCACTCGGTCATGCCCCCATTCCCTTGTTCGCCCTCGGAGGACTGTGCGGGCCCAAAAGTAACGCCTTCGCAGTGACCTCGACGTCATCCCGGTTCCCCGCGGTTGACCTCCTGGCGCCAATCTGTGAGCGTTCCCGATAGTCCCCTCTCTGGACCCTCGGATATGCGCATGCCTTTGGCGAAACTCGCCATCCCGATCGGCGCCGCGCTCGCGGCTCCCCAAGTGTCGGCACAGTCATCTGGCGGGGCGCCCCCGGTGGCGGAGCCCCGGCCCTACACACTCGAAGCCCACGGCGACGTGCGCGTGGACCAGTACTACTGGCTCCGCGAGCGCGACAACCCGGAGGTCATTGCCTACCTCGAGGCCGAGAACGCGTGGACCAAGCGCGTCATGGCGCACACCGAGGCGCTCCAAGAACGGCTGTTTGAGGAGATCAAGGGGAGGATCAAGCAGGACGACGCGTCGGTGCCGTATTTCCTGGACGGCTACTGGTACTACACGCGCTACGAAGAAGGGAAGGAATACCCCATCTACTGCCGCAAGCGCGAGTCGCTCACGGCCCCTGAGGAGATCCTGATCGACGTCAATGTCTTGGCCGAGGGCCACGGCTTCTATCAGGTCGCCGGCGTGCGGGTGAGCACCGATGCGAATCTGCTCGCCTATGCCGCCGACTCCGTGGGGCGGCGCAAGTACACGCTGCAGTTCAAGGATCTCCGGACGGGCGAGATCCTGCCCGACGTGATCACGGCGACGACCAGCAATCTCACGTGGGCCACCGACAACCGCACGGTGTTCTACACGAGGCAGGATCCTGAGACCTTGCGCCGGCATCGCATCTACCGCCACACGCTCGGGAGCGATCCGTCGACCGATGTCTTGGTCTACGAAGAAGAGGACGAGACGTTCAGCACGGCTGTGTTCCGCACGAAATCCAACCGGTTCGTGATGATCGCGTCGTTTCAGACACTGAGCACGGAATACCGCTACGTGAGCGCCGACCGTCCGGGCGACGCCTTCACGGTGATCCTGCCGCGTGAGCGTGAGCACGAATACTCGGTGGACCACTATGGAGACCACTTCTACATCCTGACCAACGATCAGGCGGAGAACTTCCGGCTCGTGCGCGCACCGATCGCGACGCCTGGCCGCGACCACTGGGAAGAGGTCATCCCGCATCGAGGCGACGTCCTACTCGAGGACGTCGAGCTGTTCGAGAACCACCTCGTCGTCGAAGAGCGGAAGAATGGGTTGATTGGGCTCCGGGTGCGGCCGTGGTCGGGCACGGGTGAGCACTATATCGCGTTCGACGAGCCAGCGTATCTCGCCTACACGATGTCCAACCTCCAATTCGACACGAAGCTGCTGCGTTTCGCATACACGTCGCTCACGACGCCGCAGTCGGTCTACGACTACGACATGGTCACGCGTGAGCGTACACTGCTCAAGCGGGACGAGGTGCTGGGCGGGTTCGATCCCGCCAACTACGCCAGCGAGCGGCTTTACGCGCGAACGCACGACGGCGTGGACGTGCCGATCTCACTGGTCTATCGACGCGACACTCGAGGGAGCGGGCCACGGCCGTTGCTGTTGTACGCCTACGGCTCGTACGGCGCGAGCATGGACGCGACATTCAGCTCGGCGCGGCTCTCGCTGCTCGACCGTGGCGTGATCTACGCCATCGCGCACGTGCGCGGGGGACAGGAGCTGGGCCGCTGGTGGTACGAGCAGGGAAAGCTGTTCCACAAGCGGAACACGTTCACCGACTTCATCGCCGTCGCCGATCACCTGATTCGCCAGGGGTACACGGGACCCGAGCTGCTCTACGCGCAGGGTGGGAGCGCGGGCGGATTGCTCATGGGGGCCGTCGCCAACATGCGTCCCGACCTGTTCAACGGCATCGTTGCCCGGGTTCCGTGGGTGGATGTAGTGACGACGATGCTCGACGCGAGCATCCCGCTCACGACGAGCGAATACGACGAGTGGGGTGACCCCAACGAGAAGCACTACTACGAATACATGTTGTCGTATTCACCGTACGACAACGTCGAGGCACAGGCGTATCCTCACATGTTGGTGACGACCGGGCTCCACGATTCACAGGTGCAGTACTTCGAGCCGGCCAAGTGGGTGGCGCGCCTCCGGACGATGAAGACCGACGACCACCGTCTGCTGCTCAGGACGAACATGGAGGCCGGACACGGTGGGGCGTCGGGACGGTACCAGCGCTATCGCGAGACGGCGTTCGTCTACGCGTTCGTGTTGGACTTGGCGGGGCTAGCGCCGGTGCCGTAGGAGCTGAGCCGGAGACCCTTTCGGCTACGCGGGCGTGCCCGACGACCGACCGTACAGACGGGCGATCGTCGCTGGGAGTCTTTCGACCCTGGTCATGCTCAACGGCGCGGACGAGACAGCTCCCCCTTCCGTCACCGCACGCGCACGAGAAACGCCCCACCGCTGTCGTCGAGCGCGTAGTCGGCGACGATGGTACGAAGTGGACCGACGAGCAGGCGTTTGACCGCACCCCGAAGCACCGGCGGTCCGGCCGAACCCCTGCCCCGCCCGGTGATGATGCGGACCACGCCCGACTGTCCCCCGCGGTGCCGGCCTTCGAGAAATGCACGCGCCGCTGCGGTCGCCTCCGTCGACGTCATGCGGTGCAGGTCGAGCTCAGCGACCACCTGGGCATCGAGCAACGGATCGCCTGAGTCGAACCGGGGCGTGCGCGCGGCCCCACGGCGGCGGCGTGCCATCAGTGATGGACCAACGGGCTCAAGGGGCCCAGAGCGTGAAGGGACGAACGCGGGTGATCGCGCCGAAGTCCCGATCAATCGTGAGCATCGTGAGTGAGTAGCGCAGACAGAGCTGCGCCAGCAGTGCGTCGATGGTACCGACTTGGACTCCGCGGCGGCGGCAGGCAGTGCGCAGTTCGGCAGCGTCGATGTGATCGCGCCGATCAGGAACCACGAGCGGCAGCGCGGCAAAGTGTTCGACGATCCGTTCACGGGACCTCGGACCGCGGAACCCTTGGAGCAGCTCCTGGAGAATGAGCCCGGTCGTCACGACCGGGGCCCCACTCTCGAGCGCTTGCGCCAAAGCC
>JBDHCY010000059.1:0-21412 GCA_039591795.1 Gemmatimonadota bacterium | reverse complement strand
GAGCTTCGCCTCGCGCGCGGCTTGGGCAACCTTGGCGGCCACGCTGAGGAACGTCCCGAGGTGAGCTGGCTCGACCTGCCACGTCGTGACCGACGCGAGTTCGCCGAGCTGGGGCTCCTGGGCTTGCGCTCGAGCGGACCAGGACGTGGCAAGCAGGCCCACGACGGCAAGGCCGATGATGGTGCGGGGTCTCATAAATGTCTCCGGGTGGCGATCAGGAGCAACGTAAGCTGCCGGGGCGATCCCGCAAGGTGGGCCGGAGCGCCCGTCAGGCCTGCTCGACCGGTTCGGGAACGGCGGCGGCACGCCGTTGAGCGAGTGCCCGGCGCATCGAACACGAGCCAGAGCTCGAGCACGAAGATCGCGCCGCCCACCGCGAGAAGGGTCATCTGGCTCTCGGTCTTGTAGCGGATCAGATTCACGACCATCGCCCAGGTCGTCATCACGAGCAGGAACGCCATTGGCACGGCCGTCACCCAGATCCGGCGCTTGAGACTCAACAAGAACAGTGTGACGATGAGGAGGCTCAGCCCACCCGTGAGTTGATTGGTGGTGCCGAAGAGCGGCCAGAGACGCATCCCGCCGGCCCCGCGGTCGATCCCCAGAGCCAGCACGGCGCAGCTCGCCACCGCGATGAACGTCGCGACCCAGCGGTTCTGCACGAACGACACGCGGTATTGCGCGCCCAACTCACCGATGATGTAGCGCTGGAGCCGAACTCCCGTGTCCATCGTCGTGGCGGCAAAGCTGATCACGACGACGGCCGCGAAGATGGTGGCCACGGCGTGTGGAATGCCAATGCCCTCGGCGAGCACGCCGATGCCGTTCACGAACGCGGTGGTCGCACCGGCTGACGCGCGAGCCCAGGTCCCGTAATGCTCGTGCCAGCCATCGATCCCGGCGTAGACTGCAAACCCCGCCGTGGTCGCGAGAATGGCTGTGATGGCCAGCGTGCCCTCGCCGATTGCACCGCCGTAGCCCACGTAGCGCGCATCCGTCTCCCGGTCCAGCTGTTTGCAGGAGGTACCCGATGCCACGAGTCCGTGGAATCCGCTGATCGCGCCGCATGCGATCGTGATGAAGAGGAGAGGGAACCAAGCCGGCGCGTCCGCCGGGAGCCTCGTGTTCACAGCGGGGGCGACGACCGGAGGGTTCGTCAGAATGACGGCGAGGAAGATGATGCCGAGCGCCACGAAGAGCTGATGACTGTTGACGTAGTCGCGCGGCTGGAGAAGTAACCACACGGGGAGCACGCTGGCGACGAACGCGTACACAAAGAGAAGGATCACCCACGTCGCGCGAATGCCGTCGGTGGCCGCGCTCGCCTGGGCCTGAGCGGCGTCGCCGCCGGCGGCGGCGAGCTGTGCAGCCGTGGGGGCGAGCCCCACGAGGTCGGGTAGCTGGAACGGTGCGTACTGCCCGATCCAGATCAGCACGTAGAGGACCAGCAGTGCGCCGAGTGACGGCCAGAGGAGCCCTGCTCGAGTGCGATAGATCAGGAGCCCCACGGCCAACGCCACGAGGAGGCTCCCCCACACCGGAAGGACGGCGCCCGGGTTGGCAATGAACAGGTTCGCGATGACGACCGCGAACACGGCGTTGACGAGAAGGAGAAGGAAAAAGATGATGAGCAGGAACAGGACCCGCGCCCGTCCCCCCACGATCGACTCGGCGAGCGTTCCGATCGACCGTCCCTTGTGTCGTGTGGCGATCCAGAGCGTGCCGAAGTCGTGGACGGCGCCGGCGAAGATCGTTCCGAACACGACCCACAAGAACGCCGGTAACCAGCCCCAGATGACGGCGATCGCCGGGCCCACGATGGGAGCTGCACCTGCCACCGAGGTGAAGTGATGGCCGAAGAGGACGTGTCGGTTGGTCGGCACGAAATCGACCCCGTCTTCGAACTGGTGCGCCGGCGTGACGTAGTCGGGGTCTAGTCTGTAGATCTGCCGCGCGATGTAGCGTGAGTAGACGAGGTACCCCGTGAGGAATGCGGAAAGGCCGACGAGGAGGAGGGCAATCGAGCTCACTAAGGAACCTCCGACGGATGACCGGCCCTAATGTACCGGCCGCCGGGCGGTGCGCAAAAATGTGCTCGTCAGTTGAGGGGAGTGACGGTCGCCGCGAGGCGACGCAGCGCGGCCGTGCCCACGACATCGGTCTCCCAGAGCGGCACCCGGGTCAGCGGAAGCTGTGGGAACGCCTCCGCGATGCGATCGAGATACACCCGCTCGCGTTCGCGCCGCTGTGCGAGAAACCCGTCCCCGGCGCCCGTTGGCAGCACCCGGTTCACGAACACGGTGCCAACCGGGATGCTGTATTTCACGAGCGCTTCCACCGCACGCTCCGTCTCGAGGATCGGCAGCCGTTCGGGGACGAGCACGAAGTGGAATACCGTGCGAACGGCGTCGGTGAGGAGGCTGCGTGCGCGTACGAAGCGAGACCGCCGCTCTTCGAGCGTCCGGAGGACCGGGTCGTCGTCGCGGCCACGAGACCCGGCGGCCTCGCCAGCCACAGTGCGCCACATCCGTGCAGCGATGTTCACCTGCTTGCGCCGCCCGATCAGTCCGCCGATCCAGGCATGCATGAGCTCGGGGAGAGAGAGGAGGCGAAGTGTCTGACCGGTCGGGGCGGTGTCGAACACGATCCGATCGTGGTCGGTGGCCTCGTCGTCGAGGATCCTCGTGAACCGGTCGAAGAGCGCCGCCTCTTCCGCCCCGGGCGATACCCGGGCCACATCGATCTGGCGCTCGACCTCGGCCCACAGGCGGGGTGGGGTCGTGTCGGCGATCCGTGCCTTCACGTCCGCGACGTAGCGGTCGGCCTCTCGAGCAGGGTCGATCTCCATCGCCCACAGGTCGCCTTCCACACGCTGCGGCTCCGGACCGAGCTGACACTCGAGGATGTCTGAGGTGGAGTGGGCCGGATCGGTCGAGACGAGGAGGGTCCGTGCCCCCGCGTCCGACGACGACAGTGCCGCTGCCGCGGCGAGCGTGGTTTTCCCGACGCCGCCCTTGCCTCCGAAAAAGACGGTCCGCGCGTCGCTCAACAGCACCGAAACCCGCCTTCCGGCGCTTCGGGCATGCCCATCCTGACGTGCCACTCGTGGAATTGCTCGATCAGCTCGGGATACAGCTCGAGGGTATAGAAGGCCAGTGGATTCGGCACGCCGAGCAGGTCCGAGAAGCCCAGGACCAGGAAGAGATCGCGCCGTCGGAGATACTCCCTGTGGATCTCCGAGCGGTAGGGAGCGATGAAGACGCCCTCGTAGATCTCTCGGGCGCTGCGGAGCCGGCGTCGAGCGCGTTGCCACAAGGATTCGACCACGGTCTCGGAACTTACGCGGGCGGATCAGCGCTTGCGCGATATATCACGCGATGTTACTTACGATATAATGACACGATATATCGGAGGTGTCACATGAGAGCGCGGGCCTTTTGTTTCGGGTTCGACCCCGGCGACTGGATCTGGGGGTCGGGCAGCGAGAGCCGCCGCCGCCGCGGCCGCCGCGTGTGGTTCGGGTCGGGCGACATGAAGTACGTCATCCTCAAGGTCCTGGCTGAGAAGCCCATGCACGGCTACGAAGTCATGAAGGCGCTCGAGGAGCAGACCCAGGGCTGCTACAAGCCGTCTCCCGGCACGGTGTACCCGACCTTGCAGTGGCTGGAAGACGAGGGACTCGTCGCGGCGACGGAAGCGGACGGCAAGAAGGTCTACGAGATCACCGACGAGGGCCGTGCCTTCCTCGAGGAGCACAAAACGACGGTCGACGACATCTTCGACCGTGTCGAAGAGACGATCGAGTCGATCTTCGCCGATCCGATGCCGGAGGTCACGCGTCTCGTCGGCCGCCTCGTGCCGCAGGCCTATCGAGCAGCGTGGCGGTTGCGCGAGGATGAGGAGAAGCGCGGCAAGCTGCGTGAGGTCCTCGAGCGAGCGATTCAGGAACTGGACGAGCTCACGGCGTAGGGTGCTGCCCCAAGTGCAGGGGGCGCTGTGTCACAGCGCTCCCTGCTCCCACGGGCCGCGGATCGCGAAGGTCGCCCCGGGCTCGTTTTGGATGTTGACGAACAAGGTCCGGCCGTCGGGGCTGAATGTGGCACCGGCGAACTCGCTGTCGCTCTCCAGGTTCTCCGCAAAGTCGAACAGCTTGCCATCGGGCGTCAGTCCGCGGACGAACGGTCGGCGGTCGCTGTCCTCGCACAGCACGATGCCACCACGCGGGCTGACACACACGTTGTCTGGGTGATTGAGCACCCTTCCGCTCGGCGACTCAAACACGAGCGTGAGCTCGCCCCCATCCGATGCCGGCACATATCGCCACACCTGCCCCTGCTCGGCGTCGCCGCCGGACGTGCAGGTGAACCACACTGCGCCTTCCCCGAACCAGCAGCCCTCGACGCGCGTGAACTGCGCGCCGCCCTCTCTCCACCCCTGCTTGAAGACGGCGCTCCAATCGCTCGTTGCGTTTGTCGGGTCGGGATCGGCGATCTCGACCCACTGCACCTGCAGCGCCACGCCCGGCGTTTGTCCGGTGCCCAACCTGGCTTGCGGGCGATCGCGAATCGCGAGCATCTCGAGCCGGCCACCGGCCGCCAGGTCGGCGGGACGATCCGAGGTATGCGGGCGCTCGGGAAGGAAGCGATAGAAGCCTGCGCGGGGGGTGTCTTCGGTCTGGTAGACGATCCCGGTATTGGGGTCGACGGCGACGGCCTCATGCACGAACCGACCCATGGCCCGCAGGGGCACGGGATCGACGGGCCCCACGGCGGACACCGGCACCTCGAACACGTACCCGTGCTTTCGGTCGGCGCCTTGGCCCGGTCCAGCGGCGGTCTCTTCGCAGGAGAGCCACGATCCCCACGGCGTCGGCCCGCCGGCACAATTGAGGACGGTGCCGCTCAGGCTCACGTACTCGTTGACGATTGCGAGCGATTCGGCATCGAGCTCGACCGAGGTCGTGCCGCCCCCCGCCCGCGGATCGTACGCCGGTTGCGCGAGCGGCGCATTGGGGCTCCCCAGCCAGATCTCGTGGTTTCTGATCAGGCGGATGTTCCCGTTGGGCAGCGGAAACGCAGCCATCCCGTCGTGCATGCCCGGTGTCGGAAGACCGTCCGACATCCGTGTCCCGGTAATGCTGAACCGGTGATACTCGAAGCCGGACGGAAGCGCGAGCTCCGGTCCCGCCTTGCGCAGCGGGCCGTAGGCACCGTCGCCGACGGCGGCAACCAAGTGCTCCGGCCGACGGCGCGAGAGCGCTTGCAAGGCGCCGAAGCCGGCCACGGCCGTCAGTCCATCGTGTGAATAATCGATCGTACACCGATCAGAGGCAAGCAGTGCCGCTCGACGAGCAAGCCTCACTGCGGTGTGGCCTCAGCGCGACACATGCGATCACCGATCGACGGGAACTCGAGCCACTGGCGCCGATCCCCCGAACGGGTTAGTTGCCGTGCAAGGAGGAGACCGCATGGACACGCTCGAGACGCTCGCCGCCGTCGCGTTACCGACCCGCAAACCCCGCGATACCGAGATCGACGTCTACGGGCTCACCCACACCGGCAAGGTCCGGAAAGCCAACCAGGATCATTTTCTCATCTCCTCCCTCCGCAAACAGATCCTCGTCCACTTGACGAGCCTCGACGATCTCGGAGCGCTGTCGGCGCAGCCCGAGCGGGTGGCATTTCTTGCAATGGTCGCCGACGGGGTCGGGAGTGGGCCCAAAGGCGAGGAGGCGAGCCGACGCGCAGTCGCCACGATCGCCGATTACGTCTCGCAGAGCACGCAGTGCTATTACACGGCCGACCCCAACGACAAGGAGGCGTTCACGTCGGCGCTCATGGACGCCGCGATGGAATCGCACGAGAGCGTGGTGCAGCTGGGCCAAGCGGAGCCCGACCGAAAGGGCATGGCGACCACGCTCACCGTGTGGCTCGGCGTCTGGCCGCGGGGGTACCTCCTCCAGGTCGGCGATAGTCGCTGCTACGTCTACTACAACGGGAAGCTCAGTCAGATCTCACGCGACCAGACCATGGCGCAGGAGCTCGTGGATCAAGGCGTGCTCACTCAGACCACCGCTCACAGCACGCGATGGGCGCACGTGCTTTCGAGCTCGATCGGCGGCGCCCAGAGCGCGCCCGTCGTCACGCAGCTCGATAGTCGGTGGGGCCAGGTGGGGATGCTCTGCACTGATGGGCTCACCAAGCACGTCTCCGACGAGCGAATCGCCGAGCGCCTCGGCTCGATGACCTCGGCCAAGCAGGTCTGCGAAGATCTCCTCCAAGATGCGCTCGACGGCGGGGGGAGTGACAACATCACGGTGGTGGTTGGGAGGGCGGTCCAGCGGGAGCCGGAGTGACGGAGCGTGACGCGGTCTGAAGGCCACCCGCGCGTCCCGCCCATGCTCCGCAGGCGCTCGTTCCTGCAGGCCGCCGGTGCTGCCGCCCTGAGCAGTGCATTCGGCGCGTGCGCCACGAGCAGCCGCACCACTCCAACGAATCGACCGGCGCCCAGGGCGTTTACCCCTGTCCGCGTTTCGCGCGACCGCATCATCCGTCTCGTCGCAGGTCTCAGGCCGTATCGTCGCGCGGGGTTCGTCGTCCGGGGCGAGCGACTCGACGACAAGACGTTGATTCACAACTACGGGCACGGCGGTGGCGGCATCACGTTGTCGTGGGGCACGGCGCAGCTCGCCGTCGACGAAGCACTCGTCACCGAGGCCACCGATTGCGCCGTGATTGGATGTGGAGCCGTGGGGCTCGCGACGGCGCGCCTCCTCCAGCGCCAAGGGCGACGCGTCACCATCTACGCCCGAGACCTCCCACCCGATACGACGTCCAACATTGCCGGGGGTCAGTGGTCGCCTTTCTCCGTCTACCAAGAGGACGTTGCCGACGCGGCATTCCTCAGACAGTTCCGGCGTGCCGCGGAGCTGGCATACCGAGCCTTCCAGGACCTGACGACGCCGAACTACGGAGTGCGCTGGGTCGACAATTACTTCCTCGACAATCAGCCAATGATGCTGCCGTCATTCTTCGACAACCTTCGCCATCTCTATCCCCACGTGCGGTCACTCACGCCGGACGAGCACCCCTTTGCCGCGACGCATGTCCTGCGATTCAGCTCGATGCTCATCGAGCCACCCATCTACCTGCCGGCGATCATGCGCGACGTGCTCCTCGCGGGCGGCCGGATCGTGGTACGCGACTTTCACGACCCCCGCGAGCTCGCTGCCCTTCCCGAGCCCGTGATCGTCAACTGTACCGGTCTCGGCGCGCGTGCCCTCTTCGGCGATCTCGACCTGTTCCCCGTGAAGGGGCAGCTCACTTTTCTCCTTCCGCAGAGTGAGGTCGACTACATCGTGGGTGGGCAGGGGCTGTACATGATGCCTCGGGGCGACGGCATCCTCCTGGGCGGCACCTGGGAAGAAGACGTTTGGACCCTCGAGCCGGACCCGGCAGAAGCCGAGCGCATTCTCGAAGGGCACCGACGGATCTTCTCGTGGCGGTGATCCGGTGCTGACGGTCATTCCGAGTTGGTGTACCTTTCTTCGTTCCCCTTGCTGCACGGAGATCCGACCATGCGTCGATCGCTGCTGATCGCCGCGCTCGCGTTGGCGCTTGCCGCTTCTGTGGCGCGCGCCCAGAGTCGCGGTGTCCTCCCGCAGGACTATTACCAGATGGTGTTCGTCGGCAACGTGGCCATGGCACCCGGCGGCGACCTGGTCGCCTTCACGGTCACGACCGTGCTGGAGGACAAGAACAAGCGGCACACCGAGATCTGGCTCCAACGACTCCGCGACGGGCAGCCGGACGGTGAGCCATTCCGCTTCACCGACCCGACCGAAGAATCATCGTCGCCACGTTGGTCTCCCGACGGATCGACGCTTGCCTTCTCATCCAGACGCGGCGACGACCGCAACAATGTGTGGTTCGCGCGCGTGACCGCGCCCGGCGGCGAGGCCTATCACATCCCGGGTGTGGACGGGACGCCAACCTGGTCGCCCGACGGCGAGTGGATCGCGTTTACGAAGTCGCCGAGGGACGAGGAGGAGTCTGACGAGAGTCCGCGCAACCGGCGTGAGGGGTGGGTCGCGCCGGACGCGATCAGTAACACGCTCGACGCCAAGCGCTTTGACGGTCGCGTGATCACCGCCATGCGATACAAGCGCGACGGAACGCTCACGCTGCTCCCCGATCCATCGATCCGGAACAAGACGCAGCTCTTCGTCGTGGCGGCCACGGGAGGAGAGGCACGACAACTCACCGAGCTCCCGTTCGACGTGCGCGGCATCGAGTGGTCGGCCGATGGTCGTCAGATCTTCTTTGGCGGCGACCCTGAGCAAAACGACGAGTACAACGACGACAACACCGCACAGCTCTACACCGTGAGCCTCGATGGCGGTGAGCCACGGGCCATCACGGACAACCCCGGGTCCGAAGTCGGGGCCGCCGTCTCGCCAGACGGATCGCAGCTCGCGTTTGTGCGGACGATCGTGCGCGATTCACAACCCGAGCTCTACGTGGCGACTCTGGGTCGCGATGGGAGCTTCCGCACCGCACCGCAGATCCTGACAGCCGATTGGGACAACAGCCCCGGGGGCGGTTTCGGCGGCGGCGGCGCGACGTGGACGCCGGACGGGCGCGCTCTCCGGTTCACTGCAGGCCAGCGCGGCAGCGCACACGTGTTCGAGGTGTCGGTGAACGCTGGGGCCGTGCGGCAGGTGACAACGGGCGACCGGCGCATCGGATCGCTCTCGATGAGCCGCGACGGGCAGTTCATGGCCTACACGGCGACCGACCCGGTGACGCCGGCCGAGGTCTTCGTGGCCCGCGCTGACGGCTCGGGCGAGGCGCGACTCACGTCGTTCAATGACGTGTGGCTCGCCGAAACCGTCCGGATGCCCGCGGAGCAAATCACCTGGCACGTCGCCGACGGCACTGAGATCGAGGGTTGGGTGATGAAGCCGGTCGGCTACGTGCCCGGCCAGACGTACCCGATGATCCTCAAGATCCATGGCGGGCCGTACGGCGCCTACGGCAACACCTTTTTCCAGACGTTCCACGTTCTCTCGGCCGCAGGGTTCTTCGTGCTCTATACCAACCCGCGCGGGTCGACCGGCTACGGCCATGCATATCAATGGGCCACCCGGGGGGCTTGGGGTGAAGTGGACAGCGAGGACTATCTCGGTGGCGTCGACGCGGCGCTCGCCAGGTACCCCGATATCGACCCAGCTCGGATTGGTGTCTCGGGCGGGAGCTACGGCGGCTATATGACGAACTGGCTCAGTGCGACGACCGACCGGTTCGCGGCCGCCGTGACGAGCCGCTCGATCGCCAACTGGGAGAGCTGGTACGGCGATTCCGACGCACAAGGGCTCACGGAGCATGCGTTCTTCGGGACGCCGTGGGAGGAGCGCGAGCGATACCGGCGTCTGTCACCCATCTCGTACGTGGAGCACGTCACCGCACCGACGCTCATCATTCACAGTGAGAACGACTACCGCACGCCGATCGGTGATGGGGAACAATGGTTCATGGCGCTCAAGAAGCGTGCGGTGCCGGTCGAATTGGTGCGGTACCCGCGCTCCTCGCACGGGCTTTCTCGCCGTGGCGAGCCATGGCTATTGGTCGACCGCCTCGAGCGGATCCGGTCGTGGTTCGTGCACTGGCTCGTCGACGCGCCAGCCCGAGCGGCGTCGCCCGATTGATGCAGAGGAGCACCGGGCCAACGGAGGGGAAGCGATGAATCGTCGCGAGGTCGTTCGGATCTTGAGTGGCGGAGCGCTTGGCCTGACGGCGCTGCGAGCGCGAGCGCTCGGTGCGACGGCCGCGTTGGGGGAAGTGACGTCTGCTGCCCGCGATCGACTGGACCGCATTGGCGTGCAGCTCTACACCGTACGGCGCGAAATGGCTCGCGACGTCGAGGGTACCCTCGCGCGCGTTGCCGAGATCGGGTTTCGTGAGGTCGAGTTCGCCGGCTACTTCGGGCAGAAGCCGCGAGAGGTGCGTGCCGCGCTCGACGCGGCAGGACTCGACGCCCCGGCTGCGCACGTTTCGTTCAACCTGCTGCAGGACGGCTGGGAGCAAACCCTCGAGGCCGCGAGCGTGATCGGGCACCATACGCTCATCGTGCCGTGGATCGCCGAAGAGCGACGCACCCTCGACGGCTATCGGGCGGCCGCCGAGCTGTTCAACAGCGCGGGCGAGGCCGCGCGAGCGGCGGGTAGGCAGTTGGGGTACCACAACCACGATTTCGAGTTCGAGCGGATCGATGGCCGCGTGCCGTTCGACGTCCTGCTCGAGGCGACCGATCCGGATCTCGTCGTGTACGAGATGGACCTGTTTTGGGTCACGAACGGGGGCCACGATCCGATCGACTACATTGCGCGGTATCCGGGGCGCTTCGCGCTCGTCCACGTGAAGGACAGGTCGGCGGACGGCGCGATGGTCGACGTAGGCCAAGGGACGATCGACTTCGCGGAGATCTTTGCACGGCGTACGCAGGCGGGAATCCGCCACTACTTCGTGGAGCACGATCGGCCCGGCGACCCGTTCGCGAGCATCCAGACGAGTTACGACTTCCTGCGCGCGCTCGAGTTCTGAGTCTGTCGCCGCATCGGCCCCCGATGTCGGTCACCGAGGAGATGCGATGAGTGGTAAGACGATGTGGATGTCCGCTGCCCTGACGACGCTTCTGGCAGCGGCCATGGTGGGCCAGGACTCGAGCGGGTCCGCTCCGCCTCCGGTCGAGCGGCAGGTCCGCGAGGCCGTGATGCCGGCGCCCGAAGCCCAGCGAGCGGGAGCCACCGTGCTCGGCTACGCGTCCGATGGTGCGCTCGTCGCGCTCCGGGCCGGCACCGGAGACATGATCTGTCTCGCGGACGACCCGGCCGACCCGCGGTTCCATGTTGCGTGCTACTTCAAGACGTTGGATCCCTTTATGGCCCGGGGGCGTGCCCTGCGGGCGGAGGGGAAGGACCGCGCGGCGATCGACAGCACGCGCGCAGCCGAGATCGAAGCGGGGACGCTCTCCATGCCGCGTGAGCCAACGGCGTTGTTCTCGCTCACCGCGCCAGCCGACAGTGTGGACGCGGCGACCGGCGAGGTGCGTGGTGCCGCACCACTCTACGTGGTCTACATGCCCTACGCGACGGAGGAGTCCACGGGGATCACGACCACGCCGGGGCGTGGCGTTCCCTGGCTCATGTTCCCGGGCAAGCCATGGGCCCACATCATGGTGATTCCCTGAGTCGACGTACCAGCCTTCTCGTTCTCGCCGCGGTCGGAGTGCTCGGGACGCTCGCCCTGTGGGCGACGCGGTCCGGGAGCACGCTGACCTATGAGGAGCGACTTCCGCGCCTCGAAGCTGCAGCGGCCAAGAACCCCGAAGACACCAAGGCCCGACGCGAGTTGGCGTACGCCCTGGTTGCCCTGCGACGCTACGATCGGGCAATCGATGAGTTGGGAGCAGTCAGGCGGCTCGACCCGACCGATGTCATCGCGCGCACCGACCTCGGTTGGGCGCTGATTCGGCGGAGTCGATTCGAAGAGGCACTGGTTCCGCTCGATGAGGCGCTTCGCCTCGACTCGAGCTTCGCCAAGGCGCATCACAACCGCGCTTGGGCGCTGCTCAACCTCGACCGGTACCCAGAAGCCGTGGAAGCCTATGGAGCCACGGTCGCCATCGACACCCTGAACGCTGACGCCTTTCACGAGCTGGGGTGGGCGTTTGCCGGCCTGGGCGCCACGGCCGGGGCGGCCATGGCCTTCAACGCCGCCATCAGACTCGAGCCCACGCGCCTTCGATTCCGACTCGGCTATGGTGCGGCGCTCGTGCGCATGGGCCATCTCGAGGACGCGCTGGCCGTCTTTCACCAGGCGACCTCGATCGCGCCGGAGGTGTCGGCCGTGTGGGGCCGCATCGGCGTCACGGCACACCTCCTCCAACGCCCGGCGGAAGCCCGCGAAGCCTTCGAGCGTGCGCTGGCGCTCGATTCGTCGTACTTCGACAGCCGGTCCGGAGAGCGCGCCATGTGGGAGGAGGTTCGAGCAGCGGAGGTGCCGCCGGCCGACCGGACGCCGTGACGGCGGAACCCCTCACGTCAACGAAGCGCCCACTCCTCAACACCGCTCCACCCGTGCACGACGTAGGCGGCCCGGAACAACCCGTCGGCGGCTTGGAGAATCTTTCCGCGCAGCCGCGCGGGATAATCCGGGTGCTCGACGAGGAACGCCGCCACGCGCTTTGCAGCGTCAACGGACTGATGGCCGTCGAGGGCAGCGTTGAGCCAACGGAGCGGAAAGAAGATGTCCCCGGTTCGCTGAATCTCCTCCACCAACTCTAGGCTCGGCCGAACGTAGCGCTCCGCGTGCTCGGCGCGGAGGGGATGGTTGAGATACCGCATCGCCTCGAGCACCCAGGGCTCGCGCTCGCGATTCGCTGCCGCCATGAGGCTCTCAAAGACCGAGTCGCGTACGGTTGCGACCGCTGAGAGCGCTGGCATGACGAACGCAAAGCGCGCGCGCCGGTCGGGATTGGTGATCCGCTCGTGCTGCGCGTCCAGCAGCTCTCCCGCTCCGGAGACGCCGCGCACGGCGAGCGCCGCAGCCAGCGTCGTGTACTGCACCTCGGAAATCGGGAGCCCCGGCACCGTTTCGGTGCGGTCCCAGATGCGTCGCAGCCGGGCCGTGCCGGCATCGGTCAGCGTCACCGAGACGAGGGCATTGAAGTACGCGCGCTTTCGGCCCGGTGTAGACGCACGCTCGAGCTCTTGCCACAGCAAGGCCTCCACGGATGGGGCCACCTCCGCTCGCGCGTTGGCTGCGAGGAATCTCCAGAAGCCACGTTGCAGCAGGCCGAGGATCTGTTGTACGATTTGCTCGTCCTGCTCCACCGAAAGTGCACGCAGGGCGAGCTGCACGAGGGTATCTGGTGCGAGCTCGCCATCGAGCACCGCTTCCCAGAGCGCTTGCCACGCGACGCTCCGCGTGAGGGGCGACGCAATCTCGGAAAGCCCGCCCGCGAGTCGGGCGCGGCTCGCCTCGTCCAACGCGATCCGCGCGTAACCGAGGCCGCTGGCCGCGGGGAGTACGAAGTCCGGGCGCTCGAGCCCCACGGCTTCGTCGATGTCGACGCTCGCGGCATCGAGGTGCACGCTCAGCGTGATGACGGTGTCGGCGTAACCCAGCGCCACATCGAAGTGCTGGTTCCAGAGAACCTCCCGAGCGAGCGGATCACGCTGCGTCAGCCACAGGCGCTCGATGCGGCCCGCTTGGTCGTAGGTTGCCCCGGCTGTGATGGCCGGAAGACCGGGCTCCTCCACCCACGCGCGGCTCCATGCGGCGAGGTCGTCCGGGCTGAGATCGTCCAAGATCGCGATGAGGTCGGGCCATGCGCCGTTGGAGAACGAGAACCTGTCGAGGTAGATGCCTAGTCCATCTTGCATCGCTTCCTCGCCCACGAGGCGCTCGAGATGCCGCATCACGATCGGAGCCTTCTGATAGATGATGGCGCCGTAGAGGGTGCCGGCCTCGCGGAGGTTGTCGAGCCGTTGGCGAATCGGGTTCGCGCCGGGTGTGCGGTCCACTTCGTACGCGGCCGGATGGTGGGCCAGGAAGAAGCGCAGATCATGATCGATGTCCGGGAACGCCGGATTCACGATCTTCGCGGCCATGAAGTTGGCGAAAACCTCTTTCATCCAGACGTCGTCGAACCAGGGCATGGTGACGAGATCGCCGAACCACATATGCGCGGTCTCGTGCGCGATCAGGCTGGCACGTCCCAGGAGTTGGTTCTGAGTCGGCGCCTCGTCGAGAAAGATGCTCGCTGCACGATAGAGCACAGCTCCTGGATGCTCCATTCCGCCGTACTGGAACGCCGGCACGGCGACGAAGGCGAACTTGGGGAAGGGATAGGCAATGCCCGTGTACTCCTCGAGCCACCGGAGCGCGCTGGCGTGGAGATCGTAGACCGCGTCACGGTTGCGCGCGAACTTCACCTCATCGGTTTCGCGGTGGAGAAGGTGAAGCTGCCGTCCCTCGCGTACGGCCGAATCCACGGTGAAGCGGCCGGCTGCGAACGCGAAGAGATAGGTGCTGAGTGGAGGCGTCTCGCCGAATACGAACGTCTCGCCGCCCGCGGCTGAGTCGCGCTCCTCCAGAGGCCCGTTGGCCACTGCTTCCCAGCCGCTGGGGACGCGCAGCGTGAGGTGGTATCGAGCCTTGAGGTCGGGTTGGTCGAACGACGGGAACGCCGAGGAAGCGCGATCGGGTACGAACAGCGTGTACAGGAACTCGTCGTTGCGGTTGAGCGCACCGTCGCCCGCGAGAAACGTCAGTTCGATCGTCTGTTCGCCTGCACGAAGCGCCGCAGCCGGCACGACAACGTGGTCGTTGACGACGGTAAACGCGATCGAATCGCCGCCTGCCGAGACGGTTTGCACGCTGCCCGGGGGCGCATCGAAGTCGAGCACGAGGGCTCGGCCGGGCTCGGTGAGGGCGAAGGTGATCTTGGCGACGCCGGCGACGCGCTCGTCAACCGTCTCCGGGATCGAGAAGGTGAGGTCGTAACGGACGTCGCTCAACCGGCGAGCACGTTCCGCGGCGAGGCCCTGAGAGACACCGTCGGCAGTGTCGGGAGCATCGGTTCCACAGGCCGCGAGCGCCATCACGACCAGCGGAGCGGCGCAGTATCGAGCGGTCATGGGCGTCGAAGGTGGCATGCCGAGAGAGGCGCGGCAAGCCGGTGCACTTGAGGTGACCCTGCGATCCTCTATTACCTTCCGCCGCATCCGACACCTCTCGGTCGACTCGTGTTCCGGGTCGGCCGCGTTCGCCAACGGAGGCAGATGACATGGAGAAGGGGCAGGATCTCATTCTCGTGACCGGCGCCACGGGTCAACAGGGAGGCGCCGTCGCGCGCGAGTTGCTCGCCGCGGGACATCGGGTGCGCGCGATGACCCGCAAGCCTGACGGCGAAGCTGCACACACGGTCGCGGCTCTCGGTGCCGAAGTCGTGCAAGGTGACTTCGATGACCCCGCTTCGCTCGAAGCGCCCCTGTCCGACGCCTGGGGCATCTTCGCCATGCAGAACACGTGGGAAGCGGGCGTCGGGCAGGAAGAAGTGCAAGGGAAGCGTTTGGCCGAGGTGGCCAAGAAGGCCGGCGTTCAGCACTTCGTGTACACGTCGGTGGGCTCCGCTCATCGCCAAACCGGCATCCCGCACTTCGACAACAAATGGCGCATCGAGGAGACCGTGCGGGGGCTTGGCTTCCCATCGCACGTCGTGATCCGGCCCGTCTTCTTCATGGAGAATCTCCTCTCGCCGTGGTTCAAGCCCGGCATCGACGAGGGCACGCTCGCGATGGGCATCAAGCCCGAGACCCCGTTGCAGATGATCGCGGTGGCGGACATCGGGAAGTACGGTCACCTGGCGTTCGAGCGGCACGCCGACCTCGACGGACGCGCGATCGACATTGCAGGCGATGAGCTAGCGATGCCCGACGCAGCCACGATCATCGGCCAGGCTGCCGGTCGCGAGATCGTCCACTACCAGGTGCCGATCGAAGAGGTCCGCAAGTTCAGCGACGACTACGCCATCATGCTCGAATGGTTCGATCGGGTGGGCTACAACGCGGACATCGTGGGCAATGCCGCAACACATGGGATTCGGCCCACGCCGTTCGCCGAATGGGCGAGCGGCACGGACTGGAGCGTCTAAGCCAGTCCTCGTCGTGCGTGGCGAGATTCCGGCAGGCACCTCACGGCAGTGCGAAAGCCCCCCGCTCGAGTGTCGCCACGCACGACGTGTCCACTCCCGTCACCGCCCCTCGCTCCACCATTGCGGCCATGGCTCGCACGGCGCAATCGGGGAAGGGGGAGTGCGAGACACCCTCCAGCACGAGATGGAGACTATTGGGCAGCGAGGCAGCAACTTCTTCGCCCCAGCGCGGCGGTGTCGCGGGATCGAGTCGGCCCGAGAGCAGGAGGACTGGGGCCGCGGCGTGCACCGGCTGATCGTAGCCCGGGGGCGGGGTGCCGGCGGGCCAGATGGGGCACACCTCGGCGACGGCTCGGGCCTGCGCGTCGCCCAGGAAGGTGCCACGCGTCGCGCTCGCCACGTCGCGCTTCGCCATGATGGGCGGGTCTTCGGCGCAGACGACCGAAATACCCATCCCCCAGGCAAGTGAGTTCGCGATGCCGATCGTGCGCTCGATACCGGTCCGGAAGAACCCGTAGTCGCCCCCGGCGGCCTGGTGTAGGGCTAGCGGCACTCGAAGCCACAGTGAAGCGTCCATGAGCATCCGCCGCATTGCACCGGCGAAAACGCCCGTCGTGATGTCGATGCTCACCGAGTCACGCGTCACCGGGTCGAGCACGCGCACCGCCATAGGCTCGTTGGAGAGCGCTGCCCAAACGGCGTCGAAGTCTCTCCGCAGATTCGGATACGCCGCCGCGCAGCGCTGATCGACGGCGCACTCCTCGAAGAGGAGCTCGAGAGATGCCTGAGCGTCCTTCGGATTGTCGAGGACGAGACTGCCCGACGGCGCGATGACGGCGCGCAGCGTGGCCGTGCGAACCTGATCCGGAAAGTCGCGCAGGTAGGCGAGCGCGGCGCGCGTTCCGTACGAGCCGCCGTAGAGGTCGATCCGATCGTAGCCCAGCCAACGCCGCACACGGTCTACGTCCTGAGCGGCGACGGCGGTGTGATAGAACCGCAGATCGGCACGACTCGCGAGTGCGTCACGGCACGCCGCCATCGTGCCTGGCGGGAATTGGCCGCCAAACAGGAGGATGGCCCGCTCGCGGGGGTCGTCGATGTCGCAGTAGAGTCCGTTGGATCGACCTGTACCACGTTGGTCGATCATCACGATGTCGCGCGCCTTGCGGATGGTGGCGAATCGGCGGGCGTTCCCAGCCGCCTGCTCGGTCGCCGCCTGGCCGGGACCGCCAGCGAAGTGAAACAGCGCCCCCGCAGCTGGAGACTGCCCTGCCGGTAGTACCACGATGTTCAGTGGGATCCACCGCTTGTCCTGCTCGTTTGGATTCTCGGGCACGAAGAGCACACCGCATCGTACGAGCTCGTCCAGCCCTCGGGCTTTGCAGGTAACGGGCGGCAGGTCGCGCCCTGGAGAGACGCGCTTGCCCTCGATCGGTTGTGTCAGGTCAGCTGCCGCCCACTGTCCGCGGATCTCCTCGCCATCGAGTGCCAGCGTGAACGTGATCTCCCGCGACCCGAGGGGCGCCGCCAGCGTCATCCCAGAATCGGTTGCGGTGACCCGTGTGGCCGTGAGCGGCGGATCGATCGAGGTGTAGATGCGAGCGTGATGCTCGCTGCCCAGCCGGAAGACGTGAATCGTGCCCTCGAATGGATCGCCACGTGTCGAACGCGAGCTGAAGACGTAGGAGCCTGTCAGGTCATGAGACTGCTGCGCCTGCAAGGGCGCGACGGCAAACACGGCGAGAGCAGCAGCGAACGAGGGATGTAGCACGTTGACCTCCGAAGCCGGGGCGCGACGTTCGCTCTACGGGGCGATGGGGAATGTGGTTTCGCCACCATCTCCGCCCGTCTTCGACCGTCCTTGACCGTCCTTGACCGTCCTTGACCTTCTCTTACCGTCTCTTATGCACCCACCCCCATCACTCCACTGGACCGTCGTGCCCGGGATCGTGGTGCCGGGCCATGGCGTGGCGTCACACGCCGGCGACGAGAGCCCGTATCCAGATGGCACCATCGCCATGCAGCTGCCGCATTTTCGTCGTCTCGGGCTCGACCTCAGCCCGTACCGGGCGGCGACCATCAACGTGTTCATCGGCCCGGCGGTGTTTGCGATGCGGGCTCCGCGTTACACGCTTCGGCATGTGGAGTGGACCACCCTGCACCCACCAGAGGACTTCTCCTTCTCACCCTGCCGCGTGGCATACGCCGACGAGATCTACGAGGGGCTTGTCTACTATCCGCATCCCGAGACCAAAGCACGTCATTTTCAGCATTTCTCGACGATCGAAGTCATTGCAGTGCACATTCCCGGGGTCGGGTACGGCTCGAGGGTCGAGTTGCACCTTCGACGCAATGAGATCGATGTGAGAGAGGACGAGAGTCCGGGAGACACGCATGCCATTCCTTGAGCTCAAGACGCTGCCGGAGCGAGAGCCGGTGGCAGGGTATCGCGGCCGGTTCGTACATACCGAGCACATGACGGTCGCCCACTGGCGCATCGCTGCCGGGCATTCCATTCCTGAGCACCATCATCCGCACGAGCAGGTCGTCAACGTCCTGGAGGGCGAGTTCGAGCTGCAGCTGGGGGGCGAGACGCGAGTGCTCGGCCCGGGCTCGGTGGCCGTCATCCCATCCGACGTGCCGCATGCCGGGCGGTCGGTCACCGACTGTCACATCATCGACGTCTTCCATCCAGTCAGGGACGACTATCGATAGCGCCGGGACTTCTCGGCGGTCGAGGCGAGACCTATGGGGCGAACACGGCGCATCGAATCACGCACGGCGCGCCGCTCCGGAGTGCTCAACGGAAGCTCGACTCCACGCGTATCTTCTCGGCGGGTCCCCGGACCCAGCCCTTCACCTCAAGCGAGCTGCTCATGATCAGGCGACGTCTGGCGACTGTGTTGGCCGTGTCTCTGGCGACCCTCCCCACTGTCGTGACCGCGCAGGTCACGACTTCCCTCGACTCGACTTTCCTCGGTGGTTTTCGCTGGCGGTCGATCGGCCCCGCCAACATGGGCGGACGCATCACCGACGTGGAGGGCATCCCAAGCCCATCCAAGACCTTCTTCGTCGTCGCCGCGACGGGCGGGATCTGGAAGACGACGAACGCCGGAACGACGTTCCGGCCCGTGTTCGACGATGCACGCGTCGCCTCCATGGGTGACCTGGCGATTGCGCCGAGCGATACGATGATCGTGTGGGCCGGATCAGGTGAGGAAGACACACGCAACTCGATCTCGCCGGGCGGGGGCATCTTCAAGTCCACCGACGGCGGGATGACCTGGGAGCCCAAGGGGCTCGAGCCAACCCAAGCGATCGGCCGCATCGTTATCCATCCCACGAACCCCGACATCGTCTATGTCGCCGCTCTGGGTCACCCGTGGCGTGCCAACGGTGAGCGTGGCCTCTACAAGACGATCGACGGCGGTGACACGTGGGAGCTGATCAAGTTCGTGAGCGACAAGGCCGGCTTCGTCGACCTCGCCATGCACCCGACCGACCCCGATGTGCTGTTCGCTTCGAGCTGGGAGCGCATGCGGGGCCCCTATTTCTTCAGGTCGGGCGGGCCCGGCTCCGCGCTCTGGAAGACGACCGACGGCGGCGCGACCTGGGTCAAGGTCGAAGGCGGCGGCTTCCCCGAGACGACGCTCGGTCGGATCGGCATCGCGATTGCGCTCAGCAACCCCGACGTCATGTACACGATGGTCGAGGCGGACACGGGCAAGGGTCACTCGACGCGGCCTTCGGGCCTGTATCGCTCGGTGGACGGCGGGGCCACGTGGGAGAAGATGAACTCGAACAACGTGCGGCCGTTTTACTACTCGCAGGTGCGAGTGGATCCGAAAAATCCCGATCGTGTTTACTGGTCGTCCACGCCCGTCAATTTCTCGGACGACGGCGGCAAGACGGTGCGCAACGCGACCGTGGGCGTTCACGTGGACCATCATGCGATGTGGATCGATCCCAACGACCCTGAGCACTTCGTCGTCGGCAACGATGGCGGGGTAGCGCAGACGTGGGATCGGGGCGGCAACTACCAAGTCCTGAATCTCATGGCGCTCGGCCAGTTCTACGCCGTGAGCTACAACATGGAGGTGCCGTACCGCGTGTGCGGCGGACTGCAGGACAACGGAACGTGGTGCGGGCCCAGCCGGCGCGCGCGCGGGGGCATCACCAACGAGCACTGGACGTACATCAACGGTGGCGATGGGTTCTATACCGCACAGGACCCCTACGATCCCGACATCGTCTACGCCGAGTCGCAGGGGGGCAACATGGCTCGGTTGGACCTGGCGACGGGTGAGCGAACGTCGCTGCAGAAGCCAAACTGGCGGCCTGGCTACGCGATGTTCGAAGATTCGATTCTCATCGACTGGCCCGACTCTACCGTGCGGCCCACGCGAGAGCAGAGCCGGCGTATCGAAGTGTGGCGTGCACAGCAGCGCTCCGACTCGACCTCGCTCGACATGCGTTGGAACTGGAGCACGCCGTTCTTCATCTCGGCCCACAACCCGAGCACGTTTTACGCCGGGGCCAGCCGGGTGCTCAAGTCGACCAAGCGTGGCGACGACCTCCAACCGATCTCGCCCGACCTCACAACGCAAGACGCAGAGCGGATCCGAATCTCGACGCAGACGACGGGCGGCATCACGCCGGACGTCACGGGGGCCGAGACGCACGCGACGATCACGGCGCTGGCGGAATCACCGATCCGGGCTGGGCTCCTCTTTGCCGGCACCGACGACGGGAACGTATGGCTCACGCGGAACGACGGCGGCGCCTGGGACGATCTCACGGGTCGCTTCCCTGGCGTGCCCGCCAAGACGTGGGTGAGCCGCATCGAGCCGTCGCATCACGACTCGATGACCTTCTACGTGACCTTTGATCGGCATCGCGACGGCGACTACACCCCCTACGTCTACGTCACAGAGGATCTGGGGAAGACATTCCGCTCGCTGGCAAACAACCTCCCGACCGGCAAGGCGGACTTCGTGCACGTGCTCCGCGAGGATCCTCACAACGCGAACCTGCTGTTCGTCGGGACTGATGTGGGCGTCTACATGTCATTCGATCGGGGAGCGTCATGGCGGCGCTTCATGGAGGGGATGCCCGCGGTTCCGGTGCACGACCTCAAGATCCATCCACGCGATCGCGAGCTGATCGCCGGCACGCACGGCCGCTCGATCTGGATCGTCGATATCGCGCCGCTCGAGCAGCTAACCAACACGGTGCTCGCGGAGGCGGCGTACTTCTTCGAGCCGAAGACAGCGTACCAATACGGCGAACGGACGGTCGTGGGGCAGGGCTACGGGCAGAACAGGTTCTCGGCCCGGAGCCCAAGCTACGGTGCGGAGCTCGTCTACCGACTCTCTGATGGAGATCGGCGGCGGCGTGCCTCGATCGCGATCACCGACGTGTCGGGCGACACGGTCCAAACCCTCGAGGGGCCCGGGAACGCCGGGCTTCACCGGGTGACTTGGAATTTCCGAGGCAAGGCACCGCCGCGCCCGGAGTTGTCTCCCTCGCAGCGACGCGACTCCGTCATCTTCGCCCGGCGGGTCGAGACGGTGTTCGACTCGTTGAAGGAAGAGGGCGAGATGCCCGCGATGATGCTGGACCGGATGAAAGAGAACATCCTGTCGGGCAACACGCAGGCACTGATGCGTCGCTTCGGTGGATTTGGCCGCGGTGG
>JBDHCY010000058.1:0-16236 GCA_039591795.1 Gemmatimonadota bacterium | reverse complement strand
GACCAATCTCGTCACCCGACTCCTGCCGAATCCCTCGTCCCTCATGACGTTGGGACAGATGTCCGAGGTCGTCTTCATGCTGCTCATGCCGTTCTTCTTCGTGCGGCTCGGCGTAAAGTGGATGCTGCTCGTGGGCATGGCAGCGTGGGTGCTGCGGTACGCGTTCTTTGCCCTTGGTGCGCCGAGCGCGGTCTTCTGGATGATCGCCGCTGGGATCATCTTGCACGGCATCTGTTACGACTTCTTCTTCGTCACGGGGCAGATCTACGTCGACAAGAAGTCGACGCCGGCAATCCGGGGGCAGGCGCAGGGAATGCTGGTGCTGGTCACCTACGGCATCGGCATGCTGATCGGCGCGCAGGTCGCGGGCAACCTGTACAACGGCTTCCTCGGCGAGGCCGGTGACCTGACGCTCGCGCAGTGGCGGCAGTTCTGGTTCGTTCCGGCAGGGTTCGCGGCCGCGGTCATGGTAGCGTTCGCGCTGCTCTTCTACGACCGCGTGGACCAGGCGCCGACGCCTGCCGCGGACAAGGAGCCCGGTCCGGGACCTGCCGGGTAAGACGGTCGCTCTGACCGTCGTGACTCGTGAAGCCTGGCAGCTGCGTCCCGGGCGGCCGCGACGGGCCTAGCCGCAGCGCCGTTGCGGACCGGCGCGCGACGTGCCACTCTATCCGGCCCGTCCCCTGTCTTGGAGGCTCTGATGGCGGAGGCCTTGCAGCCACTCTATCCCTGGATGCACCTGATCGGGCGAATTCTCTTCTGTGCCCTCTTCATCGGGTCGGGGTTGAATCACCTGCTCAAGCTCGAGCAGGTGGCGGGATATGCCGCAGCGAATGGCGTACCTGCTCCGAAGGTTGCCACGGTCGTTACCGGCATCATGATTCTCGTTGGTGGCATCATGGTGTTGCTGGGTTGGCGACGCTTCATCGGCGCAGGCCTTCTGGTCGTCTTCCTGCCGGTGGTCGCCGTCATGATTCACGCTTTCTGGCGGCGTGAGGATCCGATGGCACGGGCGAACGAACAGGCGCATTTCATGAAGAACATCGCGCTGGCGGGCGCGGCGCTGCTCCTCACCTTCTGGGCCGGCGAGCCGTGGCCGATGAGTGTGTCTGGGTAAATCGTGCCCCCGAGGCCGCTCGAAGGCCGATCTGGTGGCTCAGGCCCGAGTGGCCCTCGTCAGGGCCCCCGCCAACCGCGCACGTGCGCCGTATCGGGCGGCGTGGGCGGTGGAGGCGGTGGCAGCTCCCGAGGGACCGGCAAGGGGGGACCGGCTTCACCGACTCGCCAGCGCTCCCACCCGTTCCGCCCCCGCACCATGAGCAACATCTCGGCGCCGAATGGCAGCGTGTTCACCCCGATAAGCTTCCCGTCGTAGCGCTCGCGCACGGTCGCCCCGGGCGTGTGCCCGACCACCAGCGTGCTGGCATCGAAGTGCTGCAGCACAGAATCGAGGGCGGGACCGAGCGAGTCGCTGCGTATGTACCCGCGATGCCAGAAGAGACTGCGGGGGTCCCAGAAGAACCGCCACCGTGGTAGGTAGGTCGCGGTGTCGAGGGCGAAGACGTAGGCCGTGTCCCGCCAGCGCGTGAACAGATCGTGCGCCGCATACGCTTGGAGCGTGTCCTGGACCTGCTCGAGATCCCAGCCCAGAAAATCGGTCGTCACACCGCCATGGGTGAACAGTACGTCACCCAACCGGATGAGCGCGGGCTTCGAGACGAGCCAACGACCCAGCATCGATTGGCGTGGGTCGAAGAGCGCGTCGAACTCCGTGTCGTGAAGCCGTGCGACCGCCGTGTCCTTCGGCGACAGATAGCGCAGGTCCCCACCCATCACCATGATCTCGTGGTTGCCCAACACGACGTGCACGCGCCCCTCGGTGCGCTCAGCTTGCTTCTCGAGGTCGTACAGGTACCACATGATCCGGATGGCGTCGGGCCCCCGATCGAACACGTCGCCGAGAATGACCAGGTGCTGCCGTCCGCCAGACCACCGGAGGCCCTCGTCGATCACCCCGCCGTTTTGGAGGACGGCCAACATCCGGTCGAACTCTCCATGCACGTCGCTGATGACGAAGACCGAATCGGGGGCAGGCCAGCTGGTCCGCGGCCGCGGGTGAGCGCCGAAATCGAGCACGGTCTCGTAGCGGCCATCCACCGCCCGGACCTCGCCGTAGCGGACCTCGAACCGAGCCCCCCCCGGTATCGGGAACATGCCGCGGTGCGCGCTGTCGGCCGGCGTCAACGTCTGCCACCACAGCTCGCCGTCCGCGACGACGTGCAGGAAACCGGGCGCGGTGCCGTCGGTCATCCAGCGCACTTCGACCACGCTGTCGTTCGAGCGCGCTGCCAGCCCGAACTCACCAGCCCATCGCAGGGGGACGACGCCGTTTGTGTCGGACGCGACCTGCGCGGCGGCAGAGCCCGCTGCAATCAGCATGGTGCCGGCGAGCACGACCGATCGATTCACACGACCCTCCCAATCGGCAGCCGTCGGATCCGCTTTCCGGTCGCCGCATGGATCGCATTGCACACCGCGGGAGCGATGGGGGGGAGCGCCGGCTCCCCGATGCCACTCGGCGCCTCGTCGCTCGAGACGACGTGTACCTCGACCTGGGGCATTTCGGACATCGAGAGCACACGATAGGTGTCGAAGTTGCCTTCCTTGACCCGGCCTGCCTCGATCGAGATCCGACCGTAGAGAGCGGCCGAGAGCCCGTAGACGATCGCCCCCTCCATCTGGGCCTCGATCGTGTCGGGGTTGATGACGACACCACAATCCACGGCGCATACGACGCGGTGTACGCGCACGGACCCATCAGCTGCAACCGTGACCTCGGCCACTTGGGCGACGTAGGTCTCTCCGAACTTGACGAATGCGATGCCCTGATGCCGTCCGGCCGCGCGCGGCTTCCCCCACTCCGCACCGTCGGCCGCGAGGTCGAGCACCGCGCGGGCGCGGCCCGTGAGCAGCTCCCGGCGGAAACGGTAGGGGCTGAGTCCTGCGGCGTGTGCGAGCTCGTCCACGAAGCTCTCCACGACGAAGCAGTTCTGCGACGGCGCCACCCCGCGCCATGCGGCGATCGGAATGCCTGGCTCATTGATCATGCGTTCGACCTTGACGTTCGGAATCGCGTACTGGATGTCGTCCGCGCCACGGGTGATCATCCATTCGGGGCCGTCTGGCGCCGCGAGCCGATGCGTCCACGCGATTGGTGTACCCCGATGGTCCAGCGCGCCGCGGAGCACGTTGTATGTGGCTGGGCGATAGCGCCCGTGCCGGATGTCGTCCTCGCGCGTCCAGACGAGCTGGATCGGAACGCCGACCTGCTGCGAGACCTGAACGGCCTCCTCGACGAAATCGGTGTTCCCTCTCCGCCCGAAGCCTCCGCCGAGAAAAGTCACGTGCACCGTGACTGCCTCGCGTGGGAGGCCCGTCAGTCGGGCGACGACGCGCTGCGCGGCTTGGGGCCCCTGGGTCGGCGCCCAGATCTCGCAGCGATCAGCCTGCACGAACGCGGTGCAGTTCATGGGCTCCATCGTCGCGTGTGCCAGATACGGCACTTCGTAGACGGCCTCGATCGACGTCGCCGCCCGTGCGAAGGCGGTCTCCACATCGCCCTCGCTCCGCATCGTTTCGCCGCTACCCGACGCCGCTTCGGCGAATGCGCTCGTGATCGTGGCATCACTCCATTTTGCCGTCGCCCCCTCGTCCCACTCGCACGCCAGAGCCGCCTTCCCCTTGAACGCGGCCCAAGTGTTCTCCGCCACGACCGCCACGCCGCGGTCGATCTCGACGACCTCACGGACACCCGAGATGGCCCGCGCAGCTTCGGCGTCGTACCGACGCACGGTCCCGCCGGAGACCGGACAGCGCGACACTGCGGCGTACAGCATCCCCGGCACGCGCACGTCGATGCCGAACACCGCTCGACCAGTGACCTTCGCCGGCGTGTCGAGCCGGGGAATCCGCTGCCCCACGATGCGAAACTCCGACGGGTCCTTCAGGCGCGGCTCCTCGGGAACCGGAAGCGTCGACGCCACGGCCACCAGCTCGCCGTAGCCGAGCCGCCGCCCGCTCGCCTCGTGCACGACGGCGCCCTGTCGTGCTCGGCACTCTGTCGGCGACACGCCCCACGTGACCGCCGCCGCCGTCACGAGCATCTCCCGCGCCGCGGCACCGGCCCGTCGCAACGGCATCCACCCCGAGTACACACTCCGGCTCCCGGTCGTGAACTGGTTTCCGAACGCGCTATCGGCGTCGGCCTGCACGACGCGCACCGTCTCCCAGTCGGCGTCCAGTTCCTCCGCGACGATCATCGGCATGGCGGTGCGCACGCCCTGCCCCATCTCCGACCGAGCCGTCCAGATGGTGACGGCGCCCGCGGCGTCGATCTCGATCCAGACGTTGGGCTTGAAGGGTGCCGACGGCACCTCCCGAGCCTCGAGCCGATCCAGCGCCGGGAGGTAGAGACCGATGACCAGGCTCGCGCCGGCACCCGAACCGACCTTGAGGAAGTCGCGACGACTCAGTGCGTTCGACGTCGTCATGTCACACCTCCCGCGCTGCGCGGTGGATCGCACGTCTGATCCGCTGGTACGTTCCGCAGCGGCAGATGTTGGTCATCGCTTCATCGATCTCGGCGTCGGTCGGATCGGCGTTTTCTACGAGGAGCGCCGCGGCGGCCATGATCTGCCCCGACTGGCAGAAGCCACATTGCGGGACTTCCTCCTGCACCCACGCACGCTGGACGGGATGGTCGCCGTCGGGTGACAGCCCTTCGATCGTCGTGATACGCTTGGCCCCGACGGCGGCCACCGGCGTGACACATGTCCGCGTGGGGACGCCATCGAGGTGCACGGTGCACGCGCCGCACAGTGCCACGCCGCAGCCGAACTTGGTGCCCGTGAGCCCGAGAACGTCGCGCAGCACCCAGAGCAGAGGCATGTCTCCCGGCACGTCGACGGCGCGAGACTTGCCGTTCACATCGAGTCGGAATGGCGGCATCGGGACCCTCCGGTAGCCGATCGGTATGAGCGATGAGCGACTCAGGGAAGGTGGTGGCCCCGGCGTGCCCCGTCAACGTGTCGGGAGCGGCGAGGGACGTGCCCGCCTACGGCCTCGTGATCGCGTAGTACACCACGTAGATCCACGAGAGCACCCCGTGGAGAATCGCCCACAGGATGGATTGGTGCTGCCACCACGAGATGGCGATGGCGAGGGCGCTGCCGAGTCCGATGCCGCTCCTCGCAGCCTCCCGTTTCGTGACGACTTCGGCCATGTGATCCTCCTGGCAAATGGAACTGTGGCTGCTGCTGAATCTCGGAGAGTCTCAGAAGGACGCCGACTCACGGCTTCCACTTACCGCGCGCCACGGCGGGAATGAAGGTATCGACTCCCTTCGGGGGGAAGTTGAGCGTTTTCCCCTGCTCCGCGCTCATGTACGCCGCCATGAGGATCCGGACGACATCGAGCCCGTCATCCAAGGTGAGCTCGGGCGTCGTGCCGTCACGGAAGGCTTTCACGAAATGTCGATTCTCGGCCTCATAGCCGTATGCCATCGCTTCGTTCGCCACCACCGGCATGAGTCCTTGTTCGGCGTTTTGTTTCTCGACGAGGTCCTCTCCCGCCTCGCCCGACACTTCCCGGCTGAAGAAGAGCTTGAGCCCCGTGTCCAGCGTGTTCCACGACAGCGAGTACTCCGGGCCGAGGAGCTCGGCGGAAAGCCGGAGCCCGGCACCGACGAAGCTCCACGACGTCGTGGCCTCGCCCAGCACCGTGTAGCCGTCGTCGGTTTCGAACTCGATCGTCAGGCTCGCGAAATCTTCTGCCGGGCGACGGCGGTAGTTCACCTCCCGCCCCATCGTGCGGGACAGCAGTCGGGCGTATTCGGGTCGAGTCCACTTGAGGCTCGCAATGTGCCCCGTGATGCGCTTCGGCCGGATACTGGTGAGCGGTTCCCCGGGCTCCGTGAGGAGGTGCCGTACGACGAGCGCCGAGTGGCACATCATATCGTTCAACACACCGCCGCCTTGAAGATCGCCGCGCCAGAACCATGGCTTGTGTGGGCCGGAGTGCTCTTCCGCGGCTCGGGCTAGGTAGGGACGACCCGTGAGCGCCGCTCCGCGTGCCCAGAGGAGATTCCGACCGACGCTGACCTGGGGGGTGAACGCTTGGTTTTCGAGGTATCCGTGCGCCAACTCGGCACGCTTGACCAGTGCCGTCACGCGCTTGGCTTCGGCCACGTTTCGCGCCAGTGGCTTTTCGCAGGCGATCCCGGTCAATTCACCCCGGCCTTTGCGAATCGTCTCGACGATCTCTTCGACGTTCTCGATGCGCGTGAAATTCGGCCCGCACAGCCAGATGGCGTCGACCGCGGGATCGGCGACCATGTCGGCAATCGACCGGTGGACCTTGGCGGGCCCCACGTCGAGCTGTCGCGCGAGGCTCGCCGCCTCGCGCGCACGAGATCGGTTCGGACTCCAAATCGCCACGATGTCCGCATCGCGCACTGCGGTCCACGCTCGAATGTGAAACGTGGCGTTGAAGCCGCTCCCGATGATGCCGACACCGAGTCGATGATTCGTCATGTTCGTATCCTTTCGCTCTGCTGTGACGTGGTTAGCCCCGATCTCCGCGCATGTCGGTCCGGTTCACCTAGTCACGATTCCCCGTCGCCGGGCGGGCCTGGACCGGTCCCAGCGTTTCGTCGAGCCACTCGTTGATCGCGGGTGCCCGTACCTCCACCGGTGCAATGTGGCCGGCCCCCTCGACGAGCACGAGTGTCTTCGGCTCTCGCATGAGATTCCAGAGAGGGAGTGCGCGCGTCAGCCATGCCTGGTTCTCGTCCTGCCGTCCGTTGAGGAGCAGCTTCGGCGGTCGAATGTACGGCGCAAACGTGATGGCACTGGCCTCCGGCAAGACACGTTGCAGGCCCTCTCGGACGCCGCCTGCGATGAGCACGACCGCAGCGAACCGGTCATCGACGGCGGCGAGCGGGAGCCGTGAGACTGAGCCCCAGCTCTGACCAACGTAGGCCAGTCGGGTCGTGTCGATGTCGGGCCTCGACTCCAGGTAGTCGAGCACGAGCCGTAGCTCGGTCGCGTCCAGCACCATGAGATCGCGGAATGCCACAGAGCCGGGTGACGGCCTGCGGAACCCGGGCTCCCGCTCGCGCTCGGTCATCCCCGCCCACACGGGCGCTACGACGGCGCGGCCAGCCTTGATGTTGGGCGCGAGGAGCCATTCGGCGTTCTCCGACGCACGATCGCCGTAAAACAGGTTGGATGCTGGCACCAACACCATCGTCTGAAAGGGCAGCGCGGCACGAGTCGGCAGATAGAGGTAGAGCAGCACCGCGTCGTCGTCGACCCCGTCGATCCAGAGCTTCTCGCGCTGCCAGTCGGGCGTCTCGACCGTCTCGACCAATCGCGCGTTCGCCGGCCGCTTGTCATACTCATAGTGCGCGAGGAAGCTCGCGAAGGTCGCCGAGTCGACGACGGCGTACTCCGGCGAGCGCCCGTACAACGAGAGCTGCTCCGTGCCAGCGTCCGCCTCCGCTTCCGTGAGCGCGCGTGCGCAGCGAAAGCCGACCTCGGGACTGCTGTGGAACCCTTCGGCTTGGCCGATTGCGGCATACACGTAGGGCGGATCCGCCCACGAGCCGCCGAGCGTCAGGTAACCCTCGTCAGCGAGATTCAGTACCCATTCCTTGACGTTCCCCGCCATGCCGTATGCACCGAACGCACTGATGCCGAACGCGTGGGCGTCGACGGGCACGGAGCCGGTGCCGCTGAAGTTGGCCCGGCCAGCCATGGGCGCCCCGGCCGCAAGGAGGCCCCACGGCATCAGGATTCCCACGACCGCGGTTGCACCGTCGCGAGCGGCCTTCTCCCACTGATAGACCGTTGGGAGCGTCTTCTCGACGTACGCGCAGAAGGCGGCCGCTTCGTACCAAGTGACTCCGCTGACGGGGTGGCGGTCCGTTCCCGACGGGAAGTCCTGGCTCACCCACGTCCTCGGGCCCGGGAGTCCCGTTTGGTCCACGAGCAGGCGCATCGCCTCCTCGCGCGCGAGCTCCTCGCCATCGAAGACGAACCCTTCGCTCCAATGGGCGGAGTCCGCGTATCCGCCGGCGCGAACGAACTCACGGTACTCCGCGTTCGTAGCCTCGTAGCGGTCGATCGCGTAGGCCGCGATGGTGGCGGTGAGGCCCGCCGGGGCGTCGGGACTGACGAGTGTGTACTCGCCGCCCGGGACCGGCACCATCTCCTCGGGCACCTGGCCAGGAGGCGGCAGATCGACCTCGAGGGAGATCGCGACCGGTGCGAGTCCGCCCTGTCCCACCGTCAGCGTTCGCTCGGCGGCGCTGGAAGCCATCCGCTCGGCGCGCTGGTACCCCGAGCGCTGGAGCACCACGCGGTGGTCGACACGAGGGATCCGGAGGTCGGCGACCGGCGTCACCCCGACCAGCACGCTGTCGGCGGGTCGACCGGCCGAGTCGACGACGAACGGCTGGAGCCAGACCTCCGCGCCCTTGGGGTCCGACCGCACGGTGAGCCGATCCGAGATGATCGGCCAGAGTGATGTGAGGGCCGTGTCCGCAGCGAGCGTGCCCTCGACCTCGACGGCTCGCGCATACGCCTCTGAGTAGAGCCCCTCATCGGCCAGCGCCTCGGCCTCGGCCACCACGACGTGCGCCCGCGAGTCGCGAGCCATCCTCCGCTGGATGACGACCAGCGGAACCGTGACCGCCGCGACCACGGCGAGCAGCGGAATCGCGACGATCGGCCGGACGATCGCGCGTGCGAGCGCTCGCCACGGACCGGGCGTTGGGCCGGCCTCGCCGGGCGTCTTCAGCGCGGCGGTGAACTCCATCGGTCCGGCGAAGCGTCCCTCGGGGTCATCATTGAGCGCGCACGCGAGCGCTTCCGGCACCTCCCTCGGCAGGTCTGCCCGTGCGGTCGATAGGTCCGGCGCCGGGCCGGCGAGCCGACGGGCGATCACGGCCTCGACGGTGGGGCCGGTGAACGGCGGCTCGCCGGCCAACATCTCGAAGGTCACGCACGCCAGCGCGTAGACGTCCGAGCGCACATCCAGTTCGCGGTCGCCGCGAATCTGTTCGGGACTCATGTAGGCGGGCGTGCCCACCGCCACTCCCGTGCCGGTGAGCCGCTCGCCGCCAGCCGCCTGAACGGCCAGCGCGATCCCGAAGTCGGCCACCATGGGCTCGCCTTCGTGGAGCAGAATGTTCTCCGGCTTGATGTCCCGGTGGACGACGCCCTGCCGGCTGGCGTAGTCGAGCGCACCGGCGACGGTCGTCGCAATGCCGAGCGCTTCGTCGAGGTCCAGGCTCCCCGCGTGTTCGAGTCGCTTGCGGAGCGATTCGCCCTCGACATACGGCATCGTGTAGAAAAGGAACCCGTCGGCATCGCCCGAATCCAGGAGGGACAGGATGTGCGGATGACTGAGGCGTGCGGTGACGCTGATCTCTCGCAGAAAGCGATCGGGCCCGAGCGCGGCGGCCAACTCCGGCCGCAGCACCTTCAATGCGACCGTCCGATCGTGCTTCAGATCACGCGCGAGATAGACGACGGCCATACCGCCGGCACCGAGCACGCTCTGTATGTGATAGAGGCCGGCGAGTGCGGCTCTCAGGCGGTGCGGAATGTCGTCCATCGCTGACCAAGATGATGCGAGGCGCACGCGAGAGCGAGTCCCACGGGTGCTGGGCGGCTACGCCGACTGGAGGCCCCGCGAGAAGCGGAGCACGGCCTCGAAGACGTCGGCGACCGCGTCGTCTGGCAGACCCAGCTCCTCGGCCCAGGACCGGCGCGCCTCGAGGAGGGCCCGTTCCCGCTCGCGATCGCGAACGCCGTGCCCCCGTTCGGCCTTGATGCGCGCGGCGCGGTGTGCGAGCTGCGCGCGTCGCGCCAGCAGCAGCACGATCTCACGATCGAGCTCGTCGATGAGCTCCCGAGTCTCCTTGAGCTCAGGCGCCTGCGCTCCGAGATCTGGAATGACCAGGCCCGGGCTATCGGGCACGCCGATCGGCTCCTCTGACTCGAGCTGGCGATGAACGCGTGACAGCGCGTCGAGGAGCGTCTGTCGCGCGTCGGCGGCGTAGGGATTCTCCCGCTCGATCGCGAGAAAGAGATGGCCTGCGTCGGTCCGGACCAGATCGGTGGCACGGGCGAGTGCCGAGAACGAGGGTGGCGTGAGCTGCTCGGCTCCGGCTCCTACTTCCAGCAGACCCTTGGCAACGAAGAACGCGATCGCATGCGTGCGCGCCATCAGGCGATCGTGGTCGTCCGCGGCCTGCTCGACGACCTCACAGCCGATTCGCTCGTACAGCGCAGCGGCACGGGCCGCCGCCGTCGGATGCAACGGGTTGGGGCAAACGACCGCGCGCAAGGGCCGTTCCCCGAGGGCGATGCTCGATGGGCCGAACAGCGGATGCGTGGCTACCCAGGGGGTGCGGCGTCCGAGCAGCTCGGTCAGGACGACGACCGGTCCGTGCTTCACGCTTCCGACTTCGAGCACGAGATGGGCCGGAGTCAGGTGGGGCAGCAGCGCGGCAGCCGCATCCCGCGTGGCCGCGACGGGCACCGCCAGCACGATGGTCGCCGCGCCGGCCGCGAGCGATTCCAAACCCTCCGCCCGCCAGGGCGCGGGGACCGCCGCCGCCGGATCCCAGGCCCGCACGGAGACTCCCGCCTCCGCCAAGAGCTCAGCCAGGGCCCGCCCGAACCGGCAGAAGCCTACTAGCCCGGCGGCTGTAGCCGTCAACGGATCAGTCTTCGTACCGCACGCCGAGCCGTCGCAGCTGCTCCTCAGGGCAACCCGTCCACTCGGCCACCGACGTGTTGCCCATGTACTGGAGATCCTCGACGCCCATGCGGCTCGAGAAGAATCCGCTGGCCGTGAGGTCGCGGAACGAATTGAAGAACGCGACGCCATGACTCAGCTCCGGGCGCGCGCGGGCTGGCCAAGCGATGTCGTCGAGGACCGCGGTCCGCTCTCCGTCCGAGCAGTCGACGAACGCCGTGTCGAAGCGCTCCCGGCACTCGGCATCGAGCCAGGCCAATCCGCCGCGCATGCCCGTCTGTGCCCGCTCCGACTGATCGGCGAGGAAGACGTCCATGAACTCGGGGACTCCGGCGTCGGTGGCGCTCCCGGAACGCTCATCACGAGGGATCACGATGTCGACGAGCACGCGCACCGTCGCGTACTCGTGCGTCGAGAAGAAGGCGGGCTCGTAGGTTTGACCCCCCGCCGCGGCTGCGCGGGCCGTTCGCGCCGTGCGCAGCGCCCGGTCCGCACGTGCCGGGGTCCACTCGATCGTGGAGGCGAGCGGCGCGGCCCCCATCAGCGCCAGCGCCTCGCGTCGACTCATCATGCTCATAGGTTCCCCCGGGCGCGCTGCTCTACGATGTAGTCCCCCGCCCGCCACGCGAGCGCCAGGATCGTCCACGTGGGATTCTTGTCGGCTTGAGACACGAATGGTCCGCCGTCGGTCACGAAGAGGTTCTTCACCTCGTGCGCCTGACACCACCGGTTGACGACCGATCGCGACGGATCATCACCCATCCGCGTCACGCCGAGCTCGTGGATGATCCAGCCACCCGGTGCGATGCCGTACCCTTGCTCACGGGTGGGCATGGGAGAGAACACCTCCCCCCCCATCTCTGCGATGATGGCACGGAAGGTCTCGTGCATGTGTTTGACTTGGAGATACTCGTGGTCCGACCATTTGAAGTGAAATCGAAGCACCGGGATGCCCCAGCGATCCACCTGGTTCGGGTCGATCTCGCAATAGGTGTCTTCGTTCGGCACCATCTCACCGCGTCCCGAAAACCCGACGGTCGCGCCATAATAGCGGCGGTAATCGTCTTTCAACTGCTTGCCGTAGCCGCCGCCGGAGGGATAGCGGTGGATGCCTCCCATGAAGCCGGCACTTGGCACGTTTCGGCCGCCCCAGACCTCGATGTGGTAGCCCCGCGGGAAGTCGAGCGCTCGGTTGTCGAGCCACCACGGCATGTAGACGTGCAGGCCGCCGACGCCGTCCTCGTTGTGAGGAATTCCGTCGACGAGCGTGGGGATGAAACCGGCCACACTCGCACCGGTCGTGTCCGTCAGGTACTTCCCGACGACCCCGCTCCCGTTGGCGAGGCCTTGGGGGAAGTGCGTCGATGTCGAGTTCAACAGGATACGCGCCGACTCGCAGGCGCTGGCGGCGAGCACGACGACCCGCGCCGCGACATGCTGCTCGGATCCGTCACTGGTGTCGATGTAGGTCACACCGGACGCGAGCCCATCGGACCCGACGGTGACCTCTCGCGCCATGGCCCCGGTGATCAGCGTGAGCCGTCCGGTTTCCTGCGCCGGGAAGATCAGGACGTTGGGCGACGAGAAGTTGGAGTTCGTCGCGCAACCACGATTGCACTGCCCGCAGTAGTGGCACGCGGGCCGGCCGTGCAACGGCCTGGTGAGGATCGAGAGGCGCGACGGGATGCAGGTCACACCGAGTCGGCGAGACGCTTGCTGGACCAGCAACTCGTAGCAGCGAGGCCTTGGCGGAGGAAGAAAAACACCGTCGGGCTCGTTGGGGAGCCCTTCCCGACTCCCGAAGATGCCGATCAGGCGATCGACGCGATCGTAGTACGGCGCGATGTCTTCGTACGTAATGGGCCAATCGTCGCCGAGACCGTCGAGGCTCTTGCGACGAAAATCGTCCGGACCGAACCGGAGCGAGATGCGACCCCAGTGATTGGTGCGGCCGCCGAGCATCCTGACGCGAAACCACTCGAACCGGGTGCCGGGCGCGTTGGTGTAGGGCTCACCCGGAAGGGACCAACCACCGAGTCCGGCGTCGAACTCTCCGAAGTGGCGCTCGGGCGTGGCTGCGCCGCGGTTGGGCGAGTCGTAGGGCCAGGTGAACATCGCCGAGTCGCGGCTGTTGTCCCACATCGGCCCAGCTTCGAGCATGACGACGTTTGCGCCGGCTTCGGTGAGAACCTTGGCGATCATGCCACCGCCGGCCCCTGAGCCGATCACGCAGGCGTCGTGTGTCACACGCTGCTGCAAGTGCGCCATCTCACCCGCCTCGACGGTCTCGTGGGGAAGCTACCCGCGGTGCGACGATGATCAACCGAACCGCTGCGCCGTGCGCGCACGCGCTTTCGCGGCCTCGACTTCTCGATCGCGCGTGGGTGCCGATGTCACGAGCGACGAGAGCAACTGCCCCACGACGACGCTGACCTCATCCACCGCGCGCTCAAACACTTCCTCGTTTGCTTTGGATGGCTTGGTGAACCCGCTCACCTTGCGTACGAATTGGAGCGACGCCGCTCGCACTTCCTCGTCCGTTGCCGGCGGGTCGAAGTTGAACAGTATCCGGATGTTGCGGCACATCGGCATTGCTCCGGCTTTGGCGCGACAGCGGTGTCGCGACTGGGGTCGACGTTGGACCGGCGCAGGCGTCCGCCCGACCAGCCCTGCAAGGAGGTCAGCGCCGGCTTCAGCCTGGAGGTTCGTCGTCCTCCGCCTGACCGGGCGCAATCTCGCCCGCCGCCTGCTGGACGGGCGGCACCACCCCGGCGGCACCGGCGAGCCCGGCGATGCCAGGGAGGTTCAGCGAGTCCGAGAGGCCCGACGGCACGACCATGAGCGACCCACGCTTCACGATGCTCTCGTAGAGCATGTTCATGGCGCGCAGGTTCAACGCGACCGGATTCTCCTCATAGGTTCGGGCAGCCTCGACGAATTTCGAGGCGATCTGGGTCTCGGCCGTACCGAGAATGATCCGCGCCTGCCGCTCTCGCTCGGCCTGGGCCTGCCGCGACATCGCCTCCTCGAGCGCTTTGGGGATGATCACGTCGCGGATCTCGACCGACTGCACCTGGATCCCCCAGTCGTGCATCTTCCGATCGAGGGTCTCCTGGAGTCCGCGGCCGAGCTCCTTGCGCGACTGAATCAGCTCGGCCAGGTCGTGCTTCCCAATTGCGTCGCGCAGCGCCGTCTGCGCGGCAAGGACCACTGCCTGCTGGTACTCCTGCACTTCGAGCGCCGCCCGCTCGGCGTCGTAGACGATCCAGAAGGCGATCGCGTCGACGTTCACGGGCACGGTGTCCTTGGTGAGACATGATTCCGCACCAAAGTCCGTCGTCCGGATGCGCTGATCGATGTGGTAGCTCACTCGGTCGATCACCGGGATCACCATGAACATGCCTGGGCCCCGGAGACCGCGGTATCTCCCCATGCGCAAGACGACGGCCTTTTCCCACTGGTCGGCGAATTTGACGGACGAACCAAGGAGGAGCCCCGCGAGGCCAGCGGCAACGGCAGCCGCGGCAACCGGGGCGAAGAGCATGCTCGCGCCGCCGACCGCCGCCGCGCCGAGGACGCCGGCCGCGAGCGCGGGAATGGGGTAGCGGGTGTCATCGGGAGAACTCTTGGCCATGCGGACCTCTTGATAGGTTGGCGTCGTCGCACGGTTGGCAGGAAATACGGGAAGGACGCTCATGTCCATCTCACTTGCTGTTGGTCGGGTCACGCCGCGCGGCTCGAAGCTCTTGCAGCATGTCGATGAGATCTTCTGGTGTGAAGCCGAGCGCTTCGGCCTCACGCAGCGCATCGCGGCTCATTTGCTCGAGTCGGTTCAAGCGATCGCGAGCACCTTCGTCCGGAATAGTGAGGCTCACAAAAGTCCCACCGGGCCGCACCGTCACGACGCCGAGCCGCTCGAGCTCATCGTACGCGCGCTGCACGGCTTTGGGATGCGTTCCGAGATCGATCGCCAGCTGACGCACCGTGGGAAGGCGGATGCCCGTTTCCAGCGCCCCGCTGATGACCTCGACCCACAACCGATCGGCGATCTGCCGCGACAGCGGCCGATCGCTCCCTCGGTCGATATGCGGAGCCAGCGAGCGTCCGACCTCTGCGCCGCTGGGATCGGTCACGGCAGCCATCCTCGCGTGTACGGATCGAAGCATAACGGCACGGGCACACACGGAGCCAGGAGGGCCCGACTGACGACGACCGACGCCCCCCTTGCTCTCGTTGCGCCGTCGTGCTAAGAGGGATGCGCTCACTCCCCGAACAGGTGTCATCATGGACGGTTCCGCGACGCTCGTTCTTCGCGTCATCCACATTCTCTGCGGTGTCTACTGGGCCGGAGCACTGCTCTTCGTTGCCACGTTTCTGGAGCCGAGTGTCCGTGCGGCGGGGCCCGACGGCGCCAAGGTGATGCAGGGCATCATGCAGCGACGGTTCCTCGACATCATGCCCGCGGTGGCGCTCGTGACGATCCTTACGGGCCTCGAGCTGTACCGCAAGCTCTCTGGTGGGTTCGACCCGACGTGGATGGGCTCGGCATACGGCGCGAGCATCACTGGCGGCGCCGTCGCAGCCCTCGTCGCGTTCGCGATCGGCGTGGGTGTGATGCGGCCGGCGGCGAAGCGCGTGGGCCCCTTGGCACAGAGTGCCCAAGGGCTTCCCGAAGGCTCCGAGCGGGAGGCGTGTCTCGCCGAGGTGCAGCGTCTCCGGCGCCGCTCGGCGATCGCAGGGCGCTGGGTGGCGACGCTGCTCGCCGTGGCCGTCATCGGGATGGCGGCAGCGCGCTACGTCTGACGGCATCCGCCGCCGGTAGGTGAGCTAGGCGCTCCGGGGACTAACCGAAGACACACCCTCCCGCGAGGCGTGGAGCTACTGCCCCTCGAGCGCGAGGCCTCAACCGTCCTAGACCGTCTTGCACCGTCTCCGACCGTCTTAGACCGTCACTGCCCAAACCCTGCCGCAATCCCCGTGTACCCGTTCGCCCGCTCGACGCGCAGCACACGCCGCAAGGTGACGTCGCCCACCGTCAGCGACACGAGGTAGTCGCCGGTGGCGACGAGTGACCCACCACCCCCGCCGCCAAAGCCGAAGCGCCCGAAGCCACGTTCGCCGGGGCGTCGCAGAGCCCTGAAGATCGTGAACATCTGGCTGCGGTCCATGCCAAATCCGCCTCCAGGCGCTCCGCCGCCGGGCCCGGCAGCACGGCCCTCGGGCGGCCCGCCCCGGCCGGCCGCACCACGCACCGGTGACTCCCCGGGGCGCTCCGAGAAGCCCCCGCCCCCTCCTCCACCGCGGCCAAATCCACCGAAGCGACGCATCAGTGCCTGCGTGTTGCCCGACAGGATGTTCTCTTTCATCCGGTCCAGCATCATCGCGGGCATCTCGCCCTCTTCCTTCAAC
>JBDHCY010000057.1:0-16634 GCA_039591795.1 Gemmatimonadota bacterium | reverse complement strand
AGAAAGTGCTTGCTGTGGGCCAGTTTACGTCCCTTATTGGCGCCGTGGCCAAGTGGTAAGGCAGAGGTCTGCAAAACCTCTATTCGGCGGTTCGAATCCGCCCGGCGCCTCTGAACGGGCTCGCCTTCGCGAGCCCGTTCTGTCGCCGCCGCGCGGCTTCAGGTCCACGGCTCTCGTCTCGCGACTCGCGCCTTAGGATCGAATCCGCCCGGCGCCTCTAGCGTTAGCCTCTGCGATGCGGGGCCTTTCCCGTCGGTGGGCATCAGCCCGAGGCAAGCGCCGCTACCGGCCGCACCGCTGCTCCTTCCCTTCGACGAACAAACTCAGGTGTCCACTCAGCACTTTGTCGCTCACGTCGGGCGGCCTCGTGACGCCTGGCCTTGGCAGAATCAGAGGTCCTTAAGCGCGTGGAGGCGTGACGACACGAGCGACGTCCTACGCAACACGTGTCCGTCCGACACAAGCGTGAAGAGGCTTTCACGAAGAATCCAATTTTTCTTCACGCACCAGCGCTCAACGATAACTCGGACCCGGATTGTCCGCCGAGACCAGGCAGTGCCTGCGAGGTGAGCGTGCACCTGACCAAGAAGAGCGAGTATGCTCTGTTAGCCCTGGCCTACCTGGCCTCGCGGGCTCGAGGTGCCACCGTCCCGCTCGCGGAGATTGCCGAGGCTCAGACTCTCCCGCCCTCGTTCCTCGCAAAAATCTGTCAGCAGCTAGCCCGCGACGGTTTGTTGGCCGCCGCACGCGGGCCAGCAAGTGGATATGCGCTTGCACGTCCGCCGACCTCGATCACGATTCTCGACGTCTTGGCAGCCGCGGAGGGACCGCGCTTACACCAGCGCTGTTTGTTCTGGGAGCGGCGCTGCGCAGAGGACGATCCGTGCCCACTGCACCATCACGTGAAGAGTCTCGCAATCGAGCTCACGTCGGTCCTTGATAGCTGCACGCTGGCCGACTTCACGGCACGGCAACGCCTTCAAGGCCGCAGTAACTTCCGGTCGTCCAGACGTGCACATGAGACCGCTCCCTAGCCCGACCAGCCACACCGCGAACGAGGTTCAGCCGATGAGGAACGTGCGGCGCCCCGTCAAACCTGTCATGACCCTGGCATGCGTGGTGATCTTGGGCATCTCGCTGCGCACAGGCACGCTCTGGGCGGCACAGGACCGACCGGATCGTGGTGAGGAAATCTTCCAAACATCGTGCGTGGCGTGCCACACCGTTGGCGGTGGAGCGCTAGTAGGACCTGATCTTCAGGGGATCAGCGACCGTCGTAGCGAGGCGTGGATCATCGCGTTCGTACAACGCTCGCAGGCACTCGTCGAGGCGGGTGACTCGGTCGCAGTGGCGCTCTTCGAGGAATTCAATCGGATCCCGATGCCAGACCAACCGTTCTCCGACCAGGAGATCCGGGAAGTCCTCGCGTACATACGCGCCACATCGTCGAGTCCGGCGCGGCCGGCCGCCCTGGAGCAGGCGACAGAGGAGCAGGTCCTCTTGGGGCAGGAGCTGTTCCAGGGAACGACACGTTTTGCCAACGGTGGGCCAACGTGCAATTCGTGCCACGACGTGACGAACGATGCAGTCATCGGTGGCGGCGTGCTCGCTCGAGAACTCACCACGGTGTTCTCGCGATTGGGAGGGCCAGGAGTCCGAGCCATCCTGGGAAGTCCTCCCTTCCCCGTGATGCAGCGGGCCTACCAGGACAAGTCGCTCACCGAGGAGGAGGTCGTGGCGCTCGTCGGCTTCCTTGAGCGAGCGGACGAGGAGCAGGCCCTCCACCAACCGCGGGACTACGGCCCGAAGCTGTTCGCCGCCGGGCTTGCAGGGACCGTGATTCTCTTGGGTCTCTACACGCTGCTCTGGGCCGGGCGCTTGAAGGGCTCCGTGAACCAGTCGATCTACGACAGGCAGATTCGCTCCACCTGAATCCGCGACCAGCGAGAAACCGGGTAACTGCCATGGGTTGGATCAAAGACATCATCGCGCCGCAGACGAGGAAGTGGGAGGAGTTCTACCGGAACCGCTTCCAGCACGATCGAATCGTGCGAAGCACGCACGGCGTGAACTGCACAGGGGGCTGTTCCTGGCAGATCCATGTCAAGGACGGCATCGTGACCTGGGAGACGCAGCAACTGGACTACCCGTTGCTAGAAGACTCTCTCCCTCCCTACGAGCCCCGGGGATGTCAGCGGGGGATCTCGTACTCGTGGTACCTGTACAGCCCCTTGCGAATCAAGTATCCGCTGGTTCGAAGCGCTTTGCTCGACGCCTACCGGTCGAAGAAACGCGAAACGGGCGACCCGATGACGGCATGGAGGGCCCTGCAAACGGACGAGCGTGCCCGCAAGACGTACCAGCAAGCTCGTGGCAAGGGCGGGTTTCGGCGAGCGAGCTGGGACGAGGTCATGGAGATCATGGCCGTCGCCAATATCTATACCGCCGAGCGCTACGGCCCTGACAGAGTAATCGGGTTCAGCCCCATCCCGGCGATGTCCATGATGAGCTACGCCGCCGGTGGGCGTTTCCTCCAGCTGTTCGGAGGGGTGAATCTCAGCTTCTACGACTGGTACTGCGACTTGCCAACGGCGTTTCCCGAAATCTGGGGAGAGCAGACCGACGTATGTGAGAGCGCCGATTGGTACAACGCGAAGCTGATTGCAGACATGGGCGCCTGTCTCAACATGACCCGCACGCCCGACTGTCACTTCTTCGCGGAGTCGCGCCACAACGGCACGAAGGCGGTGGTGTTCTCGCCCGACTTCAGCCAGGTCTGCAAGTACGCCGATCAGTGGGTGCCGCTCCACGCCGGGAGCGACGGCGCCTTCTGGATGGCGACGACGCACGTGATCCTGAAGGAGTTTCACCACGAAAAGCAGACGCCGTACTTCATCGACTACGTCAAACGGTACACCGACAGTCCATACCTCGTTAAGCTCGAGCAGGACGGCGAGCACTACAAGCCGGGCCGGCTCCTGCGTGCATCGGAGATCCCCGAATACCGGGACGTGTCGAACGGGGAATGGAAATTCCTCAACATCGATGCAACCACGGGGAAGCTGGTCGTCCCGAAGGGGAGCTCTGGATCTCGGTGGGACGAGAAGCAGGGCAACTGGAACATGAAGCCGGAGAGCGTGGTCGATGACCAATCCTATGATCCCATACTCACACTCTTGGGACGATCTAACGAGGTGGCCCAGACCACCTTCATCGAGTTCGGTCTCGAACGGACGGTGCAGCGCGGCGTCCCCGTGATGCACGTCGAGACGGTCGATGGCCCCGTCACCGTCGCAACGGTCTACGACCTCACGATGGCCCAGTACGGCGTCAACCGCGGTCTACTTGGTGATTACCCGACTGACTACCACGACAAGGATGCGGCATACACTCCGGCCTGGCAGGAGCTCTTCACTGGCGTGTCGGCGGATACGGTGCTCCAGTTCGCCCGTGAGTGGGCGTCCACGGCCGAGGCCACCGGCGGCAAGTGCATGATCATCATCGGGGCAGGCATCAACCACTGGTACCACGGGAACCTGATGTACCGGGCCGGAGCGATGGCGCTGATGCTCACCGGCTGCGTCGGCAAGAACGGCGGTGGCCTCAACCATTACGTGGGACAAGAGAAGCTGGCGCCGATGGACTCCTGGTCCGCGATCGCCTTCGGCAAGGACTGGCAATCCGCCGTTCGACTCCAGCAGACACCGCTGTGGCACTACATCAACACGTGCCAGTACCGGTACGACGGGCAGTTTTCAAAGTACAATACGGTGCCCGACAACGAGCTGACACGGCAGCACACTGCCGATCAGATCTACAAGTCTGTTCGCATGGGGTGGATGCCATTCTACCCGCAGTTCGATCAGAACACACTGCACCTATGCCAGGAGGCGATCGACGCGGGGGCCACCGATGATGACGGCATCAAGCAGTACGTCCTGAACAAGCTCAAGAGCAAGAACCTGAAGTACTCGGTGAGTGAACCGGAGGCGGAGCACAACTTCCCCCGCGTGTGGTATATCTGGCGGGGCAACGCCATCATGGGCAGCATGAAAGGGCACGAGTACTGCCTCAAGCATTACTTGGGAACACACTCGAACGCAATCGCGCAGGACTCAGAAGATCACACAACGGAAGTGCAATGGCACGACGTCGCGCCCGTCGGAAAGATGGACCTCGTCGTCGATCTCAACTTTCGGATGGACTCGTCGGCTCTGTATTCCGACATCGTACTCCCTGCCGCCTCATGGTATGAGAAGGCTGACCTGAACAGCACGGATCTCCATTCCTTCATCCATCCGCTCTCAGCGGCCATTCCGCCGGTATGGGAATCCAAGACGGATTGGAACATCTTCCGCGACCTCGCTAAGGCGACTAGCGAAGCCGCCGCTAAGTACTTTCCCGAACCGCAGAAGGACATTGTCGCGGCACCTATCGCTCACGACTCAGCCGGCGAGATCTCCCAGCCGGTCATCAGGGATTGGCACAAGGGAGAGTGCGAGGCGATACCTGGCAAGACCATGCACGGCCTCGCGGTGGTCGATCGCGATTACACGAAGATCTACGACAAGTTCATCCGCCTGGGTGATCGAATCCGCACGGCCGGGCTCGGTGCACACGGCAATCATTTCATGTGCGACGACGCATACGACGACATGATCGCGTCGAACCATTTCCCCGTCGAACGCACGAACGGGAGTGTCCATCCGTCGTTACGGGAAGACGAATGGGCGGCCAACGCAGTGCTTCACCTCTCGACGCTCAGCAACGGCGTACTGAACGTGCGCGCCTACGAAGACGCCGAGCGGAGAACCGGAATGGAGTTGGTCGACCTAGGAGCAGGCAGCGAGGACGTGCTGATCCGTTACGCCGACCTACAGGCACAGCCGCGTCGCTACAACACATCACCGCTGTGGTCGGGCGTCATGAAAGGCGGAAGGGCGTACGCTCCCTACACCTACAACGTGGAGAAGCTGGTCCCCTGGCGGACATTGACGGGTCGCCAACACTTCTACCTCGACCACGAGATGTATCTCGCCTACGGGGAGAACCTGCCTACCTACAAGCCGTCGCCCAAACCGGAAGCCTATGGCGATCTCAAGGAGACGCTGAAGGCCGGCGACGCCAGGATCCTGAACTGCCTCACCCCCCACGGGAAGTGGCACATCCACTCGACCTACATGGAGAACCACCGGATGTTGACCCTTTCCAGAGGCTGCGAACCCGTTTGGATGAGCGAGGTGGACGCCGCAGAACTGGGCATCCAGGACAACGACTGGGTCGAGGTCTACAACGACCACGGTGTGTACGCCGCCCGTGCGAGTGTCAGTGCTCGCATTCCCAAGGGTGTCTGCATCGTCTACCACGTTCCGGAGCGCACCGTTGGAATCCCGAAGTCCCAGGTGCGGGGTGGGAAGCGAGCGGGAGGACACAACAGCTTCACCCGCATCCACCTCAAGCCAAATTTCCTCGCCGGTGGCTACGGACAGTTCACCTACCACTTCAACTACTGGGGACCCATTGCCCCAAACCGGGACACGCACGTCGTCGTCAAGCGAATGGATAAGGTGGTGTTCTGATGGCTTGCGAATCGGCTCACGGACGGGAGACCTGAGATGGATGTTCGCTCACAGATCTCGATGGTGTTTCACCTCGACAAGTGCATCGGCTGCCACACCTGCTCGATTGCCTGCAAGAACATCTGGACGGACCGCAAGGGCGCCGAGTACATGTGGTGGAACAACGTGGAGACGAAACCAGGTACGGGCTATCCCGGCAAGTGGGAGAATCAGGACATCTATAAGGGCGGGTGGCAGAAGAGCGGTGATCTGGTGCAGCTGAAGGGAGCGGGAAAGCGGAAGAGTCTAAGCAACATCTTTCACAACCCCCACATGCCGGTGATCGATGACTACTACGAGCCGTTCACGTACAAGTACCTCGACCTGATCGAGTCACCTTCGGGCGACGACCAGCCAACGGCTCGGCCGATCTCGATGATTACCGGCGAGCCGATGGACATCAAGATGGGGCCGAACTGGGACGACGACCTGAGCGGTTCACCTGACTACGCTCGCAACGACCCCAACCTCCATAACCTCTCTCCCGGAGAGCGGGAGGCCATGTTCCAGCTGGAGCGCATGGCGTTTTTCTACCTCCCGCGGATCTGTAACCACTGTCTCAACCCCGCCTGCGTTGCCTCGTGTCCGTCGGGCGCCATCTACAAGCGGGGAGAGGACGGGGTCGTCCTCATCAATCAGGACGTGTGCCGTGGATGGCGTATGTGCGTCACCGCCTGCCCCTACAAGAAGACCTACTACAACTGGAGCACGGGCAAGTCGGAGAAGTGCATCCTGTGCTACCCGCGCATCGAGTCCGGCCACGCGCCGGCGTGCATGCACTCGTGCGTGGGCCGCATCCGCTATCTCGGCGTCCTGCTCTACGACGCCGATCAGATCGAGAGCGTCGCTGCGGCGGACGAGGCGGATGTCGTGAACCGACAGATGGACATGATTCTCGACCCCTTCGACACCGAGGTCATCGCAGCAGCGCAGAGCAACGGGATTGCCGACTCCACCATCGACTCGGCCCAGAAGTCGCCCGCGTACAAGTTCGTGAAGGAGTGGAACCTGGCGCTTCCGCTCCACCCGGAATTCCGTACGCTCCCGATGCTCTTCTACGTACCGCCACTATTACCGGTGATGGCCTCAGTCTCGGACGTCGACCAGAGCGAGCAATCTCAGAAGATGAATGCTGTTGCTAAGCATTGGCCCGACAGCTGGCTCTACGATACCAGCACGAAGGAGCTCTTTGGCACGATCGACGACGCGCGCTTCCCGCTCAAATACATGGCCAACCTCTTCAGTGCGGGCGACACCACTGCGGTCAGTGACCGATTGAAGAAGCTGATGGCAGTGCGACTTCACCGCCGTCGGGAAACGGTAGGAGACGTCAAGGAGGGAACCGTGGCGGCGGCGCTCGCCGACACCGGGCTGACTGCACAACTGGCCGACGACATCTACTACCTCACCTCATTGGCCACGTTTGACGATCGCTTCGTGATCCCAGCCGCGCACCGGGAGCAGGCCACCGAGATGCTGGAGTTCACCGGCGACGTGCAAGGTAGTACCGGATTCGGATTCAAGACCGAGACGGCAAAGAGGGGATCTTGAGCATGCACCCACTCGCTCACTATGAACAGCTCGCCGCTCTCTTCGAGTACCCCCAGCCGGACTACCCGATACAGGTCCGGAGACTCTGCGAGCGTCTCACGGAGCGCTATCCGCTCGCGGCGAGCCAACTCCGCTCCTTCGCGAACGCCCTGCCCTCCGAGGGCGAGGTGTTCTCGCCGGAAGCGCTGGACGACGTGCAGGAGATCTTCACGCGATCGTTCGACGTGCAGTCGATCACGACGCTCGGCGTCGGCTACGTGATGTTCGGTGACGACTACAAGAGGGGCGAGCTGCTTGTGAATCTGAACCGCGAGCATCAAGAGGCCGGGATCGACTGCGGCTGTGAGCTGCCCGACCACCTGCCGAACGTGCTCCGCCTGCTCGCCGTGTGGCGGGACCGGGAGACGGTCGTGGAGTTCGTGGAGGAGATCCTGCATCCAGCACTCCAGAGGATGATCCGCGAGTTCGGCACCAAGCGCATGGAGCAGCGGAACCGGCTGTACAGGAGACATTTCAAGACCCTCATCGCCTCCTCCCCTGAGCGGGGCACGATGTTTCGTGAACCCCTTGTGGCGCTCGTAGCCGTCCTCAACGAAGACTTTGCCCTCAGTGAAACGGAGCGGCCAGAGGTCGTGAGCGATTTCTTGCGCTCGATAGACCGCGAGCTGGACATAGAAGACAGTGAAGGGCGACCGGCTCAGTCGAGGAGTCTGCCATGAACGCGCTCAATACCTTCCTGTTGGTAGCGTTTCCCTACGCCGCGGTCATTGTCTTCGTTGCCGGGGTGGCCTACCGATACCGACAGAAGGGCTTCACGGTCTCCTCACTCTCCTCGCAGTTCCTGGAGGGCAAGACACTTTTCTGGGGTAGCGTCCCCTTCCACATCGGGATCCTGGTGGTGTTCCTCGGGCACCTCATCGCGTTTCTCTTCCCTCGGGCAACCCTTGCCTGGAACACCATTCCGATCCGCCTGATCATCCTAGAGGTGACGGCCTTCGTGTTCGGACTGAGTGTGCTGGTGGGCCTCGTGTCACTGATGTTCCGGCGGCTCACCAACCCACGCATCCGGGCGGTCACCACGAAGACCGACATCGCTATCGAGTTGCTTCTGCTGGCCCAGGTGGTGCTGGGATGCTGGATCGCGTTGGGCTTCCGATGGGGCGCGTCCTGGTTCGCAGCCGACCTCTCGCCGTATCTGTGGTCGCTCCTGACGTTGACCCCCGAGACCGCAGCCGTCTTCGCACTACCATGGGTCATCAAGCTCCACATCGTCGGCGCGTTCGCGATCCTCTTCATGGTTCCTTTCTCACGTCTCGTGCACTTCGTCGTCGCACCACTCCACTACATCGTACGACCCTACCAGCAGGTTTTGTGGAACTGGGACCGCAAGACCATTCGAGATCCGAGTACGCCGTGGAGCAGCACGCGGCCCCGTAACAACTGAGCCGGCGTTCGATGCGAGCTCACCATTCAGTCGAGCCAGCCCGCGCACACGTTGTCCTGTTTCTCAATACGGTCGCCTTCACGGTCTGTTTTGCAGCTTGGATGCTCAACGGCGTGTTGGTGACGTTCCTCGTCGACAACCAGGTGTTCGATTGGACCGCGAGCCAAATGGGGCTCCTCATCGGCATCCCTGTGCTCACCGGCTCGATCACCAGGCTGCCACTGGGCATGCTGACCGACAAATACGGTGGGCGTCCCGTCTACACGACGCTGATGCTGGCCGCGGCCGTACCGATGTACTTCCTCGGCCGGGCCGATACGTACGGGGAGTTTCTTCTAGCCAGCCTCGGGTTCGGGCTCACCGGGGGGTCGTTCGCCGTTGGCATCGCTTTCACATCGGTGTGGTACGCGCGCTCCCACCAGGGGACCGCCCTCGGCATCTTTGGCGCCGGAAACGCCGGCGCGGCGGCTACCACCCTGGGAGCACCGTCACTGTTGGGATCGCTGACCGCCGGAGGAGCCAACCTCGAAGGGTGGCGCACCCTGCCCACGATATATGCCGCGTTGCTCGGCGCGATGGCGATCATCTTCTTCCTTGGGACGAAGAACAAGAGACCGGAAGGCGCCGAGTCGAAGACAGTCCGACAACTTCTGGCACCTCTCAAGCACATCCGTGTTTGGAGGTTTGGCCTGTACTACTTTCTCGTGTTTGGAGGATTCGTCGCGCTCGCGCAGTGGCTGGTGCCCTACTATCTCAACGTCTATGGGATGACGATCGTCATGGCAGGGCTCATGACGTCGATCTTCTCCTTCCCCTCGGGCGTCATTCGTGCGTTGGGTGGATGGTTGTCAGATCGATTCGGGGCACGCCACGTGTTCTACACGGTGCTCGCGACAACCGCGATCTGCTGCTTCCTCTTGATTTTCCCGAAGATGGACATCGAGTCGCCGGGACGCGGAGTCATGGCTCAGCGCGCGGGGACCGTCACCGAGGTAGGCTCAGATGTCATTCGGATCGACGATCGATCGTACCAACTGAGGGCTCGCAGTTCAGGCGTGGCCGAGACCTATGCCGAGAGCGACGCGCTGATACTCCCGGTCATCACCACATGGCAAGAGCCGATGGTCGAGGTTGGCGACGTCGTCACGAAGAGACAGCTCGTAGCGCGTGGAGCGACGCACATCTACTTCCAGGCCAACGTGTGGATCTTCACAGGGTTGGTTTTCATCATCGGGATCGCTATGGGAATCGGGAAGGCGGCTGTCTACAGATACATTCCCGACTTTTTCCCCAACGACGTCGGCGTGGTCGGAGGCATCGTCGGCGTGCTGGGTGGCCTCGGCGGTTTCGTATGCCCCATTGTGTTCGGACTCATGCTCGACAGCTTCGGGCTCTGGACGACCACCTGGATGTTTCTCTTGGCGGTCTCGCTAACGTGCATCATTTGGCTGAACATCGTGGTCCGCAAGATGATGCAGGCGGCGGCACCGGAGATGGCCACGACGATCGAAGACTGGGGCCCGGCGGTTCCTGCAACTCTGCGCGTGCTGTGTCCGGTGCACGAAACGCAGGCCCGAGTGCGAATCGTCAGCACTGTTGGAGGTGGGACAGCATCGCTGAGCGCCTGCTCCCTCCATCCGAACCACCAGGGCGGTGTCCCCTGTGAGGGACAGTGCATCGTTCAGGAGGATGGAGGAGCAGAGGACGAACTCAGCCGCGCCACAGATGGGCCGATCTCACCAACCACGGAAGGACGATGATGTCACCCCCAAAGCATCGAGGGATGATGGGAGAATGGGAGGTCGAGCGCGAGGAGTTCTGGCGACGCACCGGTAGCCGTGTGGCGTTCCGAAACCTCCTCGTGTCGATCCCGTGCCTGCTCTTCGCGTTCGCGATCTGGCTCTACTGGTCCATCATCATCGTGCAGATGGACAACCTCGGATTCCCGTTCTCCACGACTCAGCTCTATACCCTGCCCGCCATCGCCGGCCTGGTGGGTGCGACCCTTCGGATCCCCAACTCCTTCATGATCGCCATCTCCGGCGGTCGGAACGTGATCGCCGTTACGACGGCGTTGCTCATTCTACCGGCCGCAGGTGTGGGCGTGGCGCTCCAGAACCTTCAGACCGGCTACACGGCCTTCGCCGTCTTGGCGGCGTTGAGCGGAATCGGTGGTGGAGCGTTCGCCTCGTCCATGTCGAATATCAGTTTCTTCTTCCCCAAGCGGATGCAGGGACTGTCGCTGGGCCTCAATGCAGGCCTCGGAAACCTCGGGGTGAGCGTGATGCAGGTGCTGCTTCCCTGGGTCATGACCTTCGCCGTGTTCGGCGCGCTCAGTGGTGAATCGAGATCGTTGCCGGAACAGCTCGGAGGGACAGCGGTCTGGATTCAGAACAGCGGGCTCGTGTGGGTACCCGCACTGGCCGTGTTGTGCATCCTCGCGTTCACGCTCATGAACAACCTGCCCATGCACCGCGTGGGATCTGCCCCAATCGCCATTGGCAAGATGCTGTGGCTCGAGTTGATGGGCTTCGTCGGAGCCGCCGTGGGCATCGGCCTCCTCCTCGGGCCGACGCTCGGACTTCCCGATCTCGTGAAGGTCTTCGCCGTCCTCCTAATCACGATCTGCACCGCCCTGCTCGTAATGCGGTATTTGACACCGGAACCGGTGCGCGAGAATCTGTCTCACCAGTTCGTCATCTTTCGAAAGAAGCACAACTGGGTGATGACCTGGCTGTATACGATGACCTTTGGATCGTTCATCGGGTACTCCGCCGCGTTTCCGAAGCTGATCCAAGACGTGTTCGGCTCGCTCCCGGATGGTTCGCTCAATCCCAATGCGCCGAACCCCCTCCACTACGCCTGGCTCGGCCCCCTCGTTGGATCCCTCATCCGGCCGGTGGGAGGGTGGCTCTCTGACAAGCTGGGAGGCGCACGTGTCACGCATTGGGACACGGTCGTCATGATCGGAGCGGCGCTTGGCGTGGCCTTTTTCGTCAGGGCCGCTGGTGCTGCGGAGAGCCCTGACGCCTTCTGGTGGCCGTTCTTCTTGCTGTTCATGCTGCTGTTCGTCACCACGGGCATCGGCAACGGATCCACGTTCCGCATGATCCCGATCATCTTCAAGCCGGAACTGGCCGGACCGGTTCTCGGATGGACGTCGGCCGTGGCAGCCTACGGTGCGTTCTTGATCCCGAGGATCTTCGGAGGACAAATCGAAACTGGGACGCCGGAGTATGCACTGTACGGGTTCGCCGGCTACTATCTGAGCTGTCTCGGCGTCAATTGGTGGTTCTACGCCAGGAAGGGCGCTGAGATCCGATGTTAGCTCGACAGCACAAACCGTGGCCGTGTGGTGCGCGAGGGGCTCGTCGCGGGCCTGCTAGGAGCGGGTGCCGTAGCCGTGTGGTTCCTCCTGATCGATGCAATTACGGGAAGGCCGTTGTATACGCCAGCCGTCCTCGGCTCGGTAGTCTTCCTCGGCCTTCGCGACACGACGATGGTCGTGATCAGCTTTCAGACCGTCATGCTGTACAGCGCGATCACGCCGCTGTTGGCAGCGCTGGCGTGGGCGAGTGTCGCAGTCGGCAACCTCATCGCCGCGGCCTCTATGGGCTATTATCTGTGGCGTGCACGGCCGGCTCTGCGTCAGGCGCTGTGCTGAGTCCGCAGCGCTTTCGATCAGCTAGATCAGGCTCCGTGCCCAGTCTTCGCAGCGGGCGCAGCGTTCCTCTGGCGTCCCAGCTCTGCTCGAGACCAAGCCGCGCGCCCCGGGACCGGACAACACGGTGGTCAAGGCGCGCAGAAGTCACGATATTTGTAGAACCCTTGATGCGTCCTTCACGCTTCCTTCTTCACGCTCCAAGTCTGTTATGAGAGCCCGAGCGAGCGGAGTGATTCATGGTCGGCTCGCGGGAAGCGTCGCACGCACGTCATCAGTGAGGCCACGAGATGAGAATGCTTGTCGTGACATCGGCCGTTCCCTTGATCGTCGTTCCTATGCTCCTCTTCAACGTGAGGGGGGGCGAGGAACGCACCCTGGCGGCGGCCGTCGCCGTGCAGGACACACAGGCGATTGAAGCGGGTCGGAGGATCTTCGACCAGACCTGTTTCGCCTGCCACTCCATTGGTGAGGGCCCGCGGGTCGGACCCGATCTGAAAGACATCCATCTGCGACGCGAGTACACCTGGCTCGTCCGGTGGCTCGAGGATCCGCTCGGCATGGCTGAGAACGACCCCATCGGCCGCGCTCTCCTCGCGGAGTGGAACAACATCCCCATGGCCCCGCCCAACCTCTCCGAAATGGGCATCGCGAACGTCCTCGCCTACCTACAGGCGGCCAGCGAGGGTCGGGCCGCCACGATGACCGGGGAATCCGGACCGGTCGAGCTCTCCGAGAGCCAATTCGCACAGGGCAGACAGATCTTCTTCGATCGGTGCGCCGGTTGTCACGGCACGCTCCGCGCGGGCGCCACCGGGCCGAACATTCAGCCGGAGCGAACGACGCAGATCGGGACGGCCGCGCTGAGAGCGATCCTAACGAATGGGACGCCTGGCGGCATGCCGGCGTGGGGTCGGAACGAGATTCTCAACGAAGACGAGATCGAAATCATGGCGCGGTACGTCCAACTCCCCCCGCCGGAGCCGCCCCGCAAGCCGCTAGCGGAGATCCGCGAGAGTTGGAACCTCCAGGTGCCCGTGGCCGATCGGCCGCAGTGGCCCCGAACGAACCGGGACTGGCAGAACTACTTCGGCGTCATCCTGCGCGATGCCGGACAGGTGGCGATCGTCGATGGTGACACGTACGAGATGGTTACCATCATCGAGACCGGGTTCGCTGTCCATATTCTCCGATCCTCGTCCACCGGGCGCTACTTCTACGCTGTGGGCCGCGACGGGCGGCTCTCCCTCATCGACCTCTGGCCAGAAGAGCCAACGCTCGTTGCTCAGGTGCAGGGCTGCATCGACGCCCGCAGCGTCGATGGAAGCAAGTTCCACGGCTACGAAGACCGGTATCTCATCGAGGGCTGCTACTGGCCGCCGCAGTACGTCGTCTACGACGGCTTGACGCTGGAACCGTTGTCGGTGACGAGCGTTGAAGGGAGCACGTTCGATACCCAAGAGCCGCTAGAGGAAGTGCGTGTGGCGGCCATCGTGGCGTCGCACTCCGACCCAGTTTGGGTGCTCGCGCTCAAGGAATCCGGTCACGTCGGGATCGTCGACTACTCCAAAGAGGGATTCCCCCTCGTCTCGAAGATCCCCGCCGAGCGGTTCCTCCACGACGGCGGATGGGACCACACGGGCCGGTACTTCATCGTCTCCGCCAACATGCAGGACAAGATGGCGGTCGTGGATGTCGAGGAGCAGAAGCTGGTCACGGTGTTCGACGTGGGGATTCGTCCACACCCAGGCCGCGGCGCCAATTGGGAAGATCCCGACTTCGGCTGGGTGAACGCGACGGTCCATATCGGGCAGGGACTCCTCGCTGTCTATGGTGCGGACCCCGAGAATCGTCCAGAGCATGCCTGGAAGGTCGTGCGAGAGATTCCTCTGGGCGGCACGGGGAGCCTGTTCCTCAAGACCCATCCCAATTCGCCGTGGGTATGGATGGACATGCCGCTGAATAACGATCCAGCGGGTGCGCGCCAGGCATGCGTCTACTCCAAGCGCCAGGGCAAGCTGTATCGCTGCTGGTCGGTCGGAGAGCGCGGTGCTGTGGTGCACTTCGAATACAACAGGGCAGGCACTCAGGTCTGGGTCTCGGTGTGGGACCGAGAGGGTGAAATCGTGATCTACGACGACCGGACCCTCACGGAGCTCAAGCGGTTGCGAGGCGGCTGGGTGTTCACGCCCACCGGCAAGTTCAACGTCTACAACACCGCCAACGACATCTACTGAGGCCGTCGACGTAGGAGCCCCCGATGCGAGGCGCGAGCTGGGCAACAGTAGCACTCGGACTCGCCGGGATGGTGGCGGTCCCGGCGAGTGGACAGGAGATCGAGCTCGGCGGTCAGATTCGACCGCGATTCGAGTACCGCAATCCCACCAGCGCCGGTACGCGCGACGCCTTCACCTCGATGCGGATTCGGGCCAGCCTCGCAGCGGAGTTGGATGGTGGCGTAAATGTGTTCGTGCAGCTTCAGGACGTGCGGCTGTTCGGAGAGGAGGAGCACACGCTCCTGGACTTCTCAGCCGATGGGCTGGACCTGCATCAGGGCTATCTCGAAGTGGTCGCGCCAATCGACGAGACGCTGCGCGTTCGAGTCGGTCGAGAAGAACTGAATCTCGGCGGGCAGCGACTCGTCGGGGCGGTGGGCTGGAGCCAGCCCGGGCGATCGTTCGATGGTGCGCGGGTCGCGGCCGGTGCCGGCAGTGCCGGCGTCCAACTCTTCGGATATCGGCTACAACAGGCGACGTCGACGAATCACGACCACGACGCGATCTTCGCTGGTGCCTACGGCGATATCGACCTTTCGGGGGCGACGTTCGAGCCATACGGGCTGTACAACAATCGCCGCAGTGATGAGCCGACGAGTCAAGGAACTGTGGGCGCCCGAGTGCACGGCGAGCGGTCAAACATTCGTTATCGCGCGGAGGGGTCGTATCAGTTTGGCCGCCGCGCTGGATCCAACGTCACAGCCTTCATGTTGGGGGCCCGGCTAGGCACCACGCTGGCGGGGGGCCTGGCGAGCGTTACCCTGTGGTACGACTACCTCTCGGGTGACAACGACCCCAATGATGGCACGTCGAAGGTCTTCGACACGCTCTTCGCGACGAACCACAAGTTCTACGGGTTCGCCGATCTCTTCCTGGACATCCCGCTCCACACAGGCGGCCTAGGGCTGCAGGACCTCGCGCTGAAGGGCTCGATCCGTCCCTGGGATCCGTTCACTGCAAGTCTCGCCATCCACTCCTTTCGCACCGCCGCCCAGGGGTCGCTCACGACGCGACGTCTGGGCGAAGAGATCGACGTCACGCTTGCGCACCGGTACTCGACCAATCTGCGAGTGAGTGGCGGCCTGGCCTACGTCTTCCAAGGCGCCGGACTCTCCGAGCTGGGGCGACTCGATCGAGACATGGTGTGGACCTATCTGATGCTGGACGTGACCTTCTGAGAGAACCGCCCTGGGCCTTCGTCGACCGTCTTCCACTTTTCTCTCGAGACTGCGACGCGGTGAGTCATGCGGCGCCCGGACGGGCGATCACCCTGGCTGATGTGCGCCGCCGCACCCGCACTCGGCCAGGATCTCGGCGGCACGTGGCGATTCCGCCCCGAAATGGGCGACCAGTTGCTCCTCGTGCTCGAGCAGGACTCGCTGGGCAACGCGACAGGCTCGCTTTCCATCGGTGAGCTTCGGTTCGAGGTGCGCGGAGTGGTCGAAGGCGGCCTGCTCCGCGGGACGATGGAGGGGGAGGAGATCATCGACCGTTTCACCGCGAGACTCCTCGGGACGAGCCTCCTTTGGCAGGTGGAGGGATCGGATGCAGAGTATGCCTTTCAGTCGGTCGACGACCCGGCACCCCGGCCCGAGGCCGACGCTCGAGCCGCCGGGGGAGACCGGTTCGCTGGCACCTGGATCGGCGCGGGCGTGAGGCTGGTTCTGGAGGGTGAGTCCGGAACATACGCAGGAACGGTCACGATCGCGGGTGAGATCTGGTCGATTCTCGCACGGGCGAACGGTACGGTCCTCGTCTGCACCGTCGTTGGGAAGGGCGAGGCGGGGCGGCTCACCGGCGTACTGTCAGGAGATGCGCTGATGCTGTCGGGGAGCGCGGCGTCGGCGCTGCTACACCGCATGCCGCCCGATTCGGGTGAGATGAAGCGCCCTAGCTAGCCGTCGTCGGTGCTTCGCCGCTCAGACCACATGATGTGCGCCGTACACGTGCCGGCGTTGTGAAGCCACGGAACGCCGCGGCGACTTCTGCTTGCGCGTCCAGCCCCGTTGGTGCGGCGCACACCCCAACGACGACCACACCGATCGCGAGAGGCTGTCGAAAGGGGTTCCTGCAATGCGTGAGGG
>JBDHCY010000056.1:0-25036 GCA_039591795.1 Gemmatimonadota bacterium | reverse complement strand
CGTTGTACTGGTCGGCGAAGGCAATCTCGCGCTCCCAGGCCGTGCGCTGCATCTTCGGGTTGTTGATCGGGTCCTGGTTTGCGGAAACTGCCGTGATCCACGTCTGGAACGCTTCTCGGGAGTTGCCGGACTTCACCAGATCGTGGACTCTACGCCCCCAATCGCTCCTGAGCAGCTCGGGGTTCGACTCCGCGATGAACGGCGCGAGCCCCAGGTTCTCCGCATGGTCCGCCACCACCAGGAAGTCGAGCGCGCGAATGAGGCGGGCTCGTAATCCATGGGCGGTCAGGATTTCCTCGCCCCGGGCAAAGCGATAGGCCACTTCGGGGTCGAGCGTGTTCCCGAACATACCGGCATCGGTGGAATACGAAGTATGTAAGTGCGTATCACCCCAGAAGACGCCCTCGGCGAAGTCGGCATTGGAAGCGGTTCGCTCGACGTAGGGTGAGTAGATCTTCTTTCGCTCGCGCACACTATCGGGATAGGCGACCTCCTGCGCAAAGCCCGGCGTGACCAGGGCGGCCAGCACGGAGCAGGCTATGATGCGTCGGATCAAGCTTTCGATTGCGAGTTTCATCGTCAACTCCCGAGTGTGGCAAGGGTCGCCGCATGGCCTGGAGGAGCTATGACAGTAAACAATTTCCTTTGAGTTGGGGAACGTCGCCTTCAGGAGGTTTCGACACGCCGGACGTGAGAGACACGGCCGCGGCCCTGAGCATTGGGCGGGCCGCAGCACTCTAGCGCCCCCGCCCGCTCAGCCGCATCTTCAGCAGGTTCCCCCCGCAGGAGCGCGCCCTCGATGGCCGACCTGCTCAGTCGCCTCAAAACCGTGTTTCCTTCCTTAGCCGTCCGCTTCGGGCTGGGCTGGGTGCCTTTCCTGACGGGTTTGTTTCTGCTCGCAGGATGTGCGCCCACCCTCCCCTCAGACGCCGACGACCAACCCAACCTCGTCATCATCTTCGCTGACGACCTCGGCTACGGGGATGTCGGCGTCTACGGACACCCGACGATCCACACGCCTCACCTGGACCGGATGGCCGCGCAAGGCATGCGGTTCACTCAGTTCTACACGGCGGCCTCGGTATGTACGCCGAGCCGGGCGGCGTTGTTGACCGGGCGGCTGCCCGTCCGCAGCGGGATGGCCAGCGACGGGCGTCGCGTCCTCTTCCCCGATTCGAAGCTCGGCCTGCCGAGCGACGAGATCACTCTCGCGGAGGTGCTCAAAGAACAGGGTTACGCCACGGCGGCCATCGGCAAGTGGCACCTCGGGCACCTGCCCCCCTACCTGCCCACGCGACATGGCTTCGATCTCTACTACGGCATTCCCTATTCGAACGACATGGACCGGGTCGTTGGAGGAGAGTGGCAGGAGGTCTTTTGGGAGCCAAAGGTAGAGTACTGGAACGTCCCGTTGATGCGTGGGGAGGAAATCATCGAGCGGCCGGCCGACCAGCGCACCATCACCAAGCGCTACACCGAGGAGGCCGTACGATTCATCCGGACGCACAAAGACGAGCCGTTCTTCGTCTACCTCGCACACAGCATGCCCCACGTGCCACTCTTCCGGTCCGACGCCTTTGCCGGCGCCAGCCGACGGGGCCTGTACGGGGATGTCATCGAAGAGATCGACTGGAGCGTCGGACAGGTACTCGATGCGCTGCGCGAGGAAGGGCTGGCCGAACGCACGCTGGTCTTCTTCACGAGCGACAACGGGCCATGGCTGGTCTTCGACACGCACGGTGGCTCGGCGGGGCTGCTGCACGGAGGCAAGGGCATGACGTGGGAAGGCGGCATGCGGGTGCCCGGTCTGGCCTGGTGGCCGGGTACCATCGCGCCGAACTCGGTCAACGCCGCGGTCACCAGCACCATGGACCTCTTCCCCACCGCCCTCGCGATGACCGGCCGCGCGCTGCCGGGCGACCGAGCGATCGACGGGCGGGATCTGCTTCCCATGCTCACGGGTGCTTCGCCTGAACCGGTGCGCGATGTCTATTTCTATTACCGGGGCGCGACCCTCTACGCCGCGCGCAAGGGGCCGTGGAAGGCACATTTCATCACCGAATGGGCCTACCTCCCGGACAACCAGCGCACCGAGCACGACCCGCCGCGGCTGTTCCATTTGGAGCGCGACCCGTCCGAGCAGTACGACGTGGCCGCGGAGCATCCGGAGGTGATCGCCGACATCCTGAACGAGGTCGAGCGACACCGGGCCGATCTCGAACCCGGCCCCTCACAACTCGACGCGCGGATCGACGACCCGTAGGCGCAACTACGCACTCGTGACTGCTGCCCGGTTCGGGAGTGACATGGGTCTTTTGAAGCCCGTCAGGGGCGCCCGTCGCCGGGCGCTTGGTGCGGTGTTCGCCCTGCTGGTCGCCCCTGAGGTCGGGTGCACCGTCGACGACTCCGTCATCTACGATGCCCAGCCTGGCGTGCCCGGCGAAGTGCGTCCGGGCATCTTCCGCCTCACCTATCACCTCGAGCCCGATCTCTACCCCACGTGGATCGACTCGGCGACAGTCGGTTACCAAGGGCGTGGGCTCTCGCCGTTCGATACCGGGTTCGTGCTGCTCCAACGCTCGATCCACGGCGGCCCGGCGACGGAACGCGAGAGGAGGTTCAGGGAGCAGGCTGCGGAGTTCAGCCTCGTGCCGGTAGCCGTGCCGGTCATCGCAGGGGAGCCCTATCTCGTCTATTGGGTGGCCGCGACGCATGGCTTCCAGCTCTGCCTACGTCCCTGCCCGCCTGTCGCCTCCCGTGGAGTCCGGGTACTGGACCCGTGGGCAAGCGACTCCCTCGCGCTCCTCCCCGGCTGGAATCTGCTATTCCATCGGATCACCGACTCGCTGGGCGTGCCGAACCGGCATGTCGACGTCCGCCTCCTTCCCGAGGACCTCGACGCCCTCGACCGCTGGAGGAACCCGTTTGGCCCGGCCTACGGCCGCGCCCTGACCCCATTCTATCTCTCCTCCGGGATGACGATCTTCCGCGCCTCCGGCACGCCAGCTGCTCCAGCACTCGACTCGGTGACAGCTGGAAGCTACCCAGCCCTCTCACCGGACGGTTCACTGCTCGCGTTCACGCGCACGGCGCTCGGCGACAGCACCACAGGCACCTGCATCGTCGTCCTCGGAGCCGGCGCGTGCATCCAGACGACCGTGACGGTCTCGGAAGGTGGCCGTGTGATCTGGGTGCGCGACCTTACCACCGGCATTGAGCGATCGCTTGGACCGGGAGCCGGGCCAGCGTTCGACGTCACGGCGACGCGGATCGTGGTGGCGGCGGCTGGCGGCCTCGATTGGATCGATGCAGCGAGCGGCGCCCGGTCTGGGATTCCGAACACGGCAGGCGCACACTCCCCCACCGTGAGCCCCGATGGCCGGCACGTCGCGTTCGTCGCCGAGTGGGAGGGGCAGCCTGATATCTACTTCATGGCGCTCTCGGGACCCTAGGTAAATCACCACCCAGAATGAGCCTCCCTGCTGTCGTCTTCCATCCCAAAAGGCGACACGCTCGCGCCTTTTTCAGCCGCAATCCTTAGAGAGAGCCACTCGTCGGCTGCACGAAGAGAAGCGGCTGCACTGTGAAGGGTGCCTCGCACAACTTGGCCGTTCCCAAGACGTTGCCTCTGCCGGGAGTGGCGGATTGCGTCACTCAGTCGCCTTTCCTGCTCAAGTACGACACCATGGGACTCCAAGGCACTCATGAGCGTAGGGCGTTCAGGGCTGAGCGAGTTCGGTGGGCGCGCCGCCCGCGGGTTGCCGTTCGGGTTTCGCGCCCACATCCGGCGCTCGCTCAGGCCACGTCGAATCCCGCTGTAACTCAAAGCCAGACAGCCAGTTAGCTCGTCTGGTTTTTCTCATTCCTCGTGCGGTCGAGTCTTTGGAATTAGCCCGGCGCTTGACAATCGACCCAAGCTCCTCATACTACCGACCGACCGGTAGGGTACCGACCGATCGGTAGGGACGATGGACGAACATCGAGCAGGAGAGGGAATGAGTCAGGCGGTCCGGAGGAAAGGGGGGGTTGAACTCCCCCCGAATCGGTATCGCGAGATCCTCGAGATCGCGGCCCGGATGATCTGCGAGAAGGGGTACGAGGGGACGTCGATCCAGCAGATCGCCCACGCCTGTGGACTCACGAAGGCGGGGCTGTATCACCACATACGGAGCAAGGAGCACCTGCTCGTCGAGATCATGCACTACGGCATGGACATCTTCGAGGAGCGGGTGCTGTCGCAGGTGGAGCCAATCACGGACCCGCTGGAGCGTCTGCGGACCTGCATGGCGAAGAACATCCTGATGGTCACCCGCGATCGCACCAAAGAGATCACGATCATCCTGCACGAGCACGCGACGCTGACCGGCGAGGAGCTGGACCGGATCAACACGCGCAAGAAGCGCTACGTGCGATTTCTCGAACGCACCTTTTCCGAGGCGATCGCCACCGGCCAGATTCGGCGGGTTGATCCGAAGGTGGCCACCTTCGCCTTCCTCGGCGCCGTCAATTGGATCTACAAGTGGTTCCAGCCCGACGGCCACGTCTCCGACGAACAGCTCGTCCGTGGGATGCAGGACGTCTTCTTCGGCGGCCTGGAGCCACGGTCGAGCGCGAAGCCAGAGGCATCATGACGACGCGACGAGACCGCGACAACGGAAGAACCATGAAACCCATTGCTATCACCGGTATCGGATGTCGGCTGCCCAAGGCCAATAGCCCGGCCCAACTGTGGCGCAGTCTGTGCTCGGCCCAAAGTGCGATCGAGGAGATCCCCGACGCGCGCTACAACGCCGAGGCCGCGTACGACCCACGCCCGGGCACCCCGGGCAAGCTGTACACGACCACCGCGGGGTTGGTGGACGACCCGGCCCGATTCGACGCGAGCTTCTTCGGCGTTTCGGGGCGGGAGGCCGAGAAGTTGGACCCTCAGGCGCGGATCATGCTCAACGTGACGTGGGAGGCACTCCAGGACGCGAACCTCGTCCCCGAGGATCTGAGGGGATCAGAGACGGGGGTGTACGTCGGCAGCTTGTATGCCGAATACGAGCGCGCCTTCCTTCTCAATCCCGACAGTTACGACGTCTACGCGTGGGTAGGAAGCACCATGCGCAGTGGGCTGGCCGGTCGAGTCAGCTCCGCCTTCGACTTTCGCGGTCCCAGCATCATGGTGGATACGGCCTGCTCGTCGTCCCTGGTGGCGCTGCACCTGGCCTGCCGCGCCTTGCAGACCTCCGATTGTTCTCTGGCGATCGCCGGCGGCTCCAATCTGTTGGTGGATCCGGTGTACACGATGGGCTACTCGTCGGCCAGCATGCTGGCACCCAACGGGCAGGCCAAGCCCTTTTGCCAGGATGCGGACGGCACTGCTCGGTCCGATGGAGTGGCCGTGGTGGTTCTCAAGCTGCTGGAAGAGGCCCTCGCGGATGGTGACGAGATCTACGCGGTGGTGCGCGGCGGCGCGATCAACCACGGTGGAGCCTCCAGCCCCTACATGCAGCCGAGCCAGGAGGGACAGACGGAACTGTTGAGCCGTGCCCTCCAGGACGCTCGGGTCGAGCCCGACCAGATCCAGTACCTGGAGGCTCACGGGACCGGAACCCGGGTGGGCGATCCCATCGAGCTCAACGCGATCGCCAGTGTCCTCTGTGACGGTCGCGACGAAGACGATCCTCTGCTGGTGGGTTCCCTCAAGGGAAACATCGGACACACGGAAGGAGCCGCGGGGATCGCCGGCGTGATCAAGGTCGCCCTGGCCCTACGACACAAGAGACTCCCCCCGAGCATCAACGCGACTCCGCTCACGCCGTCGTTCGCTTGGGATCGGTGGCCGTTGGAAGTACCCACGCAACTGCGGGAGTGGCCCCGCCCCAACGCGCAGCTCCTGGCCGGTGTGAACTCCTTTGGCGTCACCGGCATCAACGGTCATGTCATTCTCGGGGAGGCTCCCGCCAACCCGGTGCCGACAGCGCGTATTGCGTCGCAAGAAGATCTGCCATCGCGACCGCACCTGCTGACCCTTTCCGGTCACAGCGCGGCCTCCCTGAGTGCCGCGGCGGCCAACTTCGTGAGCCACCCCTTCACCGACGACGAGAGCCTCGAGGACATCTGTCGATCCGCCGCCGAGCGCGCGGTCCATCAATCCCATCGACTCACCGCCCTGGTGGAATCCAGGGAGGACATCACGGCCGTCTTGTCCGAGCACCTCGAAGACGTCGACGGGTCGTCACTCGACTCTGGTGTCGCGGTCGACGGAGGCCCCCGCCTCGTATTCGTCTTCTCCGGACAAGGGTCGCAGTGGCTGGGGATGGGATTGGAGACGCTGGCGACCGAGCCCGCCTTCGCCTCTGCCATCGAGCAGTGGGACGAGCTTTCCAGGCAATACCTGGACTGGTCCATCATCGACCAGCTCAAGGCCACCCCGGACACCTCCCGCCTCGATGACATCGCGGTGATTCAACCCATGCTGGCCGCGATGCAGTTCGGTCTCGCCACTCTGTGGAAGTCCTGGGGCATCGTGCCCGACGCGGTGGTGGGCCATAGCCTGGGTGAAGTATCGGCGGCCCAGGCCGCGGGCGCGATCACGTTGCCCGATGCCGTGCGAATCACCTGCCAGCGCTCCAAGGTGCTGGGAACGGCCGTCGGCCTCGGCTCCATGATCGCCACCGAGCTCACCTATGATGAGGCGCAGGAGTACGTCGACCGGCACCCTGATCGCCTCTCGGCGGCTTGCAGCAACGGCCCCAAGTCCACGGTGCTCTCCGGGGAAACGGCCCTGTTGGATGAGATCTTCGCCGAGCTCGAAGGCAAGAGCGCGTTCGTACGGCGCGTGAAGGTGAATGTGCCGGCGCACAGCGCTCTGCTCGAGCCCTTGCACCAGGCCTGTCTCGATGCCATTGGGGGGGTGGAGCCGGACGCCATCCAACTGCCCTTCTACTCGAGCGTGGACCCAGACGCGGCGACCGACACACTGCAGCTCGACCATGAGTACTGGTGGCGCAACATGCGGTACCCGGTGCTCTTCTCCCAGGCGATCGGTCGATTGGCCGACGACGGGTACAACACGTTCATCGAAGTCAGCCCCCACCCGGTGCTGACCGTCCCCGTCATGCAACGCTTGCGTCACGCGGAACACGATGGTCTGGTGCTGCCGACCTTGAAGCGTGGTCAGGGCGAGCGCGCGGCGCTGCTGACCTCGTTGGGCCAGCTCTTCTGCACCGGCGCCACCGCCCGCTGGGACGCGGTCTTTCCTGGTGCGAACCGGCCCGCCCGGCTGCCACCCTACGGCTGGAGCGGAGAACGCTACTGGCACGCTGCCGATGCGGGCGTCGTCTCCGCGAAGTCCAACGGCGCCAGTCGGCAACACCCGATGCTGGAGGGCGGCTTTCAGTCCGCCTTGGCACCGGAGGTTCGGCACTACGACCTCGCCATCGAGCTGGACGACCAGCCCTTCCTGGCCGACCATCAGGTCGGCGGCCAGGTGGTTTTTCCTGCCACCGGATACATCGAAGCGGTCCTGGCCTGTGCCGTCAACGGTTCGGGCTCTACCTCGCTCGAAGACGGAGCGCTTCACTTCACGGACGTCGCGTTCACTCGAGCTCTGGGACTGAGCCAGAAGGTCCAACAAACAGCGCAGCTCGTACTTCGCTCGCGCGGCACCGGTCATGGCTTCGGATTCGAGATTCACACTCGTCGGGCGAATTCGAACCCCGACGCCGCGTGGACCGGTCACGCCAGCGGGACGATCGATACCGTTCCACTCAACAAGGTGCCAACCTGGCCCGCGCTGCCCGCACCCGGTCCAGTCGAACTCGATCCGACCGTGCACTACGCCTCGATACAGCGCAGGGACGTGTACTACGGGCCCGGTTTCAGGACCATCGAGAAGGCCTGGCGGCAGGAGACCGGAGATGTGCTCGTGCGACTCGGCGATGGACTGGGAGGCCCCGAGTTCCATTTGGATCCCACCCTGCTGGATGGCGCGCTGCAAACGCTCTACCTCGCCATACAGTCCGAATCGGCCGCCGACAGAGACCGGCTGCTGCCCGCGCGAATCGAAGAGTTGTACGTCGTCCCCGATCGGCCCCGTTGGGTGACGACGTCGGTCGTCCGCGCCGGGGACGGCTCAATCGCCACCGCGAACATGTGGCTGTACGACGACGACGGCCGGCCCAGCGTGATGATGCGTGGGGTCGAGTTTGAGCGGTCTGAACGCCCCAACGCCGTCACCGAGCTGATCCACTCTCAGCGGTGGCAGCGTCTTTCGAGCGGCGCTGAGGGGCCCGCCTCGTCTGTGCCCAATCGATGGCTGGTTCTGGCGGACGAAGACGGAGTGGCCGGCGCGTGGCTGGCTCGTTGGCTGCGAGACCACCCCGAGCATCGCTGCCTGTTCGTCTCCGGTGAACGCGCAGGCGGTGCTGACCTTCCCAACGTCGTTCGATGCGTCGGCCCGGTGGGTCAGAACGCCGATGCCATCGTGGAGCGTTGCGCGAAACTGTGCGGTCCGGACGACACGTTGGGCGTCCTTCATCTGTCGTCCCTCGACTCTCGGCTCGATGGGACCTCCGGTGTGTCCGCGGATCGAATGGAGCCCCTGCGCGACGCGCAGGTCATGGGCATGGTCCGACTCACCCAGGCCCTCGACGCGCACTCCGATTCGCTCCCGCCTGAAGTGCAGACATGGGTGGTGACGTGCAATGCGATGGCCGTCACCGCGTCACAATCGTGCATCCATGTGGGCCAGGCCCCGATGTGGGGTTTTGTGCCATCCCTGCAAGTCGAGCACGCGCGGTTCAACGCCACACTGGTGGACCTCGACGCGGACGACTCGACGGACCAGTGCGCGGCTCGACTCGTGGATGTGATCACGTCACCCAGTGTCGGCGAGGACCGGCTGGCCTTCCGAGAGGGAGAGTGCTGGGTGCCGCGGTTGCAGCATGCGGCCGATGACGGTCCAGCGTTGTCGGCGACGGGGACCAGCGTGGACCATGCCACGCCGTTTCGCGTGGCCATGCCCCAACCGGGTGTTCTCCAACGCCTGCGGTTGCTGGGCACGCGGCGCACCGAGCCCCAGGCGGGTGAGGTCGAAATCCAGGTCCACGCCAGCGGCCTCAACTTCCACGACGTCCTCGTCGCGTTGGGGATTCTGGCCCCGGACCACGGAGACCTGGAGAGCTCGTTGGGTCTCGAATGCGCCGGCGTCGTGACCGCTCTGGGCGAAGGTGTCACGCACCTGAAACTGGGCCAGAGTGTCGTCGCCGTGGCACGAGGTTGTTTTGGCTCCTATGCCATCACCGACGCCCACCTGGCGTGCGCGAAGCCTGCGGCCCTTTCCTTTGATGAAGCGGCCAGTATCCCGATCACGTTCCTGACTGCCCACTACGCCCTGAACGAGCACGCTCGTCTCGAGCGCGGTGAGTCGGTCCTGATTCACGCCGGATCGGGAGGCGTGGGGTTTGCCGCCATCCAACTGGCCCAGAGAGTGGGCGCGAGGATCCTCTCGACTGCCAGTGCCGCGAAGCACGACTACGTTCGCGAGCTGGGCGTGGACGAGGTCTACGATTCGCGCAGCCTCGACTTTCGGGACGACGTTCTGGCCGCCACCGAGCAGCGAGGTGTCGATGTCGTCCTCAACTCCTTGGCCGGCGAGTTTCTGCGCAAGAGTCTGGAGGTGTTGGCCCCCTACGGGCGGTTCGTGGAGATCGGCAAGGCCGATCTGGTGTCCAACGGACAGCTGGGGCTCAAGCACTTCGACGACAACCGCTCCTTCGTGGCGATGGACATAGCGAAGCGATGTCAGGACCGTCCCCAGGAAGTGGGGGAGCGGTTGGCCAATCTGATGAAGATGTTCGATGCCGGTGATCTGCGCGTCCCTCCCATCGAACGCTTCCCCCTCGATGAGGTCGCCGATGCATTCGCACACATGGCGGAGGGGAAGCACCGTGGCAAGATCGTGCTGGGCGCCGATCCGTCTGCGAACGAGGTCTATCTGGGGCAGACCCGAACCGAGATTCGCGGAGACGGCACCTATGTCATTCTCGGTGGCGGCGGCATCGGCGGGGCGTTGATCAACTGGCTCCTTGCCAGAGGCGCAAGGCACATCGCGGTGATCAGCCGCAACCCCCGATCGGATCCCGACCGCGCGTGCTCCGTCACGTGGGTGAAGGGGGACGTGACCGACGCGAAGCAACTTGGAGGCGCTTTCGCGCAGATTCAGCGGGACATGCCGCCCATTGCCGGCGTCGTGCACGCGGCGGGCCGTACTGATGACTCATCCATCGTGTCGATGACCGAAGCCCAGGTGAGCTCGGTCTGCCGCGCCAAGATGGAGGGTCTGTGCAATCTCCAGCAGGCTGTCGAACACCTGTCCCTGGACTTTCTCGTGTTGTGCTCGTCGGCCACCTGGTTTCTGGGATCTCATGGACAAGCCAACTACGGGGCGGCAAACGCCTTCGTGGAGGCCACGGCCCAGGCCTGGCGTCGGCAGGGGATTCACGCCACCGTGATCCACTTCGGCCCCTGGGACGAGGTCGGCATCATCGCTCGAGCGGGCGCCGATCTCGCGGGTCGGCTGGTCGATCGAGGGTTCGCGCCGATGATGCCGCACCGAGCCGTGGCGGCCCTTGAAGACCTTGTGCGCCGCGATGTCACCAGCGCCGCCGTGATGGACTTCGAGACCGAGAAGTGGCTGACGGGGGTTCGGGTCAAAGACCGGAGCTCTTTCTTCGAGGAAGTGGTGGCCGAGACCGAAGCCCCGGCCTCGGCGACCGCCGATGAATCGAGCAACGTCGTCGATCTTCTTGGCTCCAGCGACGACCCCGTCAAGGCCCTGGAGGGATTCCTGGTAGAGCAGCTACGTCGGTGCCTGCGGCTGCCGGCATCACGAGCACCGGACCCGGTGGTGCCCATGCGGCGACTCGGTCTGGACTCGCTGATGGCCCTGGACCTGTCGCTCCGGATCGAGGAGGCAATCGATCAACCGGTCGCTAGCGGCGTCTTGCTCGAGGACGGCATGAGCGTCTCTCGCCTCGCCGTGAATCTCTCTGACGCCTTTGCGTCCGGAAACTCGAACGCCATGGAATAGACGGCGGGGCCCTGCTTCATTCAGTCCCAGTCATTCCAATGCATGATCGCGTTCAACACGAAGCCCGTGTCGTGATGATTCAGATAACGATGGAGGGGGTTGAACGTGAACACGACCACCCTTCCGGCGTCGTTGTGTCCGGCGCGAAGTGCAAAGATCGCACCGTGGCCGATGATGTTGGAGGAGCCGCGGACCATGCCGGAGAGGACGTAGCTCCCGCGACTCCCTGATCCTTCACCAGATGCAGACGAGTCCTGAGGCGCAGACGTCGGCGGGTTGGGCATCGCCGCGGCGCCAAGGATGTCCGTCACGACGGTATCGCGTTCGTCAGCCAGCTGACGCGTACCATACTGAAGCACGATCGATCCACGGTGTCTCAGTGCCGTGCGCCATAGCACGCCGTTCCCGCGAAAGATGTTCGTGATCTCCGGATAGCCGTACATGATCGGGTGGGCCGGCCGGCGGGCCTTCGCTCGTACCGACGAGCCTGGATGGAACAGCGAGCCACCGGAGTAGTCCGACAGCGTGCGCACGATTCCCGTCTCCGCCACGAGACGCGCGGCGTTCTCGATCGCAATGATCGTCCCGCCCTCATCAGCAAATCGTTGCAGCTCCGCCATTCCTTGAAATCCCGGCCCGCCTGTCATGTCCGATGTGGCATCCGGCGTCCCATGCGACTGGAAGTCGTCCGTCCGTGTGAACGGCATCGGGCCCCACTTGCCGTCCACGCCGTGCATCCATGTCGTGGCACTCCCGCGAGCATTGGGCACGAGGATTACGTCGAACTGTCGCCTGAGGTTGCCGGCCCTGAGGTCGTCTTTGTCGATGTTGGTGTAGGGGAGCCCGAGCTGGTCGAACCAGTAGCGCGCCCAGCCTTCGTCTTGAGTCGAATACCACGTGTGGTAGATCGCCACGCGGGGCAGGTCGAGCGAATGACGCCGCACCTCTGGCGCCGGGGCACGGGTGACGGTCAGCCCGTAGGTCCGTGCGAGCCACTCGGCGTCTTGGGGCGAGGCGTTCTCGATGATCGCGGTACCCACCGGCCACGTCGTGTCCGCGGCGGTAAACGTCGTCTCGGCGGCGAAGGCGCGTGCATTTCGGCTGCGCCCTTGTAACGCATACAGCGCGGGAGCCAGCTCTTGCTGCGCCGAATAGCGCACGAGCGTCGCAGGCCCGCTGCCGCTCGTGCGTCCGGTGTACGCGACCGTATCGGAGAGCGTCTCGAGCCCGCCCCACGCCAACGCCGCCGCGTCATCGATCGCCTTGACGTCGACGCCGTAGAGGAGCGGAAGCGTCCACGACACGTCGTCGTACGGCGGGTACTTCGCGTTCTCCGGATAGTCCTGCGACGTGAGCAGGCTCACCGCGAAGTCGCGATACGGCTGGTCGAGCTTCACGACGAACGAGCCTGCGGCGGGTCGAGTCGTGTCAGCGGAGCCATTGTCCGCGGCGCCGATGGGTCCGACGCGATGCACCTCGATCCCATGCCGTTTGAGTTGATTCACCAGGTACGCTGTCCGCCTCGGGTCGCGCTGCTCGTCGAACCCCGGGATCACGAATGCGTGCGGCTTCTGGGTGCGCCCGCGCTCCGTCGAATTCTTGCTCTTCTGCCAGAAGTTCTCGAGCAGATCTTGGGCGTTGCGGGCGGTGTACTCCAGCGACGCGAGCACGCCCGCCTCCATGTAGTTGGTGTTGTTCCGGAGCGACCAGTACACCTTCTTCGTGGCCGGCCAGGGGCGGTACCACTGCGCAGACGCGACCGAATCGCCCGCGTAGGTGGCACCGCGAAGATCGCGGAGGTAGGTGTCCGCGCCCGCGTTCCCGAACGTCTCGTAGAACCGGCCGATCCCGTTGTGATTGATCGCCACCCAGATGGAGTAGCCCGGCCACCAGCCGTCGTAGAACGCCCACGAGAATACGCCCGGCAGACCCTGCTCGGTGGTTCGCTGCACGTCCCAGTTGGCGAAGCTCTGCCACTCGGTGATCGTGATGGGATCCACGTTCCGGTTGTACGGCCCGGTGCCCGTCGACACGTAGAGCAAGGGAACGGACTCGTGCAGGTCGTGCATGACCGTCGGGTGCCAGGTGAAGTACACGTCGTTCACGGCCCGAGTGAGCGCCTGCGAGATTTGGAGTCCGTCGCGGTTGTTGTCGTGGTAGACGTACCTGCCCCAGTACGGCGACGAGCGCGGGAACCCGTCGCGCCACTCTTCGCGGCCCTTGGTGTAGCGATAGTACCAGTCCACCTGCTTGTCGCGGCCATCCGGCTCGGCCACTGGATTGACGATCACGACGACGTTGTCACGGATGCGGCGAATCAGTGGGTCGTCCGAGACGGCGAGCCGGTACGCCAGCTCCGGCAGCATCTCCGGTGGTCCCATCTCCGGCGAATGCAGGCCCCCCTTCAGGTAGTAGACCGGCTTCGTACGTGCCACGATCTGCCGCATGGCTGTCTCGTCCGTCACGCGCGGATCGCTCAGCGCGGCCAGGTCGCCACGGATTTCCTCGATACGCGCCATCGTCTCCTCGTCCGCGAGCACCACCAGGATCATCTCGCGTCCCTCTTCCGTCCGCCCGATCGTTTCGACCCTCACCCGGGGACTCGCCGCCGCCAGGGCCCGGTAGTAGGCGTACAGCTCGCCCGAGCGGTGCATCACGCCGGGGGCACCGGCGATCGTCCCGAAGTGGTCGAGCGGCGAGGGCGCGCTGGGGTGATCGGGAATCGAGATCACGCTCGGCGGGAGGAAATGGGCATCGGTCGTGGCCTCGCGGATCAGGCGCTCGTAGGCCGTGTCCGCCGCCTGTTGCTGGAGGCTGACGGTAGCGAGTACGGCGAACAACGTCGTGGCGGTCATGGTGCTTCCCCGCGCAAGGGTGATGACCCGGAGGAAGATGGTCACTCGGGCGCGAAGGGTCGAGGGTTGGGGGCGTGGCCTGGTCAGCCCGCGGTAGCCGCAGCGGGCTCATAATCCGCAGGGTTGCGCGATAACCTTCGCGCGGACGTGCGCGTCCCTCGCGTGCCTTCGGTCACCTCGTGGACCGTGGAGGTCGCCCCGAGCTTCAGCAATTCTCATTTCTACGACGTGTGGGGCACCTCGTCGAGCGATATCTACGCAGTGGGAACCTATGGCACGATCGCTCACTACGACGGGACCGGTTGGGGCGCCATGACCAGCGGGACGCCGGACCGGCTATATGCTCTGTGGGGCACCTCGTCGAGCGATATCTACGCAGTGGGCAGCTATGGCACGATCGTACACTACGACGGGACCAGTTGGAGCACGATGCCGAACGACATACGGCGGTCCCTCTATGCCGTGTGGGGCACATCGTCAACCGATATCTACGCAGTGGGAGGCGGTGGTACGATCCTGCACTACGACGGGACCACTTGGAGTGGCATGAGCAGCGGAACAGGGGAGGTGCTCCGAGGTGTATGGGGCACCTCATCGACGGACGTCTACGCAGTCGGGAATAGTGGCGCAATCCTCCGGGGATCACGCTGAGCGCCACGAGCGTCTCGCGGCCGCACTGCGTCTGTGCTCCGCAGGGCTTGGTCGCGAGACGGGCAATGGTTCGTCTACCAAGGTCGTGAGGGCCTGTACGCGGTTCGGCCCGACGCTCGACTTCTGCAACAGCATTTCGCGTTTCGCGATATGCAACCCCTGTCTTTCCGGGCCCACTGCCGCCGGCCGACACTGCGGCTCCCCACGGCTCCATCCAGCGTGCACCCTACGTTTTCGGCTCTGCACGACCTTGGGGTGCTGGGGCTTGGTTCTTGCCCCTTCGGTCCCAGCGATCTTCGGCAGCACTGGGGCAGGATCAGCTGGCGAGCTCGCGTGGGCAGGGGCCTCGAGGCATCGGGTCACCGGCCGATTTCCCGAGCGGAGCAAGCCAAAGAGGGGGCAGGACCATGAAGTCGTTGTTCACGAGTTTCCGTGGCCGCGGTGCGGATCGAGAAAAACTCACGGCGGAATTGCAGCCAGTCTTGGCGCTGATCAAGTCCGAGCGCCAGGCCATGACGGAACTGCTCGCGCAGGCGAAGGCCGCGAGGACGGACCTCGAGGCCGTTAGTCAACCGATCGCGGACGCGCAGCAGGCGGTGCGCTCGGTTGACGCGCGCACCAGCGAACTCGATCAGCGCCTGCGCGGGCTCGAAGACCTGTCCGCACGCTTCGTATCGCTGGAGGAACAGGCGCAGGCGGCAGGAAACGTTCAGCGCCGTGTCGATAAGCAGCTCTCCGTGGCCGCGGATGACGCGGACCGCATCTCGTCGGAGCTCGACGCGCTGCGGGACACCGTGGAGGCCGCCACCCATCTCAAGGACGACATGGCTGAGCTGCTGGCGAAGGGCGACACCTTCGCCGAGCTCCGGACCGAGGCTGACGAGTTCGGCGAGCAGCTCCGCAACCTCCAAGGGACGTTCCGGCAGATCCGCGGCCAGCACGATGAGGTCATGCACCTCTACGAGGGCGCGTCCTCGCGACTGGAACAGCTCGACGAACACTACCGGGACATGACCGAAGGCGTTGCGGACAGCGACCGCAGAGCCGAACACGTGGAAGGCAAGCTCCGGGAGCTGAACGACATCGCCGAGAGGGTGTCGGACACCAAGCGGCAGCTCGACACGCTCAACGCACTCGCCGGGTACGTGACCAAGAAGATCGCCGCTCTCGAGCAGCAGCGTGATGCAGTGGAACGCGCCACAGCGCAGGGCGCGAACCTTCAGGAACTCGTCAAGCAGATCGACGGCCAGATGGATGAGCAACACGCGAGGGCCGAGAGCCTCGCCGACTGGCAGCCCCGCCTCGAGGCGCTGCGCCAGGCCAACGAGGAGGTTCTCGACCAGTCCGAGACGATTCAGGCGCGGCAACGTGAGATCGACGAGTCGGTGGAGCGAGCACAGGGTGACTTGACCGATCTGCGAGCGGAACTCAAGAAGACGACCAATCGATTCGAACTCGAGAGCCGTGGCCTCGACTCGGTGGGACAGCGCATCGTCGATCTCCGTGGCTCCCTCGTGGACGTTGAGGGGCGGTTCCGGACGCTGGAGCAGTCACGAAAGACGATCGCCGAAGTAGAGGCGGATGCCAACACCGCCGTCTCTCGCCTCCAGGGAATCGCGGGCGACGTCCAGGCAGTCGAGGAGGACCTTAGCAAGCTCCGGGCGCTTCACAACGACGTGGAGCGGCTCGACGCCTCTATGGAGACGATCGGCCAGCGAGTCGGCCGCGTCGAACAGGCCCGGCCGGCGATCGAGGCCGCGCTCGACGATCTCGGGACATTGAAGCAAAACCAGGAGACGGTCCGAGACGCGCTGGAGCACGTGCGGCATTCGCACGCCGAGATAACCCGGTTCCGCGAGACGCAGCGCGATGCGGAAACGTGGCTCGCAGGTGTCGCGGAATCGCTCAAGGCGCTCGAGACCAAGGTTCAGGGGCTCCAGGCCACGCGGCCCCAGGTGGAGCTGCTCGGCAAGGAGGTGGACCGCGTCCTTGCGTCGGTGGAGGCGGTCGAGTCGCGCCGCGAGTTCCTCGAGAGCGTCCACGCCGAACTGGCGGACCTCGCCTCGCGCGGTGCGCAGCTCAAGGACCGGGAGGAGCAGTTGGAGTCACGCATGGACGCGGGCGAAAAGCGGTTCGTGTCACTATCACTCCAAGCCGACGACGCACAGCGCGTCGAGCGCGTGATCTCCGGCGTGACGCGGCAGGTCGAAGACACCGAGCGGCGGATGGTCGAGATCGTGAGCTCAATGGGGTCGACCGAGACCCGCTTCCACGAGGTGGAGGCGCTGGCCGAGCGCGTCCGGCAGCTCGGGGCCGACCTGGAGCAGCGCGAGAGCGCGGTCCAGCGCGCGACCGAGAATCTAGAGCGGGCGTCGTCCCTCCGCGGCGAGGCGGCGGCCATGGTCCAGGATCTGGAGGCGCAGACGCGGAAGCTGGTGGAATCGCTGGCGATGACTGAAGCGCGCTCCCGGCGCCTCGAGATGCTGAACGGGGAGCTGGACGAGCGGGCGTCGAACTTCCGGTCGGTCGAAAAGCGGATCGCGCAGTTCGAGGAGCAGTTGGCCGAGTGGGAGCTGGCGGAGCAGGAGGTGCGACGTGGGCTGGAGGACATCGCGCACCGTCAGCAGGCGACCGACTCTCTGCGAGCCGACGTCAAGCGGCTCTTCTCCCTCGCGGAGCGCGCCATGGAAGACGTTCGGTCCATCGCGGCGGCACGAGACGATGTACAGTCCACAAGGGAGCTCCTCGAAGGGGCGCTCGGACGCCTCGGTGAGGCCCAGGACATCGTCGAACAGCTGGAGCGCCGCAAGGGCCAGCTCGATCATGCTGAGAGCCGCCTGGCCAGGGCCGGCGCGCTCGTTCGCAACCTCGGGACGAGCATCGAGACGCTCGAAAGCCAGCGAGCCATCGTGGAGCAAGTCGTCGAGCAGGCCGGCGTGCTAGAGTTCCAGTCGAAGCAGGCGGAGGCGCTGATCGGGACGCTTCGTCACGAGCGCGAGCTGGCGAGTCGGATGCAGGCGGCCGTCGCCGAGACCCGGAAGCAGCGCGAGCACGCCAAGAAGGCGAGCTGACGCAGCACGCAGGCAAACTCAGCCAAGCTCAGCCAAGGAGCCTCGGAATAAATGGGGGTTCAGGGGGTCGCGGGTTCAAATCCCGCCGTCCCGATTGCGAAACGAGCGGGCACCCAGCCCGCTCGTTTCTCATTGGGCCCTCTCTGGGAGATCCAGTAGGACGGCTGTGCTCATGCGAACGAGGCTCCAGCCGGGGTGCCCTCTGAGACGGGCCCTGGTTCCGTGCAGTCCAATCTTCCCAGCGATCACCGTTCCGCAGCGAGCCTTGCGACCCGGTCCTTCACGTCTTGCACTACCGGTTGTAGCTCCGCGTCAGCGCCAGCCCAAAGCTCCGCGCACCTTCGCGACATTCGGACGGCCGGCTAGAATGGAGCTATGCAAAAGCCACTCATACCACCGCTCGGCGGTCTGCTCGCTCTCGTTCTTCTGACTCCGGGCGTCGTGGTGGCACAGACCGATGAAGGCCGACGAGAGATCCGCGCGTACCGCCTGACCGATTCCGAAGTACTCCGGTTCGACGGTCGGGTGGATGAGGCCTTCTGGTCGAGAGTGGATCCAGCCACCGGATTCCGGATGCAGGAGCCCCGGGAAGGTGCGGATGCCAGCGAGAGGACCGAGGTCCGTATCGCCTACGACAGCCGGCATCTCTACATCGGAGCCATCCTGTACGACAGCGACCCGTCGCAGATCAAGGCCTTCATGAAGCGACGAGATCTACCGATGTTCTCGGACGACCGGTTCACCTGGATCCTCGACACCTTCAACGACCAGCGCAGCGCCTACTTCCTCGAGGTCAACCCCAACGGCATGCGGACTGACGGCCTCGTCGTCACGGGCCAAGGCAACAACGTCAACCTCAACTGGGACGGCGTCTGGGACGCCAGGACCGTGATCGGCGACTTCGGCTGGTCGGCCGAGATCAAGATCCCCTTCCGGACGTTGAATTTCGATCCGGCGGGCGAGACGTGGGGCGCCAACTTCATGCGGGTCATCCGTAGAAGAAACGAGACGGCCCTCTGGACCGGCTACCGGAGGAACCAGGGGATCGCGCGACCGCAAGATGCCGGCGCGATCAGCGGACTCACGGGATTGTCACAGGGGTTGGGCCTCGAGGCCGTTCCCTATGGGATCCTGAAGGGAAGTGACGACCGTGTTGCCGGCGATCCCGAAACGTCGGTGTCCCCCGATATCGGACTCGATCTCAACTACAGCATCACACCGAGCCTGAAGGCTTCGCTGACCATCAACACCGACTTCGCCGAGACCGAAGTGGACCAGCGGCGGATCAACCTCACCCGCTTTCCGCTTGTATTCCCCGAGCAGAGAGACTTCTTCCTCGAAGGATCCGGGATCTACCGGTTTGCGCCTGCCAGTGGTGTCAGTCCCTTTTTCAGCCGCCGGATAGGCCTCGACGACGCAACTGGCGAGCCCATCCCGATCACCGTCGGCGGGCGGTTGCTCGGGAATTCCGGCGACTACAGCATCGCCTTCCTCCAGGTGCGTACGGCAGAGACGGACAGCGTGAACCGCGAGGACTTTACGATGGCGCGGATTCGCAGAAACATCGGCGAGGAAAGCACCATCGGCATGATCTACACGCGGAGGGCAACCCAACACGGCGATCAACTCGATCCGGCTCTGCAGGACCGCCACACCTTCGGTGTCGATCTCGAGTTGGGTACCTCCCGATTCGCGGGGGACAAGAATCTCCAGTTTCAGGCGTTCTTCGTCGCCCACAATAGCGCGTTTGCAGCGGACGATTCGACCGACTTCTGGGACCGGTCGACCAGAGGGATCAGACTCAACTTCCCCAACCAGCCGTGGTCCGGCCACGTCTCGTACCGAGAATTCGGAAGTGCCTACGATCCGGCCGTTGGGTTCGCCCGCCGCAACTCCTTCAGGCGAGTCAATCCGAGGATAGGATTCGCTCCCCAGTTCGAGGACAGTGACCTGATTCAGCAAGTCGAGTGGAGTGTCTTTTTCGAGCACCTGACCGATCTCGACTTCACGCTGATGACGCAGGTGCTGCGCTTCGGACTCTTCGATGTCCGGTTCATGTCGGGCGACGGGATCGCCCTCGACGTATCGAGAGGCTTCGAGCGATTGGTCGAGCCGTTCGACATCAAGGGCGACGGATCGATCATCGTTCCCGTCGGCGACTACACCAACGGGTGGGTGAACGCCGGTCTGGCAACGGCTCCCTTCCGCAGAGCCTCAGCAGAAGTGGCGATCGAGACCGGCGGTTTCTGGTCTGGAAGGCGAAGCGAGTATCGTCTGCAAGTGACGCTGCGTCCAATGGCCGGAGTCGAGGTGGCACCGGAGTACGTTCACACCGATGTGGATCTGGCAGAGGGCGCCTTCTCGACGGATCTGGTGCGGTTTCAGGGGACGCTCGATCTCACGACATCCCTTCTCTTTTCGGCCACCGTCCAATACGACAACCTGAGCGACCTGCTCGGAATGAACACACGGCTTCGATGGATCATCACGCCCGGGTCCGATCTCTATCTCGTGTACAATCACAACTGGTTGGAACAGGATTCCCGATTCGCGACCCGTCAGCGAACCGGCACGATCAAGGCGTCGTACACCCATCGGTTCTAGCGACGGCCAAACGGAGGCGTGCCGGCGGACGCATCGCTTCGACGGCACCCCCCTCCCTGGGTGAGCTGGGCAGCGATTGCCGAGTCAAGCCACGCGGGTTGCGGTCGTTCGTGCGCAAGTCGCCGGCCCAGGTTATTCATATGACGTGAGCACGGATCCGCACCAGCCACTCCGCGACGACGTCCACCTGCTGGGCGACCTCCTCGGCGAAACGCTTCGGGCACAGGAGGGCGACCATCTCTTCGAGGTGGTCGAGCGAGTGCGAGCCCTGGCCAAGGGGGCGCGCCAGGGCAACCCGGACGACTTCGAGACCCTCGACCAAGTGCTCCAGGATCTGTCGCTCGACGACGCGTTGCCGGTAGCGCGCGCGTTCGCGCACTTCCTGACCCTGGCGAACATCGCCGAGCAGCATCACCGGATTCGGCGACGCCGCGACTATCAGCGCAAGCCCGACGCGGCACCACAACGCGGCTCCACTGAAAGCAGCTTCGCCCGTTTGCTTGCCTCGGGGGTAACGCAGGAAACTCTCTACGAAACCGTCTGTTCGCTCCAGATCGAGCTCGTGTTGACCGCGCACCCCACCGAGGTCGTGCGCCGGACCTTGCGCCGGAATCAACGCTCGATCGCCGAACTGCTCGGGCTCCAGGACCGCCCTGCCCTCACCCAGTGGGAACGGGAGGAACTCGTCCAGGCTCTCCGCAGAGAGATCACGGCGGCCTGGACGACGGACGAAATCCAACGGCGGCGTCCCACGCCGCTCGACGAGGTGAAGTGGGGTCTGGTGGTCTTCGAACAGACACTCTGGGATGCGGTTCCCCAATACATGCGGGCGCTTGACCGAGTCCTTCGCTCGGCGACCGGAAAGACGCTTCCCCTCACCGCCACCGCCATCCGCTTCAGTTCCTGGATGGGTGGCGATCGCGACGGGAACCCCAACGTCACACCCGAGGTCACCGAGCAGGCGTGCTTGCTCGCCCGGTGGATGGCTGCGGATCTCTATGAAAAGGAGGTCTCTTCGCTTCGCTCCGAGCTTTCGATGCGAGATGGAAGCACCGAGCTACGGGCACGGGTTGGCAACGTTCACGAACCCTATCGCGTGCTGCTCAAAGAAGTCCACGAGCGCCTCATCCATACGCGGGAGTGCATCGAAGAAGCGCTCGAAGGAAGAAAACCAGACGCGGACACGAACACCCGGATGTACTGGGACCCGCACGACCTGGCAGAACCGCTGCACCTCTGCTTCCGCTCCCTGCGTGAGACGGGGGCTGGAGTCTTAGCTGAGGGCCGCCTTCAGGACCTTCTCCGGCGCGTTGCCTCTTTCGGGCTCACGCTGGTGCGGCTCGATCTGCGGCAGGAGGCCGGCCGGCACACAGACGCACTCGATGCCATCACGGTTCAGCTGGGGCTGGGATCGTACGCCGCTTGGGACGAGTCCGGGCGGCAGGCGTTCCTTGCCCGGCACTTACGAGAAGGCGGCGGCACGATCGCGAACGCGTTTGAGACCAGTTCCGAATTCGACGCCGAGGTTCGTGACGTGCTCGACACCTTTCGAACCGCGGCGAGGCTCCATCCCGACTCACTCGGCGCGTACGTCATCTCGATGGCGACCCGTCCGTCCGATGTCCTTGCAGTCGAGCTGCTTCAGGCGGCGGCAGGCGTTCGGCCGCCGCTCCGCGTCGTACCGCTGTTCGAGACGGTGAGCGACCTGCGTAGCGCCGGGGCGTGCATGCGAGAGCTCCTCGCCATTCCCTGGTACCGAGACCGCATCGGAGGGCGGCAAGAGGTCATGATCGGCTATTCCGACTCGGCGAAGGACGGCGGACGCTTGGCCGCCGCGTGGGAGCTCTACACGGCCCAGGAGGAGATCGTCGCCGCCTGCCGCGAGCGGGAGGTGCACGTAACCCTCTTCCACGGCCGCGGCGGGACCGTGAGTCGCGGCGGCGGGCCGATCCATCTCGCCATTCAATCCCAACCGCCCGGTTCGGTAAACGGGTCGCTTCGCGTCACCGAGCAAGGCGAGATGATCGACGCCAAGTTCGGACTACCGGGAATCGCGCTCCGGACGCTCGAGCTCTACACCACCGCCACGCTCGAAGCGACCTTGAAGCCAGTGGAGAATCCAAGCCGCCGCTGGCGCGAGCGCATGCAGCAGCTCGCCGACACCGCGCGCGCTGCATACCGCCGCGAGGTGTACGAGACGCCCGAGTTCTTGGAGTACTTTCGCTTGGCTACCCCCGAGGCCGAGCTCGGCGAGCTCAAGATCGGAAGCCGGCCGGCCCGGCGGAGACCAGGCACAGGAGTGGAGTCGCTTCGCGCCATCCCCTGGGTGTTCGCGTGGACGCAGATGCGATTGCTGCTCCCCGCGTGGCTGGGCGTCGGCGAGGCCCTCGAGGACGTACTGAATAAAGGAATGCTGAACGAGCTGACCGACATGTACGAGCGGTGGCCTTTCTTCCGGTCCACGCTCGACCTGATCGAGATGGTGCTGGCCAAGGCCTCGCCGGACATCTCCGCTCAGTACGACAAGCGTCTCGTACCGGAGCATCTGCGGCCGATCGGCGTGCAGCTCCGCGAGCGCCTCGACACGACCGCGGACGCGATGCTGCAGGTGACCGGCCACGAGCGGTTGCTGGACCACAATCCCGTGCTTCGGCGCTCCATCGATGTGCGGAATCCATACGTGGATCCGATCAATCTCGTCCAGGTGGAGATCCTCTGTCGGCTGCGCCGAGCCGGGGACGACGCGCGACTCCTCGACGCCTTGCTGGTGACTGTGAACGGAATCGCGGCGGGGATGCGGATCACGGGTTGAAGGGACAGGTGCTTCGCGCGTTACTCATAGCTCGTCGCCGCGACGTTCCTATGCTCGCAACCGGAAATCGCGATGAGGTCGTCGCATTCCGCCGAGCGGCAGCACGGTTGCGACATTTGCTCATCATGGCTAGCTTGGCGCGTCGCGAAAATTGGAGTAGTACATGCATTGGGCCCTCGTGCTCCTGCTGCCACTGATCCCCGGCGCATCGACCGTCTCACCCGTCACCGACCCACTGCTTCCCAAAATCGCCTTCAACAACAACGTAGTTCCGGCCGGCACGCTGGTCGACGGCGTGCTCACGCTCGACCTCGAGGTGGTCTGGGGCGAGTGGTACCTCCTTGGCGAAGACGAGTTGCCCGGCCAAGTCTACGCCTTCGCGGAGCGTGGGAAGGCTCCCGAGATCCCCGGCCCGCTGATCCGGGTGCCGCTCGGAACCGAGGTCCACGTCACGATCACGAACCCCCTCGACAGCACCCTGGTCGTTCACGGGCTCTCAGCGCGCCGCACGGGACTGGTCGACATCGTCCGGGTGCCGCCGCGCACGACCCGAGAAATCCGATTCCCCGCCGACGTCGAGGGAACGTTCCATTACTGGGCCGCGCTCTCTGAGGTCCCGATCAGACGTCGGATGTACGAAGACAGCCAACTGGGCGGCGCGCTGATCGTCGATCCAATCGAAGGAGCGGCGGACGATCGCATCATGGTGATGGGCATGTGGTTCGACCGGCGAGCCGAGGATGGCAACGAAGACGAGATGACGTTTTCCGTGATCAACGGACGTCCGTGGCCTCTCACCGAACGTCTCGTCTACAACATGGGCGACACGGTCCGCTGGCGCGTCATCAACGCCTCGGAGAGCGGTCATCCGATGCACCTGCACGGGTTCTACTTTCGGGTGGACAGCCGCGGTGACGTTGCGCGGGACACGGTCTACTGGGAGAGCCAGCGGCGCATGGTCGTCACCGAGCCGATGGGCGCGGGCACGACCATGTCCATGGTGTGGTCACCGGATCGGCCCGGCGGGTGGCTGTTCCACTGCCACATCACCTGGCACGTCTTGGGCAACGCCTCGCTGGAGCCCGATCGGCCATCGGGAGATGCATTCGTCATGCCGCTGCTCCAGGAAGCACATCTCGGACATGACGCCAACCGCCACGTGGAAGAGGGCATGGGCGGGCTCATGATGGGCATCTATGTGCGGCCCCCGGAAGGCTGGGTTCCGAACGAGCCGGCGCGACGGGATCTCCGCCTGTTCATCAACTCGGCGCCGGCGGAAGCCATGACCGGCCGGCAGTTCTCGTATGTGCTCCAGGAGGGTCCCGAGGAGCCGGCGCCGGATTCGATTCGCCTGCCATCATCGACCATCGTGCTGCGCAAGGGCGAGCCCACGAGCATCTGGGTTCACAACCGCATGGACGAGCCCACCGTGGTGCACTGGCACGGTCTCGAGATCGACAGCTACTTCGACGGTGTGCCCGGTGTCGGCGGCTACGCCGGCCGTCCCACGCCCGCTGTCCTGCCCGCCGACTCGTTCGAGATGCGCATCACACCGCCGCGGGCAGGCAGTTTCATGTATCACACGCACGTCAGCGATCTGCGGCAACAAGGCTCGGGACTGTACGGCGCCTTCATCGTGCTCGAGGCGGACGAGGAATGGGATCCGGACACGGACCGCGTCTTCCTGCTGGGATACCTCCCGCCGACGCCGGAGACCTTGGGGCAGGTGGCCATCAACGGCACCTGGGAGCCGGACACTGCGGAGTTCCGCGTGGGCACGACGTACCGGCTCCGCTTCATGAACATCACGCTCGATCGTGGTGGGACGCACGTGCGGTTGGTCCAAGACGGGCACCCGGTTCTCTGGACTCCGATCGCAAAAGACGGGTTCGACCTCCCCGCACATCAGCGACAGCCTGCGTTCGCCGATCATGCCGTCGTGGTGGGTGAGACCGCCGACTAC
>JBDHCY010000055.1:0-16529 GCA_039591795.1 Gemmatimonadota bacterium | reverse complement strand
CACGCTCGGGATCCCACCGGTGGACTTCTTCTCGGTCGCGGTCAACTATCCGGCTCCAATCCGCTACGGCGTCTTGGTCGAGCTCGAGCAACATTGGCACCCGATGGGCTATGCACTCGGCGACTTGCTCTACAGCGCGCCGCTAGCCCCAGGTGATCAGGCTCGGGTAGCGATCATCGACGGGCGCCAGCGTCATCGGTGGGTCGATAGCGGCGTGGAAGAAGAGCTCACTCCACGCGAGCGTCCGTTGCACGAGGTCGCGAGGTTCCTCGCCGCTCGCGGTTTGGTTGACGCCCTCGAGACTGGCGACGGGGTGATTCCGCTGGAGTCGTTCACGGTGGTACCGGAGGCCGGTGGCGAATCGCGTTTGGTCGACCTCGGCGCGGAATCCATCCGCTACCTCAGTGACCGTTCGATGCGCGTGACGAGCTTTCTTCGAAGCCGCCGGGCATTCGGAGTGGTCGAGGTTCGCGAAGACACGCCAACCGCCGCCCCCGTGCGAGTCGTCCGAAATACGGACTCCGACCGCGTGATCACCTACGAGTATTTCGAGACTCTCCAGCGCTATCGAGTGGTGACGAGACTGCGCAGGATTCGTCCAGCCGTGCTGCTACCGTTCCGGATGCCGAACCTTGCCACGATGGCCGTGGTCCGTCAGTACGGCTATGTCCTGCGACGAGCGTTGCTCGACCGCACGCTGCTCCCCGACCTCGATCGCGTGCTGGGCACAACCGACGAGGCGGGAGGCGAGCCAGCTCCCCCCGTGACGGAGCTCCGGCTTGTGGCTCACGTGAGTGCAGGCGAGCGGGCCCTGGATCTCTGGCAAGCCTCGTCCTACCTGCACTTGGACGGCGTCCGTCACGCCGTCCACTTCACGCCGGCCGAGACGCCGCCGGGTGGCGTGACCAGTGCAGCGATTCCACGAACGACTCATTGGGTCGGCACGCTGCGGCCTGCTGCGCTCCACACGCGCGGTGTGCGGTATCCGGGCCAACTCGTGCTCGAGAACGCGTCGTTGGCCGATCTGGCATTCGAGACGCTGCATGTCGAGGGCATGGCGGGGTCATCGTGGCGACGCCTCCACACGTTTAGTGACCTCGTGCTCACGGCTGAATCCAAGATGCAGCTCTTGGGCGTTGGCACGACCGGAGAAGTGCCCGGTGCTGAGGCGCTCCAAAGCCGTCTGCTGGCGCACATCGCCGCCAATCTGCCCTACTACTCGGCAGCGATCATCGCCGGCGGCGACCCCAGCCTCCGCTACCTCGCGCTGACGAAGGTGCGGGACGCTGAGCGCCAAGTGGTTGCCGACATCATCGAGAACACCGTCGTCGGCGTCGCGGGCAACTACGTGGCCTTCCCGCTTCGGAGTTTGCGACACGCTCCGCCCGACGTGCTGGCCCTATTCGCCGCGGAGCCCGACCGGCCCCCGGTCGCGTCGGAGGAGAATGCTGTCACGGTGCCAACACCTGGGGTTTGGCTGCGCACTCACGAGGGGACACCAGCGGACAGCAGCATTCCTCCGGAGCGGCCTCGCGAGGCGGCACCCGTGATAGGCGGGTCTCGATCCAGGTGGGGGTCGGAGCGCGGTCTGTAGCCGCCGGTGCGACCTAGCGGGTGGGCTGCCGCGGGCCGAGGAACCGTTCGATCTGTGCCAGCGTCTCCTCGTGCGCGAGCGTCAACGAGATCCAACGCACGTCGCCGGAAGCACGCCAGGTCAGGCGGGCCACACGTTCACCTGACGCCCACTGAATCATCGCACGCCGGGTCATGACGCCTGGGCCGTAGGCGGCCGTGAGCGCGTCGCGCCAACGCGCCACGAGCGCGGCGCCCCCGGAGTCGGTCACGCTCAGCAGCCCAATCCGCCCACCGATCACGAAGGCATTGAGCGTCGGCGTGGTCTCACCATCGGTGATGGTCACACCGCATTCCATGAGTGCCGCCGTATGCGCTGACGTGCGGCACGTCAGCGAGTCTTGGGACGCCAGGGTATTGGCGGAACGAGCAAAGTCGGAGAGCGACGCCCCCGGCGCGAGGCCACGGTATTCGAGTGGGTCTTGTGCGACGAGGGGCGTCGCAGCGAGCGCAGCGGCCACGCCAAAGAACTTGATCGACATGGCTCACAAGATACAGCAGTTCAGCCGACCATGCCTGCGTGCTGAGCGACGGGGAGGCGAGAGGGGGTAGGCTGTCACTCCGTTGCCAGTCCGGCCGTCATCGGTGGCCAGTCCACTCGGACCGAAGTGCAGGCCTACCCCCGGTTCTCAATTGGACCTGGCCGATGGCGGAAAGGTCACTCCCCTCCAAGGCGAAAGGCGCCGGGCCGCATCAGCGGCACCGGCGCCTTCATCGCGGAGACCCGCGATGTTCAGACCTTACGGACGTTCCGCGCCTGCAGGCCCTTCGTGCCCTGGACGACCTCGAACTCGACGCTGTCGCCCTCCGCGAGGCTTCTGAATCCCTCCGCCTCGATGGCTGAGAAGTGCACGAAGACGTCGGGACCGCCATCTTGGGCGATGAACCCGAACCCCTTCGCGTCGTTGAACCACTTGACCTTGCCCTGTGCCATGCTGCTCCGACCCCTTCTGCTGGGCCTGCGGCCCGGTGAGTCGCCCGGTCACCGCGACCGGACACGCGATTCGGGCAGACAAAGCAACAAGCACCGGTGGACAATGCCACGAAGTCCACGCGGTGCCCACGTCCAGCCTGAACCTCGGGCGCGAAGCTAGTGGCCCCGTGACTGGGCGTCAAGCGGGGTGGATCCGACGCGCGCGTCCCGGCATTATACTAGGGTGAGGTCGTATGACAGCTCCAGCCATCGGCAAGACCACGACGACGTTCGACGATCGAAGCGAGGCGTTGGGCCACTTCTTTTTGCGGGCCGGCGCCGCTCCGAGACTGCTCGCATTCGATGACGCCGTCGGCTGCCCCGTTCACAGTGCGCTCTCCGCGCTTGCGTGGACGGCAGCCGTGGGCATCCTACGGGATGATGACGTGGTCCACGCGGCCCGGCTGGCCGGCGAGACCGCCGCAGCCGTCGTGGAGCGTCGTGATGGCGGGCGAAGAGTGTACGTGTATCTCGGCCCACGTATGGATGCGCCTCCCGCCGACCCGCACGAAGGCGCTCTCCTGTACGACGAACCCGGGGTGCGCGCCTACCAATTCGCCGAGCGCTCCCACGCTCTGGCGCACTTTCTTCGGGCGACCTCTGGCGCCGGCGCGCTGATCGCGCTCTTCGCGCGACGTGGTCCGGAACTCCGATACGCGAAGCGCTGGCTCGGTGAAATCCTCGGAGACGTGGATCCCGACGGAGCAACCAGTCTACTCGCGGCCCATTTCGCCGCTGGTGGCGGGGGCTGCCTGTTCGCACCGGCGGCTGCCGGGGAGCCTCACGTCTACGTCGAAGTCTCCATCGAGCCCTGACCAGCACGCAAATTGGCTGGTGTGGACGATGTGCCGATGTGGATTCACATCTCAACATTGTGTGGATGGATCGTCTAACCGCCTTACTCATTGGCCCCAAAGAATGCACGTTCAATCCACATCAGAAATCGCGTAACCCGAAGGAAAATCGGCACTTGCGCCACTTTCCCGTGGTCCTATATTGCACGCACGCTGGTGAGGGAAGGGTCGAGGCTCAATGCCGCGACCACGCCTCGTTAGCGGGTCCGGGCGGCAATTCCGGGGAGGGCGCCGACGCAAACAAGGGCTCAGGCGTCCGACGATCTGGAGAGCTCTGCCAGCTCGGATCGGTGAGGCCAGTCGCGCGCCTCACCCACCTCGATGTGGCGCCTCGAGGTGCAGTGCGAAGGGGCGGTCCGCGACCCGTTCCGACTCGCAGCGCCCGCGCTGGCGAACCACGCGGCCCGGCCAGGCCGTGCGGGGATGGAAGCCGGAGCTTCCCAACGGCCCTCCCGACCGACGTATCAGTCGACCGGCGGCCTGGGAAAGGAGAACGGCGGGAGTGAATCCCCCGACTCCGGGTAACTGGTGCGCGAGGCGCCCGGTCAGCTCACGCTGTCGGGCGCCTCGGCTTTTCTCATCCCTTCACTACTCCAATCGGTTTGAGTTGTGCGACACGTCGACCAATGCCGGCGGCGTGAACGATTCCAACGACTCTGCTGACGTCCTTGTAGGCCTCTGGGATCTCCTCGTCGACCGTTGCGCGGCTCGCAGCCCGAACGATGATTCCGTCGGCCTCGAGCTCACGCGGCACGTTCCTCGGCCGCGCGACACGCTTGGCTGCGTGGCGCGAGAGGCGGCGGCCAGCCCCGTGACATGTGGACGCGAAGGTCTCTTGTGAGGCGGCCTCGGTGCCGACCAGAACGTAGCTGTACCGACCCATGTCGCCCGGAATGAACACCGGCTGCCCGAGGTCTCGGAACCGTGAGTGCAGCTCGCCATGGCCAGGTGGGAGTGCCCGGGTTGCGCCCTTGCGATGAACACAAAGTGTCCGCGGCCGTCCCTCGACCACATGCTCCTCGAGCTTGGCGATGTTGTGAGCGACATCGTAGACCAGGTCCATCCCCTCGGCCACCTCGTCGCCAAAGAGATCGGCAAACGCGCGACGCGCGTGGTGTGTCATGAGCTGCCGGTTGGCGAAGGCGAAGTTAGCAGCCGCGTTCATCGCACCCCAATACGCTTGGGCTTCGGGACTCTCTAGCGGCGCGCAGCATAGCTGTCTGTCGGGGAGGTCGATGTGGTACTTGGCAGCTGCCGCCACCATGACGTCGAGGTGGTCGTCGCACACCTGATGGCCCAACCCGCGGGACCCTGAGTGGATGAACACCGTCACCGTACCTGGTGAGAGCCCCAGACGGTCGGCTGCATCGTTGTCGAATCGCTCGGCGACGTAGCCCACCTCGACGAAGTGATTCCCCGAGCCCACCGTCCCGAGCTGCCCGCGACCCCGCGTCTTGGCCTTGGTCGAAACGTAGGCCGGCTCGGCGTCGGGGAGGGTGCCCTCCGCCTCGATGCACTCGAGGTCGCGCTCCGTCCCGTAGCCGCGACCCACTGCCCATCTGGCGCCCAGCTTCAGCACGTGGTCCATCTCGGGCCCGGACAAGCGGAGGTCTGACCGGGCACTCCCGACCCCGGAAGGAATCCTCGCATAGAGCGCGTCGACGATTTCGCGGAGCCGGGGGCGCACGTCCCCCACGGCGAGCGGGACGCGTAAGAGCCGAACACCGCAGTTGATGTCGTAGCCCACTCCACCCGGCGAAATGACACCGTCGAGGTGGTCGAATGCAGCGACCCCGCCGATAGGGAACCCGTAACCCCAGTGAATGTCGGGCATTGCGATGGACGGGCCCACAATTCCCGGCAGGTGCGCCACGTTCGCCACCTGTTGGAGTGCCTGGTCGCCGGCCAGCTCCTGCATCATCTCGGCATCGGCAAAAACGAGCCCGTCTGTGCGCATGCCCCCCTGACGGAGGATGCGCCATCGGTAGGCGTCAACCTGGCGAATCTCGAGAGCGGGAGCCATGCGGAGAATCTATCTAGAGGCAGACTAGAGGCAGAAACGACTACAGGTCGAACACGAGCTCGGCTCGGCAGCCATGCACATCTTGCTCGAACACGAAGGCGTGTCGTGTGAGGGCTTTGGGGTGATGATGCGACTCGTGACGGACTTGGTCGAATCGCTCGCCGTCCACGACCGTGCCGTTGCCGACTCTCCGGGCACCACATGGCACGAAGCTCTCCGCGTCGTACAGATAGACGAGCTCCCGGACGAAGCGGAAGAACTCTTCGGCTTGGTCTGAGGTGGGACACGGAACGAACCGCTCTTCACGGCTGACGACGGAGCTCTGCCCGACGACAATCTCACGGAAGAGTGCGGTCGCGGCTGAGTAGAGCTCATCGAGTGACCCCCCGTCTAGCGCTGCCCGGAGGTCGGCCGTGTGGGGCAAGAGGCGGAAGCTCACTCCCCCCAGTCGTGCCGGCCGCGGTAAGCGCGCCGTCCGTCGAGCTGCCAGAAGCGTTGCCGCGAGACCAGGCCTTCGCCGAACGCCGAGGCGTCGCGCAGCGCATCGGCCATGGAAGCCGTTTTGGCGCTTGCGTTGTCCGCCCAGTGGAGCACCTCGGCCTCGAGGGTCATCGGGACGACTGGGCTTCCGAATTCAAGACGTCCGTGGTGCGCCAAGACGAGGTGAATCAGTGTGTCGCACTCCTCGGGAGTGCACACCGGCGGCGTCTGCTCCGAGACACGGCGATCGAGCATGAGGGCCCCTAGCGCCACGTGGCCCGCCAGATGCCCCCGGTCGGTGTGCTCGAAGGAGGTGTCCCAACGATACGCGTCGAGCTTGCCGATGTCGTGGAGCAAGACACCAGCGAGGACGAGCTCGGGATCGGCCCCCGCGGCGCGTGAGATGGCCCGTGCGATGTGCGCCACCTCGACGGTGTGTTTGAGGAGCCCGCCGACGGCGGCGTGATGCCCGGCGATGCTCGCCGGACACCGCCCGTACCGCGCTCGAAATTCGTCGTCTTCGTAGAACAGGTCGATCACGGCTCGGAGACGAGGCTTGGTGATCGCTCTCCGCCACCCGTCGAGGGTGTGCCAGTATGGTGCTACGTCGCCCACCGATGGGAGGAGTGACGACGGATCGACATGCTCCCTGGGAAGAACGCGGAGGGAGGTGACCACTAACTGTTTCCGCTCCCGGTACGTTTGCACCTCGCCGATCACTTGTGCCACGTGTCCGCGCTCGACTCCGGCGATGAGGTCGTGCTGCTCGGGCCAGAAGGGCGCGGTGTCGATTCGGCCCGTTGCGTTGCTGAGCGTCAGCACCGTGTAGCCCCGTCCGTCGGCGAGGCTCTTGTGCTGGACGTTGAACACGAGGAGCGTCTCCTGCACCCGGTCGCCCACGGCGAGATTGGGGAGCGCAACGGGGGTTGTCAGCATGATCGGCTCGATGTCGGGAACTTAACAGGGCGCAGCGTCATCCGGAGGATCAATGGGACGCCGGCCGGTCCATGGTGCCGCTCTCTCGAAGATGGGGCAGCGTCCGGTCCACCTCGTGCTCTTTATGGATCGGTCGCAGCTGGGGTGGCAGGAGGTGAACGATCGAGTTGGCGTAATACTCGAGCAGCGGACGGTGACGTGGCAAGATCACGAGCGTTTCGTCCTCAGCGACGACCAGTCTCCGCATTGAGAGCATTTTCCAGGCCCGATCCCACACCTCACGGATATCGCGATCGCCGCGCACGACCTTGGCATCACCGTCGAGGAGCTGGTCGCGCATCTCGTCCATCCGCTCGAGAAGCGCTGCGAGCGGCATCGCCGATGCCTCGAAGGAGAGCAGAGCAGCGGAGGCGAGAGGAACCGGTGTCACGGGGATGATGGCCGCGACGCGGTGCAGCATGTCATCGGCGAGTTCCTGCATGCGGGGGAGTCGCGCACTCCTGGGCAAGTCGAGCACGTCGGCCGGCTGCGCAGACAGCCACCCGCGGGCTGATACCGGGGAGCCGAAGTTGACAGCGGCCCGACCGTAACGCCGCAGCCGGCGAGTGGCCATTCTCATGAGCTGTCGACTCACGTAGTGCAACACCGAGCCGAGTTGCTCGAGCCGGCCCGGCCGCGGCACGCCTTCGATCTGTTCACGGATGAGCGTGCGGTCTTCGAGCACGCGGTCGTAGTTGATCGCGACCGGCACGAGCCAGAGATCCCGATCGAACGACGGCTCACGGAGCGTCCGAATGACGTAATCGAGGAGGCCGATCTTGGCGGGGCGCAGCCGCCCGTCACGCGAGAGCCCACCCTCGAGGAAAATCCCCTGTGTGAGTCCGTTCCGTGTCACGAGCTGCACGTATCGCTCGAGCACGGCGTGGTAGAGCGGCTCGCGAAATCCCCGTCGGATGAAATACGAGCCGAACGACTTGAAGACGTACTCCAGCGGCCAGGTACGTGCCCATTCACCAACGGCGTAGCTCACCGAGACCCGGCGCGCCAGCACGTATGCAAGCGCGACGTAGTCGGCATTGGAGCGGTGATTTGGTAGGTAGATGACCACGTCGCGGGTCGGGATCGCGGACAGGGCTAGCTCGTCCTGGTAGTCGACGCTCACGCGGTAGAAGAGGTCGAGAAACAAGCGGGCGAAGTTGTACCCAAATCGGTAGTAGCTCAGCACATCGAAGTACGGAACGATCTCTCGGATGTACTCCTCGACGCGCGGTCGGATGTCTGCCTCGGGGATGCCGTGTATCGCGGCGTGTTCGGTGACGGCGTCTCCGACTACGGGGTCTCGGAGGATCTCGTCCCGGACGACCCGCGGGCTCACCCGCTTGTAGCGGTCGATGCGCGCGCGGAATTCGTGCACCGTGCGTCGCGCCCACCGGCGCAGGCGAGCGCGGGCGGCCGAGCGAGCCTGGCGGGTGAGCCAAAGTGCGCCCAACACTGCGGCGAATGCCACGACCGCAGCCACGACCGCCACGACGATGGCGGGTGTCACGATGCCGGGGCCGCCCGGGCGCGCTCCCGCTGGTAGGCCATGGACTTGAGACGAGCGATCCGAACGGGCATGGGTGGATGTGTGGCGAGAAGATCGGCAACGAGGCCCTGGCGATTGGTGACTCGGCGACCCAGCGGGTCGGCGATGCACAAGTGTGCGGTGCCCTCCCGCATGCTCTTGGTGGGTTCGACGGCCTCGTGGATTCTCGTGAGGGCCGAGGCGAGCGCGGCCGGGTTTCGCGTAAACTGGGCGCTCGTTGCGTCGGCGAGGAACTCACGCTTGCGGCTCACGCCCAGGGCGAGCAGGCGCGAGACGAGCGGGGCGATGAGGAGCGTGAGGAGCCACACCACGAGCGCGATCACTGCCGCCGCGCCGGCCCCCTTGCCGCGGCCGCCCGAGCGTCCACCGCGGAAGCCGCCGCGCAACAAACGGTGAGCGCCCTCCGAGATGAGTGCGATTGCGCCAACCAGCGCCGCGAGAAGCGTCATCAAGCGAACATCGAGGTTCCTAATGTGCGCCATCTCGTGCGCGACCACGGCCTGCAGTTCATCACGATTCAGCCGAGACAGCAAGCCCTCCGTGACGGCAATGTGTGCCTCGGCCGGGTTCGTACCGGTGGCAAACGCGTTGGGATCCGAGTCTGGCACCACCCAGATACGGGGTCGTGAGAGGCCCGAGGCGATCGCCATCTCCTCCACGACGTTGAGGAGTTGTCGCTCCTCCAGAGAGGACGCCTGGACGATCTCTCGAGCACCCGTGGCCCAGAGTACGCGGCGGGCACCTGTTCGATAGGCACGCCATGCGAGGGCGGCCCCGAGCAGTACTGCAGCGATGCCCATGATGGGTATGCGGTGTCGATAGGCACCGGGTTCCTCAGGGCCGGTCGTTCCCAGGTAGAAGGCTGCGTCGCCACCGAATCCCACCCAGGCGAACAGCGCGAGAAATGCGGCGACGAGGACGACGGAGCGCCGCCGGTTGCGGGCCTGCTGGACGAAGAGATTCGCTTCGCCGTTCACGCCTTCGGCTTAGAGGAGAGGTCGACCTGTGGCACCTCGCGCTCCGCCGCCTCGGTGATCTCCCAAAGCTCGGCGGGCGTGGCCTTTGCCAGGCCTGCAACGAGGTTCGTGGGGAATTGGAGCTGTTTGGTGTTGTAGCGAGTGGCTTCGTCGTTGTAGAGCTGCCGCGCGAAAGCGACCTTGTTCTCTGTCGAGGTCAGCTCCTCCTGGAGTTGAGCAATGTTGCCCGTCGCCTTGAGATCGGGATAGCGCTCGACCACCATCATGAGTCGCCCGAGCGCGGCGGTGAGCACCCCCTCGGCTTGAGCGAGCTTGCCCAGTGAGCCGGGTGTCGTCTCCTTCTGTACCTGGACCGCCTGGTTTCGCGCTTGAATCACCGCCTCGAGCGTCTCGCGCTCGAACTCCATAGCACCCTTGACCGCATTGACGAGGTTCGGGATCAGATCATGCCGTCGCTTGAGCTGCACGTCTATCTGCTTGAAGGCATTGAAGACACTGTTCTTGAGTGCGATGAGCGAGTTGTAAGTCACGATCACCCACACCACCACGACACCAAGAACGAGGAGTACGATGACTGCGGTCATGATCCCTCCTTGAGATTCGTCCCAGCGGCCGGTCCGGCTGACCGATCGGGGAGGAGACGATGCACGGCCTCGCGCACCACGTCGGCCACGTCGCTGTCGCCGGGGCCGAGCCGAGCGAGCGGATGATCAGCGGCCACATGCAACTCGAGTCCACGCGCGACCGCGATCCGCCGCCACTCGGAGGCGACGAGCTCGGGCGCCCCTTCGGCTGGCTCTCGGAGCCAGGAGGCCACGGCTCGCCCTACGCGTCCCCCCTGCACGTCCATGCCAAGAGCGAGGCGATCCGGTGGGGGGAGGGCGGAACCAAGCACGCTCGCGATGCGGCGCTCGAGTACGTCGCCCGGCGTATCGGCGAGCTCACGGGCGATGGAGGTGAGGGTTCCTCCCTCCATCTGCCGGAGCTTCACTGCAAGAACTTGTAGGAGATGCCGGTACGTGTACACGGCGGCTGTACCGCGCCCCTCCGGCGGCGTCACGATTCCGCGTGTGACGTAGAAACGGATCGTCCGCTCGCTCGGCACTGCTCGCGCCGCCGCATTGATCGGCGTCACGGCGGCGGCGTCGAGGATGGCCCCAGCGATCGCCGTGAGGCCCCGAAGATTCCAGGGGGCGAGGGATTGATAGGTCCGCAAGGTCGAGAGCGGGTCCACGGCGATCCTGTGGGTGGGTCGAGCTACGCTCTGGGTCGAGCCGGAAGTATGCCGGTCGAAGTGTGGGGGAGCAAGGTGGGGACGGGGTCGGCAATTCGGGGCGCCGAGCGGAGACGATTGGGTTCTCCACCGGCGCGCGAACGGCGCATCATCGGGCATGGCGAAAGGAACCACGCTGGCCGAACTGCTCGTCGTGCTCGCCCTCGTTGGCGGCATCGCAGCCCTGGGCATGCCGATCCTCCACCGAATGCTAGATCGAGGCGCCGTGGAGCAGGCGGCGGCGCGGGTGGCCATGGCGCATCGGACTGCCCGAGCGCTCGCCCTGCAGCGCGGGTCCCGGGTGACGCTGCGACTCTCGGAAGACTCCCTGACAATCAGCTTGATTGCCACGGGCGCAGAGGTCCTCTGGCGTCAGGAGCCAGGCCCGGCCTCACGCCGCGTGACGCTCGTGGCATCACGGGCGGAGCTCACGTTCGCGCCAACCGGTCTTGGATGGGGTCCGGCCAACACCACGATCCGACTGAGCCGGGGGCGGGCGGCCGCGGCTTTTGTCACGTCACGTCTCGGTAGGCTCAGACGGGTCGAATGAGCTCGGCTAGTCCGCGGCGAGACCTCCCCCGGCCGCTTCGAGATCGGGCGTCGCGGGTACCGGTTGGGTCTGGAACCGGCGGCGGATGGCCTGCTCGAGGTCGTCGAGCAGTGAATACATCACGGGCACGAGCACCAGCGTGAGGAAAGTGGCGAAGGTCAATCCCGCGATCACCGCGATCGCCATGGGCCCCCACCAAGACGCTTGCTCGCCTCCCCAGTAGAAATTGGGCGAGAGTCGTGTGTAGAGGCCGATGAAGTCGAAGTTGAGTCCAATCGCCAGAGGTACGAGGCCGAGCACGGTCGTAATCGCAGTGAGCACCACAGGGCGGAAGCGGGTGATGCCACCGCGGACGAGCGCTTCGCGGCGGCGCAAGCCGTCACGGGTTCGCAGCGTGTCGACGTAGTCGATCAACACGATCGCGTTGTTCACCACCACCCCCGCCAGGCTGATCACACCCACGCCGGTCATGATGATGCCAAACGGCATCCGGAAGACGAGGAGGCCGATCAGCACGCCGACGGTCGACAGAAGGACCGACGACATGATGATGAACGGCTTGATGACCGAGTTGAATTGCGAGACGAGAATCAGCGCGATCAAGAGAAGCGCGGTCGTGAAAGCCCCCGTCAGGAACGCTTGCGACTCGGCTTGCTCCTGCTGCTGGCCGGCGTAACGCATCACGTATCCGACTGGAAGCGAGCCTTGCAGCGTGGCCAGTTCAGCCTGCACTTCTTGGAGAACGGCATTGGCGTTGTTGCCCGACCGCACGTCTGACGACACCGTGACCATCCGCTTCAGGTCCTTGCGGTTGATCGCGCCAACGCCTTCGCCGACATACCACTGTGCCACCGACGAGAGGGGCACTTGGCGGCCGCCGTCAGCGACGACGGTGAGGTCGCCAAGGGCTTCGAGGTCCTCACGATACGCTCGGGCGAGCCGGACCGTGATGTCGTACTCGTCCTCAGCATCGCGGTACTTGGAAGCCTCCGACCCGTTGATCGCGTTCCGCACGGTCCACCCCACGTCGCGCGTATTCAGTCCGTAGAGTGCCGCCTTTTCTCGGTCGACCTCGACGATCAGCTCGGGCCGGGCGTCGGCCATGTTGCTCTCCAGTCCGTCGAGTCGGCCGAATAGGGATGACCGCTCCAAGTGGTCGACGAAAGTATCGCCGAGCCGCTTGAGGGTGTCGGGGTCGTCACCTGTGATCTCGATCGTGATGGGACGTCCGGTAGGCGGCCCGTCTTGTGGCTTCTCGACGGTGACCTCGGCACCGGCGACGAGGGTGGGGAGGACGTTGCGGAGGTGCTCGAGCGTCTGGAATGCGTCGCCTTGCCGCTGGTCGAAGTCGGCGAAGTTGATGGTGGTGGTGCCTAGATGGGTCCCGGAAGACGCACCGCTGAAGTTGGCGGTGGTTTGCGAGCCGACGGTGGCAACCACGGAGGTCACGTCTTCGCGTCCAGGAATGTCCTGCAGGCGGTCCTCGATGGCGCGCATGATTCGATCGGTCTCTTCGACGCGGGTGCCGAGCGGCGACTCCACCTGTACGTAGGCGCTGGCAGGTGGGATGTCTTCGGGGAAGAACTCCACTCCTGCATTGAAGGCGCCGAAGACCATGATGGCGAGCACGAGGGTCGCCAGCGCACCGCCGACCATGCGCATTCGGTGTCCCAATGCCCACCAGAGCAATTTCTCGTACCGCGTCAGCATCGCGGGGAGGCCGTGCGCCATGAACCAGCGTCCGACTGGCCGCAACACGTAATGGTGGCCCGAGTAGAGGATCGCGACCGTGCCAAGGAGCAGGACCGTCGTGAGCCAGTTGATGACGAGGCCCATGAGAAATACGACGCCCGCAGCTGCGGCGAAGCCGATCGTCGTCGAGCGCGGCAAGCTACTGCGCGGCTCGTCCTCGGGGTTGAGCAGGAGTGAGCAGAGTGTCGGAACGATCACGAGTCCGACGAAGAGAGACGAGCTGAGGGTGATGATCAGAGTCAACGGCAGAAAGACCATGAACTCACCGACGATGCCCGGCCAGAAGGCCATCGGGAGGAACGCAGCCAGGGTCGTCGCGGTCGACGCGATGATGGGCCAGGCCACCTCGCCCGTTGCAAACTTGGCGGCGCGTATCCGGTCGTGCCCATGTTCCCGAAAGCGGTAGATATTCTCGACCACGACGATCGCGTTGTCGACGAGCATACCGAGGGCGAGAATCAGGCTGAACAGGACGACCATGTTCAGGGTGTATCCGAGCAGCTTGATCACGGCGAACGACAGGAGCATGGACAGTGGGATCGCGAGGCCGACGAACCACGATGTGCGCGCGCCCAGGAAGAAAAGCAGGACACCGACGACGAGGATGAGTCCCGAGATGATGTTGTTCTGAAGGCTGCTCACCATGTTGGCGATGTCATCCGACTGGTCGGCGGTGATCGTGATCGAGGTACCGGGCGGGAAACGTGCTTCCCGAGCGGCGATGGCAGCGTGCACGGCGTCTGCCGTCTCGATGATGTTGCGTCCGAGTCGTTTCTTGATCGCGAGCGACACGACGGGATTGCCGTCCATGCGAGCGAAGCTCTCGCGCTCCTTGAACCCGAACTCCACCGTTGCGACATCACGGATGTAGATCGCCCGGCCCTTGCGCGTGGCGACCACGATATCGGCGATCGGCGCAGGGGTCTGAAATTCTCCCGGGACCCGAACGAGATACTTCCGGTTGCCCACGTCGATCGTGCCACCTGGCACCGTCACGTTCTCGGCGAGAATTGCGTCGATGACGTCGTCGAACGAGAGTCCGTAGAACTTGAGTTTTGGCAGATCGACGTCCACCTGCACTTCTCGCTCAAGCCCCCCAGCCATTGTGACCTCGAGCACGCTCGGGATCTGTTCGAGATCCTCCTTCAGGTCTTCGGCGACCGCTCGTAGGCGGACGAGACCGTACGTGCCCGCCACGTTGACCTGCATGATCGGGAACTCGGAGAAGTTGATCTCGACGATCTGCGGCTCCTCCGCTGCGGCCGGCAGATCGGGTTTCGCGAGATCGACCTTTTCGCGGACCTTCTGCAGCGCCTCGTTCATGTCCACGTCGGGCTCGAACTCGACGTTGATGCTCGAGTAGCCCTCGTCGGATATCGAAGTGATGGTCTTCACATCTCCGATCGTATTGAGCTTCTCTTCGATCGGCCGGGTCAGGAGCGTTTCGATATCTCTTGGCGCGACCCCGGGATAAATCGTGTTGACCAGAATGTTCGGAATCGTGATGGAGGGCGATGCCTCGCGAGGCACCGTTATGTAGGCGGCGAGGCCCATGAGAATGATCGCCACCGTGAAGACGATGATGCTCGTCGAATGTTCGATGGCGAAGGAGGTCGGGCGGAACTCCCGGAATGCACCGTGCCCCCGCTCGGGCTTGACAGAACGGCGGGAGCCGGAGCTCAGCAGGTCGGAGTGGTCGGCCATGTCAACGCTCCTCCTGGGCAGCGATGACCCGGACGAGCGCTCCATCACTCACGAGCTGGTGGCCCACGACGATCAGGTACTCGTCGGGCTCGAGACCCTCTTCGATGACGACGAGGTTGTCGTGCGACGGCCCGAGGCGCACGGGCCGGGCAGTAGCGACAGTCTCGCCGTCGCGCTCCGCGACAACGAAGACCTCGTAGCCTGTACCCGTTCGGAGCACGACTTGCTGAGGTACGACGACCACACCACGCAGCTGCGCTCGAACGACCGCGACGTTGGCTACCATGCGCGGCTTGATCACGCGGCCGCGATTCGCGAGGACGACTTCGATCGGAAACGTTCGATTGTCTTCATCGACGACGCTGCCGACGAAGGCGATGCGACCACTGAGCTCTCGTTCCGGAAACACGTCGAAGGTGACCTGCGCGGCGTCGCCTCGGTGCACCGCGGCCGCGTAGCGCTCCGGCACTCCTGCCACGACTTTGACCTGGTCGAGGCCCACCACCCGTGCCACGGGAATGCCTGGGAGGGCCATTTCGCCCTGGTCGACGTAGCGCTCGTCGAACACACCGTCCACCGGCGCTCGGATGACGGTGCGTGCCAGCCGGGCCTCGAGCGTGGCGAGGCGCGCATCGGCAATCTCCGCGCCGTACTTGGACTGGAGATAAGCGACCTCCGTACCGACGCGCTCGTCTTCCCACAGGATGCGCTGGCGGTCATGCTGCTCGTGGGCGAGGCGAGCTGCGGCCCGCGCTTCCTCGACTTGAGCACGGAGCACAGAGGCGTCGAGCACTGCCAACGAATCGCCCCGGCGCACCGAGGCACCCTTTTCTACGACGAACCGCTCCACGACGCCGCCCTCTTGCGCTGAGACGAGCACATCCTCGAGGGCCTCGACCTCGCCCGTCACGCGTAAGACGTCACGGAAGTCGGAGCGGCGGACGGCCACTACCTCCACCGCGATCACGCGCGCCCCTGTGGGCGCGGCTGTATCCGCGTCCGTGGAGCTTCCCTCCGAAGTGCCGCAGCTCGTTGTCGCCAGGATGGTGGCGGAGAGCAGGGTGATCACCGGCATGGTCAACACAGTGCTGTTCATGGTACATCGGTCCTTTGAATCACTTCTGCATCGCTAGTTCTTCCGCTCGGGCCGGCACGGAGCCGGTGGCGGCGTCGAACAGCGCGCGTGCCGTGAGATAGTCGTAGACAGCCTCGGCGTGGTTGAACTCGGATTGGCGCAAGGCGAGCTCGGCCTCGGAGAGCTGCAAGCGTGACCCGATCCCCGCGCTGTATTCCGCGCCTGCGATCTCGAATCCTCGCTCGGCCTGAGCCACGGCCCGACGTTGAGTGATGGCGCGGAGCCGCGCCTCGTCGAGCCGGTCGACCAAGGTGCGTAGCTCGTTCGCTACCTGATTGCGCAGCCGCTCTTCCTGCAACCCGATCTGTTGAATCCGGGCACGGGTTTGCTGGATGCGTGCGTTGCGCGAAAAACCCTGAAAGACAGGGAATTCCACCCGAACCCCAAGTAATGCTCCGTCGGCACTCCGGCGGGGGCATGACTGCGTGCCCGGTAGATCGTCGCAGCCGCCTAGGCCAAAGAAGTTGGGTGAGCCATTCTGTTGCGCCGAGATCGTGTAGCTCGCGAACACCGACAGCTTGGGGAAGAAGTCGGACTCCTGCGCCTTGAGGCGCGCGGACTCGACATCGGCGCTGAGCCGAGCCTGGCGGACGTCCGTGCGGTCGTTGATGGCCGTCTCGTAGAGGGCTTCGATCTCGTCCTCTAGCGGTACACT
>JBDHCY010000054.1:0-16537 GCA_039591795.1 Gemmatimonadota bacterium | reverse complement strand
TGCCGCGCGGGTGCGCGGCGAGGCGCTCGTCGTCGAGGGATCACCGCGAGCGCTCTCTGGTCGGGTCGATACCGCGAGCGACCATCGGCTCGCCATGGCGTTCGCGGTGCTTGGCACCGCGTCAGGGGCCCGCATTCGGCTCTCTGAAACGGCGTCGGTGGCGACGAGCTACCCGGAGTTCTTCCACGATCTAGCCCGAGTTCGCGGACGTGCACGTCATCGCGATTGACGGACCCGCTGCGTCGGGCAAGTCGAGCACGGCCGCGGCCGTGGCTGGGCGGCTCGGCTGGCTTCATCTCGACACCGGCGCGCTCTACCGGGCCGTGACCCTCGCGGCGCTCGACCATCTCGAAGATGCCGAGCAGCGTTCGGCCCAACGCGTGCGCGACCTCGCCGGGCGGCTGCCCATCGAGCTCGTGCGCGTCGGAGACGGGTTCCGGCCGGTGGTGGCTGGCGTCGACGTAAGCGGTCCCATTCGCGCACCTCGGGTGACGGCTGCTGTCTCCACGATCGCCGCACTCGGAGAGGTGCGCGAGTGGGTGACCGGTGAGATTCGCCGGGCGGTCGGGGTGGTGGAGGAAGGGGTGGTGATCGACGGCCGCGACATCGGGACGGCGGTGTTCCCGGAGGCTCCGCTCAAGGTCTACCTGACTGCGAGCGCCCAGGCGCGGGCGGGCCGGCGCCTGGCGCAGGACGGTCAACCTGCTTCGCCTGAGGCAGTTAGCCGAGAAGCTGCCCGGCTCACGGTCCGGGACTCGCACGATCGCGAGCGAGTCGCATCGCCCCTCCGCCAGGCACCTGACGCAATTCGGGTGGACACCACGACACTCACCTTCGAGGCACAAGTTGAGGCGGTCACGGTGCTAGCGCGTAAGGTATTTGGCGACTAGCTTTTAAGTTTTGCCGGCGCCCCGAGGCGCGGCACCCTTTTGTCACCGTCAACCGGACCCGTCACCGCATGCTGGACGCAGAGCAGCCCGACTCGCCCGAGGAATCCACCTCGTCGCCCCAACTTCGGATCCACCAAGAGCGCCTCGAAGAGTACACGCCCGATCAGATCCGAGAGATGACCGAGATGTACGAGCCCACCTTCGGCACGATGCAAGAGGGCGGGATCGTTCGGTCGAAGGTCCTTCGCGTCACCGATACCGCCGTCATCCTCGACGTTGGATTCAAGTCAGAGGGGGCAGTCTCGGTCGACGAGTTCAAGGACGCGCATACACTCAAGGAGGGTGACGAAGTCGAGGTCTTCCTCGAGCACCTCGAAGATCATGAAGGTGCAGTGGTGCTCTCGAAGAAGAAGGCCGACTTCATGCGCGTGTGGGAGCGGATTCGTCAGGCCTACGAGAGCGACGAGCCGGTGGACGGCACGCTGGTGAAGAAGATCAAGGGCGGCGTCGTCGTGGACTTGATGGGTGTGGACGCGTTCCTCCCGGGCTCGCAGATCGCGCTCCGTCGCGTCCCCAACGTCGACGAACTGCTCGGCCAGACCTTCCAGTTCAAGATCATCAAGCTGAACAAGCGCCGCCGCAACATCGTCGTCTCTCGCCGAGTGATCCTCGAAGCCGAGCGGGCGACGAAGCGCGAGCACCTCATGAAGGAGCTCGAGGTCGGTCAAGTGCGCAAGGGCATCGTCAAGAACATCACCGACTTCGGGGCATTCGTGGATCTCGGAGGCGTGGACGGTCTCCTCCACATCACCGACATGAGCTACGGCCGTGTGTCGCACCCTTCGGAGGTCGTGCAAATCAGCGAAGAGATCGAGGTCAAGATCCTCGACATCGATTGGGATCGGGAGCGGATTTCGCTCGGGCGCAAGCAACTCCTCCCGTACCCGTGGTCGGACGTCAGCGAGAAATACCCGGTGGGCTCACGCGTCCAGGGCAAAGTCGTGAGCATCACGAACTACGGTGCCTTCATCGAGCTCGAGCCGGGCATTGAAGGGCTCGTGCATATCAGCGAGATGAGCTGGACGCGGAACGTCCGCCATCCTTCGAAGATCGTGTCGATCGGCGAGACCATCGAGGCCGTCGTGCTGAAAGTCGACGAGGGCGAGGAGAAGATCTCGCTGGGCATGAAGCAGACAGAGCAGGATCCTTGGATCACCCTGCCGGTGAAATACCCGGTGGGCGCGCGACTGCCGGGCAAGGTGCGGAACCTCACTTCCTTCGGGGCGTTCGTCGAGCTCGAACCTGGCATCGACGGACTCGTACACATCTCCGACATGAGCTGGACGAAGCGCGTGCAACACCCCTCGGAGGTCGTCAAGAAGGCCGACGCGGTTGACGTCGTGGTGCTCTCTATCGACGCGGAGAACAAGCGAATCTCCCTCGGCCTGAAGCAGGCCCAGCCCGACCCGTGGCTGAAGATCGGTGAGACGTACCCAGTGGGTACTGCGCTCGGCGGGCGAGTGATCCGCTTCATGGACAAGGGCGTGGTCGTCGATCTTCAGAACGACATCGAAGGGTTCGTCCCGATGTCACAGCTCGGTGTGCCCGACGTTCATGAGCCGCAGCAGGCGGTGAGTCTCGGCCAGCGCGTGGAGTTGATGGTGCTCGAGGTCGATCCGATTCATCACCGCATCGTGCTCTCCGTGACCGAGATCCACGCGCTCACACCCGAGGATGAAGCCGCAGCGCCCGCGCCGATCGTCGTCGACGACGACGAAGCAGCGCTGGCCGAGGCTGCAGAGACGGGCGTGGGCGACGTAGAGCCGGAGCGAACCGACGCCACGGTTGAGCGAACCGAGGCCGAGCCGGAGCAAGCCGAGGCCGCGTCGGAGCGAACTGAGGCCGCGTCGGAGCAAGCCGAAGCCGCGCCGGAGCAAGCCGAGGCCGCGTCGGAGCGAACCGAGGCCGAGCCGGAGCGAACTGAGGGGCCGGCAGCCGAGCCCGTGGCCGCTCCGGAGGGCGCGATCGATGCATCGGGAGGCGCGAAAACGGACGCCGAAACTCCTTCCGGGTAGCGGGCGGGTGGCGGGCCGCCGCTGTCTCGTCGCCCGTCATCTGGCCTCAACACCCTCCCGAGACGCGCATGCGCGACAAACTCGATTCCTTGAAACGTCGGGCCGCCGAGGCTGAAGAAGGCGGCGGTCCCGAACGGCTCGCGGCGCAGCATGCCAAGGGGAAGCTGTCCGCCCGCGAGCGCCTGGCCATTCTCCTCGACGAGGGGTCCTTCGTCGAGCTCGACCGCTTCGTGACTCACCGCGGCACGGCCTTCGGCATCGAAGACAACAAGATCCTGGGCGACGGCGTCGTGACCGGATTCGGCAAGGTCGACGGTCGCCTCGTCTACGTCTTCGCTCAAGACTTCACCGTCTTCGGCGGCTCGCTTTCCGAGGCCCACGCAGAGAAGATCTGCAAGGTCATGGATCTCGCGGTCCGGAACGGTGCCCCCGTCGTAGGGCTGAGCGACTCGGGCGGCGCGCGGATCCAAGAGGGCGTCGCCTCGCTCGGGGGCTACGCCGAGATCTTTCTCCGCAACACGCTGGCTTCCGGGGTCGTTCCGCAGATCAGCGCGATTCTCGGGCCGTGCGCCGGCGGTGCCGTCTACAGCCCCGCCATCACCGACTTCGTCTTCATGGTGCGCGGCCTCTCCTACATGTTCGTCACCGGGCCCAACGTGGTGCGCACCGTGACGCACGAGGAGGTGTCCTTCGAGCAGCTCGGAGGCGCCGATGTCCACGCGGCGACGTCAGGGGTCGCCCACTTCGCCAGTGACAGCGAGCTCGAATGTCTACAGCAGATCCGGCGGTTGCTTGCGTATCTGCCGAGCAACAACCTCGAGCCCCCTCCGTTCCGCACGTCGCAAGATCCCTCCGATCGTCGCGAAGAGGCGCTGCTCGACATCGTGCCGGAGAACCCGAACAAGCCGTACGACATGCACGATCTCATCGGCAGGGTGATCGACGATGGAGAGTTCCTCGAAGTGCATCGCGACTACGCCGCCAATCTGGTTGTGGGCTTCGCACGGCTCGGCGGACATCCTGTCGGAATTGTCGCGAACCAGCCGGCGGTGCTCGCCGGGGTGCTCGATATCAACGCGTCGGCAAAGGGAGCACGTTTCATCCGTTTCTGTGACGCGTTCAATGTTCCACTCGTCACCTTCGAAGACGTTCCCGGGTTCTTGCCCGGGGTCGCACAGGAACACGGTGGCATCATCCGACACGGTGCCAAGCTGCTGTACGCGTACTGCGAGGCCACGGTTCCAAAGCTGACAGTCGTGACGCGGAAAGCGTACGGTGGTGCGTATGACGTCATGAGCTCCAAGCATATCCGCGGTGACTACAACGTCGGTTGGCCGACGGCGGAAATCGCGGTCATGGGGCCCAAAGGCGCGGTCGAGATCCTGTTCAAGCGTGACATCGACCGCGCCGACGATCCGTCGGCGGAGACCGAACGACTCCTCACGGACTACCGCGAGCGCTTCGCGCATCCGTATGAAGCGGCCGCGCGCGGCTACCTCGACGACGTCATCGACCCTCGCGACACCCGGCCGCGACTCATCGCGGCGCTCGAGTCGCTCCTCTCGAAGCGCGACGGGAATCCACCCAAGAAACACGGGAACATCCCGCTGTGACCGGTCTGGCTCTCGTCCTGACCCTCATCCAGGTCGACACCCTCCCGGCACATGTCGTGGCTTCGCAGCTCGAGCGCGCCGGACAACTCGATTCGGCGCGCCAGGTGTTGGTGGCCGCGGTGGACAGCGATTCCACCTACGGCGAAGCATGGAACGGACTCGGGCTGGTCCTCCTCCGCACGGCGGGCAACACGCGAACCGCGCGGGCCGTGAGCGCCGAGCCGGCGCCCACGCCTGCGGTGCGGATGCAGGCCCTCCTCGACTCGGCCGATCGCGCATTTGCCCGCGCGGAGCAGCTCGGAGTGCGCGGCGCCGCCGGGTATCGGATATTCGTGTGGGGCGAGCGCGCGCTGTTTGCCTGGGGAGACTCGGGAATCACGGCGGCCCAGCGTACGGCGACCACCATCCCGGAAGACGTGCGGGTCCCGGCCATCCTCGAGGAGCTGGCCGAAAACGTCCTCCGAGCATGTCCGAGCGAAGGCGTGCTGCTGACCGCTCGAGAGGAAGACACCTTTGGTGCGCTCTACCTTTGGCTGGTCCGGGGACTCCGGTCCGACCTGTACGTCGTTCCGCTCGCCGCGTGGGCGTCAGACAGCTCGTTCCGCGACGCGGTGGCCCGTGACCTCGGCCTCGAGGCACCACCGACGAGTACGTGGCTTGAATCGATCGCGGCGCGCCGCCCCGTCTGCGCCAGTGCCTGGCTCGACCGCCCTCCGGAGGAACGGACTCTCAAGTGGGCACCCCACCCGCTCCTCTGGGCCACGGGTCCGGCCGACAGCCTCCCGGCCGTGCCCGAAGGCGCGTTCGTGTTCGTCGCGTTGCTGGGTGCCGTCGACGCCGAGCGTGATCCCTGGGCGGTTGCCGCGGTGGATTTCTACCGCCGTGCCGTGCGTCTGACTCCGAGGCTGTGCGACGGTATGGCCGCGTTCGGTGTCGACGTGGGCCGCCTCGGGTGCGAGTCGTGACGGCGCCGATCCGGCGGGTCCTCGTCGCGAACCGAGGAGAGATCGCCCTTCGGATCGTACGGGCGTGTCATGAAGAGGGACTGGAGGCCGTCGCGGTCTACTCGGATGTGGATCGGCTCGCGCCGCACGTTCGCGCGGCCGACACCGCCGCTCCCCTCGGTGGAGCCGCAGCATCCGAATCGTACCTGCGCGGCGATCGGTTGATCGAGGCCGCCCTCGCGGAGGGCTGCCAGGCCGTCCATCCCGGCTACGGTTTTCTCGCCGAGCGGGCCGATTTCGCTCGGGCGGTCGAAGCGGCGGGCCTCACGTTCGTGGGGCCGCCGTGGCAGGCGATCGCCGCGATGGGTGAGAAGACGGAGGCGCGCCGCCGGATGCGCGAGGCGGGTGTTCCCGTCGTGCCCGGCTCTTTCCATCCACTGGCCACGGCCGCGGACGCGAGCGACGCCGCCGAAGCGGTCGGCTACCCCGTGCTCCTCAAGGCCGCAGCGGGCGGAGGTGGTCGAGGGATGCGTGTCGTTGGCCGACCTGCCGAGATCGGGGGCGCCTTCGAAGCCGCGGCGTCCGAAGCCGCAAAGGCCTTCGGCGACGGGAGCGTGTATCTCGAACGCTACGTCGAGCGGCCGCGCCATATCGAAGTGCAAGTGTTGGCTGACGCGTCCGGGACCGTGGTGGCGATCGGAGAACGCGAGTGCAGTATTCAGCGGCGGCACCAGAAGCTCATCGAAGAAGCGCCGAGTCCGGCCGTCGATCCTGAACTCCGGCATCAGCTTGCCGAGGCCGCGTGCGCGGCGGCACGTGCCGTGGGGTACCAAAACGCGGGCACGGTCGAGTTCCTTCTCGCGGCCGACGGATCGTTCTACTTCCTCGAGATGAACACCCGCATCCAAGTCGAACACCCAGTCACCGAGCTGGTCTACGGCGTGGACCTCGTGCGGATGCAGCTTCGCCTCGCGAACGGTGCGAATCTCGAGCCGATGGAGTTGCTCGAGCCGCGCGGTCACGCGATCGAGTGCCGCATCACGGCGGAAGACGTGGCGTCGGGGTTCCTGCCGGTGACTGGCCGGATCGCCTACCTGCACCAGCCCGCGGGGCCGGGGATTCGCTGGGACGGAGGCCTCGAGGCTGGAAGCGACGTTACGCTGCACTACGACTCCCTGATCGGGAAGCTCATCGTGTGGGCCGAATCGCGGCCGCTGGCGATCCAGCGCATGCGCCGGGCCCTTCGAGAGCTCGTCGTCGCGGGCGTGCCGACGTCGCAGCCGTTCCATCTACGGGTGATGGACGAGCCGACATTCGCGCGCGGTGATCTGGACATCACCTACGTCGAGCGGGTTGGCGCACGGCTAGTCGAGGCGCCGCCGAGTGACGAACACGTTCGGGCCGCGGCAGTCGCCGCAGCACTCCTGGCGGACGAGCGGCGGAGCCACCCGTTCGGGATCGGTACCACCAGCGACGGTCGCGCACGATCGGGATGGGCAGCGGCAGCGCGTGAAGAGGCGCTGCGTCGATGAAGTACGTCGTGACGCTCGCAGGCCGCGCCGTCGCAGTGGACGTCTCGGGCGATCGGGTGACGGTCGACGGAGCGGCCCTCGAGGCACGCCTCGCGCCCGTACCGGGGACGCCTCTGTACCATCTCTCGGTGGCCGGCCAAACGCATGCAGTGGCGGTCGAGCGCGCGGAGCCCGGCCGGTGGCACCTATCCGTCGATGGCGAGCGACTTGACGTCGAGGCGCTCGACGAGCGCACTCACGCGATCCGGCAGTTGAGCGGTGCCAAGCGAGCTCGCGGCGCCGACGGAACCGTCTCGGCACCGATGCCGGGACTCGTGGTCCGTGTGTTGGTCGGTGCGGGCGATCGGGTGGCCGCGGGGCAGGGGCTCGTCGTGCTCGAGGCAATGAAGATGGAGAACGAGCTCCAGGCGACCGCCCCGGCGACCGTGCGGTCGATTCTCGTCGAGGCCGGGGCCGCGGTCGAGAAGGGGACGCCACTCGTCGAGCTCGAGGAGCCATCCGAGTCGGGTTGACACACCGATGAGGGTGGGCTAGCCTACACGACTGTCTTGATTTACGGAATCACATGAAGACGTTCACGGCGACGCCCGCTACGATCGAGCACCGCTGGTGGCTCGTGGATGCCGAGGGCCAGAGCTTGGGCCGGTTGGCTAGTCACGTGGCGCAGCTCATTCGAGGCAAGCACAAGCCGACCTTCACCCCACACATGGACGGCGGGGATTTTGTGATTGTGGTGAACGCCGCCAAGGTGCGCCTCACGGGCCGAAAGCTCGAGCAGAAGCGGTACTTCCGCCACACGGGCTATGTGGGGCACGCCAAGTTCACGTCGGTGGCCGTTATGCTGGAAAAGCACCCGGAGCGGGTCATCCAGCGCGCCGTGTGGGGGATGCTTCCCAAGTCGACGCTCGGGCGGCAAAAGCTGCGTCGGAAGCTGAAGGTGTACACGGGCTCGACGCATCCGCATGCGGCACAGCAGCCCCAGCCTTACGAACTCGTACGAGGTGCGCCATGAGCACCGCCGTTCCCTTGGAGCTCAGGTGGCACGCCGTTGGGCGGCGCAAGACGAGCGTGGCGCGTGTGTATCTGACGCCAGGCTCGGGCAAGTGGGACGTCAACGGGCGAACGCTGGGCGACTATTTTCCGCGGAGCTCACTGGTTGCCCACATTCAACAGCCGTTCCTCGCCACCGACACGCTCGGCGCGTTCGACGTCCGAGCGCGCGTGGTCGGGGGTGGGGTAACCGGGCAGGCCGGCGCGGTGCGACTGGGCGTGGCCCGGGCGCTGGTGCTGGCAGACGAGCAGCACCGGAAGAAGCTGCGCGCGCAGGGGCTGTTGACTCGCGATGCGCGCGCGGTCGAGCGTAAGAAGCCCGGTCAGCCGGGCGCGCGGAAGCGGTTCCAGTTCAGCAAGCGGTAAGCCGCACCGCGAAACGACACACACCGCCGGATCCCGCACCGGGGTGCCTCATCGAGGTCGGAACGGGAGCAGATGGCGGTGGAGGATCAACCCACTAGGATGGAGTCGATGGCGGAGATTGGGCTGAAGGAGTTGCTGGATGCCGGCGTGCATTTCGGGCACCAGACGCGCCGGTGGAACCCACGGATGCGACGGTTCATTTTCGCCGAGCGGTCCGGTATTTACATCATCGATCTCCAGAAGACACTTCATCAGTTGCAGCAAGCACAGCAGTTGCTGCGCGAGGTCGTCCTCCGGGGCGACGGTGTTCTCTTCGTGTGCACGAAGCGGCAACTGAAGGGGATCGTGCGGGCAGAGGCCGACCGGAGCGGGGCGTTCTATGTCACCGAGCGCTGGCTCGGCGGCACGCTGACCAACTTCCAGACGATCAAGCGGCAGATCAAGCGACTGAAGGAGCTCGAGCGCGGTTCGGCGGAGGGGGAGTTCGAGCATTACACGAAGAAGGAGCAACTCCGTCTCGATCGCGAGCGCGTGAAGCTCGATCGGAACCTGTCGGGTATCAAGAACATGAGCCGGCCACCGGGGGCGATGTTCGTGGTTGATGCGAAGAAGGAGCGCATAGCCATCGCCGAAGCGAACAAGCTCAACATCCCTGTCGTGGCGATCGTCGACACGAATGCCGATCCCGACGTGATCACCGTGCCGATCCCGGGCAACGACGATGCGATTCGGTCGGTATCACTGATCACCGGCGCGTTATCAGATGTGATTGGGGAAGCGCGGCGCGAGGTGCCGTTGCGGGAGGTGGTGGAGGAAGGGGAGGCTCTCGTGTACACCGCAGAGGGTGGGGCCGAGACGGAGTCGGAGACGGTTCGGGCCAAGCGGCGGCCGCGGCGCAAGCGGCGGCCCAAGCCGGAGGCCATCGCGGCTCGTCTCAAGACGGAGGCGGGGGCTGGCGAAGCCGGTGAGGGCGAGGCTGGCAACGGCGAGGCCGAACCCGAGGCGTGAGTGCCGGCGTGTGCCAGCCGGGTGCAGAGCCGCCTGCCGCCGCCATCGGCCGCGGGCGGTTTTTCTGTATGATCTTTTCGTGAGGTGGTGAGGACGAATGACCATGACGATATCAACGAAGGACATTGCCGAACTCCGTGCGCGAACCGGAGCTGGCATGATGGACTGCAAGCGAGCCCTCGAAGAGGCCAACGGTGACGTCGCGGGGGCTGCTGAGCTCCTCCGGGCCCGGGGGTCGGCGAAGGCCGAGAAGCGCGCCGGGCGCGCAGTGGGCGAGGGCCTCATCGACGCGTACGTGCACTTCAACGGCAGAATCGGCGTGTTGGTGGAGCTCAACTGCGAGACTGACTTCGTCGCGCGCACCGAGGAGTTCCGGACGCTGGCGCGCGACCTCGCGTTGCATGTGGCATCGGCTGGGCCGCTCGCTGTGCGGGTGGACGACCTGCCCGCCGACGTCGTCGAGCGCGAGCGGCGGATCTACCAGGCGCAGGCCGCCGAATCCGGCAAGCCCGAGGCGATCCGCGAGCGCATTGTCGAAGGGAAGCTCAAGAACTTCTATAAAGAACGCGTGCTCCTCGAGCAGCCGTTCGTGAAGGACGACAGCAAGACCGTCGGCGACCTCGTGAAGGCGGCATCGGCAAAGACCGGTGAGAACATCGTCGTGCGTCGGTTCACCCGGTTCGAGTTGGGCGGTGAGTGACGAGGGCCGGCTCGCCTATCGGCGAGTGCTGCTCAAACTGTCCGGAGAGGCTCTTGCCGGTGAACGAGGCTTTGGAATCGACTTTCGGGTCATCGACCGGCTTGCCGACGAACTGAACGGCGTTCGTGCCCTTGGCGTCGAGATCGGACTGGTGATCGGAGGCGGCAACATTGTCCGGGGGAGTGTGGCGGCGGGCGAGGGAATGGATCGCGTGTCCGCCGACTACATGGGAATGCTCGCCACCGTGGTCAACGCCCTCGCCATCCAAGACGTGCTCGAGCGCAAAGGGATTGAGACCCGGGTCATGACGGCCATTCGCATGGAGGAGCTCGCGGAGCCGTACATCAGACGCCGTGCAGTACGGCACTTGGAGAAGAGCCGCATGGTCATCTTTGCGGGCGGCACGGGGAACCCGTATTTCTCCACCGATACGGCCGCCGTACTGCGCGCACTCGAAATCGAAGCCGAGCTGATCATGAAGGGCACCAACGTTGACGGCGTCTACACCGCCGATCCCAAGTCCGACCCGGCTGCCAAGCGACTCGAGGAGATCACCTTCCAAGAGGCGATCGTGCGAGGGCTCGGCGTGATGGACGCAAACGCATTTGGACTCTGCAAAGAGAACGGTCTCCCAATCGTCGTCTTCAACCTCCAGGAGGCCGGCGCGGTCGCTCGGGTACTTCGCGGTGATCGCGTCGGAACGATGGTGCGATGAACACGATTCCCGACATCCTCGCGGACGCCCGAGACGGTATGGAAAAGGCCGTCGCAAATACCAAGAGGGAGCTGGCCGGCATTCGCACCGGCAAGGCCACGCCCCAGTTGCTCGACGTGATCCGCGTCGACGCCTACGGCCAGCGGATGTCCCTCACGCAGATCGCGACCGTGGCAGCACCCGAGCCAAAGCTCCTGACCATTCAGCCGTGGGACAAGAACCTCTCCAAGGCCATCGAGAAGGCGATTCTCGAGTCCGACCTCGGGATCACTCCCTCGAGCGATGGGACCCTGATTCGGCTTCCCATCCCTCCGCTCACCGAGGAGCGTCGTCGCGAGTTCGTACGGATTGTGCACAAGCTCGCCGAGGAGGGACGAGTCGCCATTCGCCACGCTCGACACGAGGCGATCGCTGCTCTCAAGAAGCTCGAGCATGTCTCGGACGACGAGAAGAAACGCGGTGAGAAGGACGCTCAACGGATCACCGACGAGCACGTAACGCAGGTGGACGAGCTCGTCAAGACGAAAGAGGAAGACCTTCTCGAGGTCTGAGCATGGCTGAAGAGCTTCTCGACGCGATCCGGTTGCACGGGACCGTCCCCCGGCACATTGCCGTCATCATGGACGGCAACGGCCGATGGGCGCGGGCGCGTCACCTGCCACGTCAGCTCGGGCACCGTGAGGGCATGAAGGCGGTTCGTGAGTGCGTCGAGGGTGCCGCGGAAGCCGGGGTCGAGCTGCTCACGCTCTTTGCCTTTTCCGAAGAGAATTGGCGGCGCCCTGGCGAGGAGATCGACGCGCTCATGCGCCTCCTCGAGGAGTACGCAGCCAGCGAGCGCTCCGAGCTCGCGCGGCAAGGGGCGCGCGTCCACGTCCTTGGCGAGTTGGCGCGACTCTCGGAGGGTGCCCGCCGTGCGATCGACGAGCTCACCGCGGCCACGGCCGCGGGCGAGCGCATCATCGTCAATCTGTGCATTTCGTATGGATCACGGGCTGAGATTGCGCGCGCCGCGCGGCTGCTCGCCTTGGAGGTGGCTCAAGGACGTCGACGTCCCGACGAGATCGACGAGGAGACCATGGCGAGCTACCTCTACACGGCCCGGTCGCCGGATCCGGATCTGCTGATCCGGACCTCCGGCGAGCAGCGTCTCTCGAATTTTCTGCTCTGGCAGCTCGCCTATACCGAGCTCCACATGACCCCGGTGCTCTGGCCGGCGTTCACACGCCGCCATCTCTTCGAAGCGATCCGCGAATACCAGCGACGCGAGCGTCGATTCGGCAAGGTCACAGCGTAATGTCTCCGACGCTCCGACGACGGGTGGCGTTTGCCGTCGTCGCGATCCCCAGCTTGATCGGTGTCGTCTACCTCGGGCACTGGGCGCTGGCCGCGGTCGTGGCGATCGCGGCCGTCCTCGGTGTCCGGGAGGTGTTCGACCTCGCGCGCGCTCGGGAGATCGCCGGCTTCCCATGGTGGGGGTACGGTGCGGCCGTGGCGCTGCCCATGGGCCTCCAGTGGACCTTGGAGGACGCCGCGATCGGGCAGTTCACCGGTCGGCCCCTGCAGCTCACGTTTTGGGCCGCGATCGGAGCCGCCGTGTGGCTCATGGGGGTCCTCAGCGCGTCGATGCGCCGCGGCCCGGATCGCCGTCCCCTCGTGAGCCTCGGTGTGACGACGTTTGCGGTCGCCTACGCCGCAGGACTTCCCTCGTTCCTCCTCGTGCTGCGTGCCATGGGTGCGGGAGCGTCCAACTCAGCCGCGGCGGGAACGGGTCTCGCGATGCTGCCGCTCGTGCTTACCTGGCTCTGCGACACGCTGGCGATGACGGCCGGTCACGCCATTGGAGGGCCGAAGCTCGCCCCCATCCTCTCACCCAACAAGACCTGGGCTGGTGCAGCGGCAGGGGCACTCGGCGCGCTCGTCGCGGCGCCGCTCCTCGGGACCTTCGTGCTCGCCCCCCTCGGCGTGTCGTTGCCGACGGTCGCTCTCGTCGCCATCGGCCTCGCGGTCGGTGTGCTCGGTCAGATCGGGGACGTTGCCGAGTCGCTCCTGAAGCGAGAGGCGGGCGTCAAGGATGCCTCGAGCCTGATACCCGGCCACGGGGGCGTGCTGGATCGTCTCGACTCGCTCTACTTCACCGTGCCCGTCACCGCAGGCATCGCTGCGATCGCCCTGGGATTCTGAATGACTGGCGTGGCGATCCTCGGCAGCACCGGCTCGATTGGATGCACGGCTCTCGACCTCTTGCGACGACACAGCGACCGGTTCCACGTCGTGGCGCTCACCGCCGGCTCGAATGCCGATCTCCTCGAGCGCCAGGTCGAGGAGTGGCGGCCCACGTTTCACGGGCTCGTCAACGGTGGCGGGGGTCCGGCGTGTCTCGTCGAGGCCGCAGCACACCCGGACGCCGATATCGTGCTCAATGCCGTCGTGGGAGCGGCTGGACTGGAGGCGACTCTCGCCGCACTGCGTGCCGGCAGGCGGGTGGCGCTCGCCAACAAAGAGTCGCTCGTCATGGCAGGGGAGCTCATGCTGAGCGCGGTGCGCGAGGGAGGGGGCGAGCTCGTTCCGGTGGACTCCGAGCACTCCGCCGTGCTCCAATGCCTGACCGGAGCCGTGTCGCCCTGCTCACGACTCACGCTCACCGCCTCGGGGGGACCATTCCGCACGTGGCCTGCCGAACGGGTCCGCGAGGCGTCGGTCTCGGAGGCGCTGCAGCACCCCACCTGGCAGATGGGCCGGAAGATCACCGTCGACTCGGCGACGCTCGCGAACAAGGCCCTTGAGGTGATCGAGGCACATTTCCTCTTCGCCCTCGGCTTCGAATGCATCGACGTCGTGGTCCATCCCCAGTCGATCGTCCATTCGCTGGTGGAGTTCGCCGACGGCTCCGTGCTCGCGCAGCTTGGCTGGCCGTCGATGGAGCTGCCGATCCTGTACGCCCTCACCCATCCGGAACGGGTGCCGGACGACGGGGTACGCCGATTCGACCCGACGGCTGCACCGGCGCTCACGTTCGAGCCCGTGCGGGCCGACGTATTCCGGGCCTTTGCCTCGGGAGTCGAGGCCGGACGCGCGGGCGGGACGGCACCGGCGGTCTTCAATGCGGCCAACGAGGTTGCCGTGGAGGCGTTCCTGCAGGAGCGGATCGGGTTCGGGAAGATTGCGGACGTTGTCGGACGGGTGCTCGACGAGCACCACGTGAGCGCAGCCGACTCCCTTGATGCGGTGCTCGAAGCCGACGAGTGGGCGCGGCAGCGCGCCGCCCATTTTTGTGAGGTGTCGTGATGCCCACGTGGTTCGTCTACATCGGTTCATTCGTCGTCGTACTGGGCGTGATCATCTTTGTCCACGAGATGGGTCACTTCCTCGCGGCGAAGGCCGTCGGAATCCATGTGCACCGCTTCTCACTGGGGATCGGTCGTCCCATCCGCTGGCTCACCTTCCGATGGCGCGAGACGGAGTACTGCGTCTCGTGGCTCCCGCTCGGTGGGTATGTGAAGATGGCCGGGATGGGGGAGGAAGGCTCGATGGCCGAGCTCGAAGGCGGGGAAGCAGCCGAAGCAGCGAAGGTCCCGCCGGAGCGCACCTTCGATCACAAGTCGCTGCCGGCGCGGGCGCTTGTGATTTCTGCGGGTGTGGCCATGAACTTCCTCTTCGCCGTCGTGGCGCATGCAGTCCTCGCCGGCACGGTGGGCCGTGCGGTCGATCCGACGACGCGCGTGGACTCCGTCGTTCCAGAGGCGTTGCCCGATGGGGCCGAGCCACTCCTCGCGCTCGAGCGGGGCGACCGCATCACGGCGGTCGGAGGCCGCTCGGTGGGCAGCTGGAACGACATCCAGGAAGGGTTTCGTCGCGGCGGCGACTCGCTGGTGTTCGATGTCGCCGGAAAGCCATCGCTGACCCTCCATATCCCGGGCTATGACCTCGAGCGCCGGCTGCGCGCGGCGGCCGCGCTCGCGCCGTTGCACGCTGCGGTGATCGGGGGCGTGACGCCGGGAACACCGGCTGCCCGGGCGGGCTTCGCGGCCGGCGACACGGTGCTTGCGATCAGTGGCGATACGGTTCAGTCCTGGGGGCACATGGCGGCCCTGATCCGGCCCCGGGCGGGCGACACACTGACGATCGCCCTGTTGAACAACGCGGCGGTCCGCGAGGTCGCGGTCGTGCCAGAGGCTGGGCTCGGGGCCGATCCGAGGGACACCACCGCGGTCAGCCGCGGCGCGATCGGGATCAGCCTGGCGCTCGACATCGAGCGCATCCAAGAGCCCCCGCTCCGCGCCGTCCGCGCAGGCGCCGAGCAGATGATCATGGAAACCTCACTCGTGCTCCGCACCCTCCAAGGGCTCGTCATGCGGCCCGGGACCGCGCGGCAGCTTGGTGGGCCCATCCTGATCGGGCAGATGTCAGGTCAAGTCGCCCAGCTCGGTCTGCCGAGCTTCGTGGCCTTCATGGCGTTCCTCTCGGTGAACATCGCCGTGCTCAACCTCTTGCCGATCCCAGTCCTCGATGGAGGCCACCTCGTCTTCCTAGGGATCGAGGCGGTGCGACGCCGTCCGCTGACGTCGGCGATGCGAGTCCGCTTCGACCAGGTGGGGATGCTCCTGCTCATCGGGATCGTGCTTTGGGCGTTCTGGAACGACCTGAGCCGGATCTTCGGGGGCTGAGCGCCAGGTCTTTACAGCGCTGGGCGGTGCGGCTAAGTTACTGTGCTATCAATCAATTAGGAATTGTTCATGTTCGACAAGGCGACGGTCATCGCGAAGCATCGCGGCGGCCCCACGGACACCGGCTCCACGCGGGTACAGATCGCACTCCTCACCGAGCGCATCAACTACCTGACGGGGCACTTCCGTACCCACAAGAAGGACCACCACAGCAGGATGGGACTCCTGAGAATGGTGGGCCGCCGCCGCCGACTGTTGGGGTACCTCAAGCGGCGCGATCTCGAGGGGTATCGCCGGCTGCTCGACGAGCTGGGGCTCCGCCACTAGACGTCGCCGGCGTCGAACCGAGCGCCCCGCAGGATGCTGCCGGGGCGCTTCGACTGTTCCACCACCAGTCTCACCAGTAGGTGCTATGGTACATCGAGTTTCGCGGCCGTTTGGCGGCCGCACCCTGACCATCGAAACGGGTCGCCTGGCCAAGCAGGCTGCCGGCTCGGCACTCGTGCAGTTCGGCGACACGGTTGTGCTCGCCGCTGTGACGGTGTCCGAGCAAATCTCCAACCTGCCGTTCTTCCCGCTCACGGTCGAATACCGAGAAAAACGGTATGCCGCTGGGAAGTTCCCCGGCGGGTTCATCAAGCGGGAAGGACGGCCGGGGGACGACGAGATTCTCGCGGCACGGGTCATCGACCGCTCGATCCGCCCGTTGTTCCCGGAGGGCTTCAAGAACGAAGTCCAAGTCTTTGTGTACGTGCTCTCGGCCGACCAAGAGAACGACGCGGACATCCTCGGTGTGGTGGCTGGCTCGCTTGCGCTCTCCGTGTCGAATGTGCCGTGGAACGGGCCAATCGCCGGCGTGCGCATCGGCCGCGTCGACGGCCAGTGGGTGCTCAATCCATCGTTCGCGGAGCTGGAGGGGTCTGACGTGGACCTCACGGTGTGCGGGCGCGAGCAGGCTCTGGTCATGGTCGAGGGGGGCG
>JBDHCY010000053.1:0-16574 GCA_039591795.1 Gemmatimonadota bacterium | reverse complement strand
GTCGACCGCCGTGACCGCGATCGTCGTGTCGCTCATCGACAGGGCGATCCGCGTGGTGTCGACCACGCCGTTCGGAATGAACGCGCGGAACGAACGCCACTGCTGGCGTGTGCCGAGTGTGAGGTCCGACGGGCTCAGCGTGATCGCGGGCGCCGTCACGACCGAGACGTTGGTCGTGTCGCGGATGTAGAGGGGATCCGAGCTCACGATGATCTGCGCCGTGCCCGGCCCGCGTGCGATAATTCGGACAAACGGTGTGAACGCCTGGTTCGGCACGATCCGATAAACCGTCGTGGAGTCGACCTGGAGCACGGTCGTGTCAGTCGAAGTGAAGGTCACGAACAGGGTGTCGACCACCGGGTGCGAGCAACAGCTCGAAAGCGAGTCACCTGCGTAGGCGCGCAAGGACGCCGTGTCGTTGACCGTGATCGCTGCCGGCAGATTGCCCACGTACAGCTGCGGGCGCGTCACGAGCAGGTTCGCCGTGTCCGGCACGAAGTTCGTCGCGGTGGCCTCGATCGTGTCGCGGCCGGATGCGGTCCCCTCCCAACGGAAGTTCACCGAGACCCGGCCCGGGTCGATGACGACGGTGTCGGGCACGACGCCGCGTACCGTTCCGATGTGGTTCAACGCGACGAAGACCGTATCGCTCACGGCATTCGGGATACGCGCGGTGCTGTTGATGTACTGTCCGACCCCGATGCGGCCCGGGGAGCCGATGTTGATCGTGAGCGGCGCCGGGTTGACGTTGATCACGAACGACGAGTCGATGGGGTAGAGCGGCAGTGCGTGCCAGCGCACCCGGGCTTGCCCCACGCCACGCATCAAGAGGTTCGCCGCACTCGAGATCGTCTGACCGGGAAGGACGGTCACGGTCGTCGAATCGATCGCCAGCACCGTCGTGTCAGTCGATTCGAGCGTCACAACCACGGTATCCAGTGTCACGTGGATCGAACCGAAGGAATCAGCCGGCCTGATGGTGAACGGATCGGGCGGCGACGTGATGAAATAGTTGCTATTGATGCTGCTCTGCACGAGCCGGTTCGTCGTCACCGTGAAGAACACCGTGTCGGGTGCGTACCCCGGGGCCGTGGAGATGACCGTGTCGAGACCCACGGCGAGGCCGTCGATCGTGAAGCTCGCCGAGGAAGTGTTCGCAGGGATGATGACCGAGTCCACGCTCGTTGCCACCGTGGAATCGCTGTGTGTCAGCTGCACGACCAGCGGCGTCGGGATCGTGAACGGGAGCGAAACGAAATTGTTGTTCGATCGCTGTCGCGTTCCCGCGCGTGCGGGCGAGCTGAGTGCCAGGTTGAGCTTTGGCGCCTGCACGGTCACGAGCACCGAGTCAGCGCTGTGCCCCGGCGCGGTCGCCACCAGGTACGTGGTCCCGCCGCCCACTGCCCGCACCGCCAGCCGGCTGACCGACGACAGATCGGCGAGAATGAGCGCATTGTCGACGTCGAGGCTGACGACGTTCGTGTCGCGTGAGGTCACGGTCACACGCAACGAGTCGATTCGCGGGAACCCCGCCTGTCGCAGCGAGTCCCGCGCGGCAACCGTCCAGTTCCGCAACGGGCCACCGGCGGTCATCGTGCCCGGATTGAAGATGACCAGGTGCGGCGTCGTGACACGCACGGCCCCACGTCCTTCGACCCAGCCGCTCCGGTTGGCCGTGAGCGTGTCGTCACCGGGCATGAGCGCGTCGTAGCGGAACGATGCCGCAAAGGCATTCGTCGGGACGGTGACCGTGTCGGTAATGGTCCCGACGCCTGGTGTCGTGGTGCCGAGGGTTACCAGGGTCCCGCGGTCCATCCGGTTCGGCACGTTCACCGATGGTTGCATGTACTGCCCGGCGCCGATCCGCGGCCACGGCACGCTGATCGTGAACTGCGCGAGGGAAGTGCTGATCGTCGACGGTTTGCCGACGAAGCCGGCCGCCACCGGTGTGAGCGTCGTCGTGCCGACGCCGAGGCCCTGGAGATCGACCTGCACCGAGAGCTGCCCGCCCGGAATGACCGCGGTTGCCGGGCTCACCGTCGCGATCCCGGGCGTGCCCTCCTGGAACTGCACCGCAAGGCCGCCCGGCGCCGCCGGATCGGACAGGAACACGAGCACCGCCCGCTGCTCGGCGGAGTTGATGCTGAAGCTCCCCGCCTGAACCGTCGGGTTGGTGATCGTGCGGAACTCGAGCGTCGACAGGACGTTGACGACGGCCGTGTCCGGCCCGTACTGGCCCGTCGTATCGGTGGCCGTGATCGTGACTTGGCCTGCCGCGCGTCCTTGGAGCGATAGCGTCCGATTCGACTGCCCCTGGGAGAAGTTGAGCAACGTCGTGAGCGGTTTCAGGATCAACGTGTCGCTCGAGACGATCCGAACCGGGATGCCGCCCACCGGTGCGGGCTGCGAGAGCAGCACGGCCTGGCTGAACGTCGTCCCGCGGCCGACGGAGATGCTGTCTGAGCCCCATTGCACGAACTGCGGCGGATTGGCAACGACCTGCACGAGTGCCGAGTCGGTCAGCGTGGAGTCGTTGCCAACGATGTAGACACCCACCGAGTCGAGCGCGATGCCCGTTACCTGGCCCGATGTGTTGACCGTCGCGCTCATTGTGTTGCGCGACACCCACCCCACGGTGCGGGCTGGGATTTGGAAGCCGCGGCGGTCGAAGGTCCGGCCGGTGAGTGTGACCAACCCGCCAACGCCGATCACCGCGCTGGTCGGTGTGACGTCGAATGAGTCGGGCGCCTGAATCACGCGCAGCGTGCCGGTGCCGTTGACCCCCTCGCTCGACGCCCGCACCGTGCCCGTCCCGGCGCCCACGATGCGCGCCTGTCCCACCGAGTCGACGATCGTCACGGCCGGCGTGAGCGTCTGCCAGACGAGCTGCGCGTTGGGAATCGTTGCGGTGTCACCAAGCAGACGCGTGCCGAGGGCGGTGAGCTGCACCGTATCGCCGACGGCGGTGACCACGGTGTCGTTGGGGAGCACGGTTACGGTGACGAGGCCGTTGATCCCGAAGATGGCCGTGTCCGCGAGCGTTCCGGCGCGCCCTTCGATGGGCGCAAGGCCGCCTGGCCCGAGCGCGGTCGCGAGGCCTGCCGTGTCGACCGAGGCGAGTGCTGGGGAGAGCGACGTCCACGTCACGGGCGGACAGGCCACCGTGATCATGAGCGTGTCAGCGCAGGTGGCCACGAACCGGGCCGTGTCGCCGGCCGCCTGCACGACGACCGTGTCGGGAGCGAGTGTGAGCGTCGCTGCCGGCCCGGCCGCGACGTTGACCGAAGCCATGAACGCCACCGGCGAGCCCTGGAGGCCCGCGGCCGTCGCATTGACGACGATGCCGCCCGTCGCGCTTCCAGCCAGGAGGCCGGCCCTGGCGATCCCCATCGTATCGGTGGTCACCGAGTCGGGTGTCACGGTCGTGCCGGGAGGCCCGCTCACGACCCCGAATTGCACGAGGTGACCGAGCCGGAATGGGGCACCGGTCGCATCGAGCACTTGGACCGCGAGCGACTCGGCCGCCTCCTGCCCGGCGGCAATCATCTGGCCGTCGCCGGCCAACGGCGTGAGGCTGGCGGCCTTCGCGTAGACACCGAGGCGCAGCGCATCGGTGAGGCCCGTGGGCGTCCGCGCCTCGATCTGGACGCTGTCGTTCAGCATCGTCGGCGTTCGGAGCCATGCCTGATCGACACCCGCGGCGATCGGATTGGCGACTTTCGACGTGTCGCTCGAGAAGAACCCCACCGGGACGCCGGAGATGGGCGTCTGTCCTTCGACGACCGTCGCACTCAGGAGCACGCTGTCACCGCCCGCGAGGACGGTGTCGACTTGACTGAGCGTCACGCCCGTCGCAGCCGCGCCCGTCCCCACGTACACCGGGTCGAGCGGAGCCGTCGTGGAGGTTGCGTTCGCCGACACGGTGACCTGGTCTGCGATCTCGTACCAGGTGACCCCGGTTCCGAAGGCGGAGATGTAGAGGAGGAAATCTTCGGATGTGCTCTGGAGCGGCACCTCGATCGTGATGACGATCGAGTCGCCCTGGGCCGTCAGCAGATCGGCATCGAACGTGTCGCTCACGACCACGGACTCGTCGGCGATTCTGGTCAGCTCGACGAGAACCGACTCGACGGGGACAGGGATGCCCTGGCTGATGTTCAGGAGCCCTGCCACGTCGAACGAGCTTTTCACCGGGCGCACGGGGCCCAACCGATCGCCGTCTGAGCAGGTCAGCACGGAACCGATCGCAAGCAGGCCGATGCCCACACGGCGCGCCGTGTGGCGCCGGCCCGGACCCTCGCCGTGAGACGACGTCATCGCCGCTAACGTAGGTCCCGCGAGGGGGGCTGTCAAAGCAACCCGAGCCAGGTGTCAGGCGCGCCGGGCAAGCGCCTTGGCGCGGCCCGAGCCGAGATAGGATCGGAGCAACGGTGGACGGGGGCCGCGGACGATCGCCCGCTCGACCTCGCGGAGGTCGGGCGGATCGTCAGCGGCGAGGAGCCGAAGGGCCCCAGCCTCCACCGCCGCGACCGGGACGCCGTCGCGGAAGACGACCCGGTTCGTGGCGAGCGCCGGAATCCGGTCGCCGGGGGTCACGATGCCGGTGAGGTTCAGGGGATCCGCCGCAGTGACTGCGAGGAGCGTCCCGTCGGGGTCGCGTCGCCGAATCGCCCGCAGCTCGCCGACGGCCTCGGGAAGCGCAAACTGCTCGCCCGCAAAACCCGCCACGAAGCGCCCGCCCCGGATTTCGCCACGCGCCTCGAGCCGGCGGTAGACCGAGAGGAGATCTCTCCACGACGTCGCGGCGCTCTCCCGCTCGAGGACCCGTCGAAACACGACGCCATAGCGACGGAGCAGCACGCGGGCCTGGGTCTCGATCGTGGCATCGGGCAGACGGTGGCGCGCCCCGTCGAGTGGGGTGTCACTCAAAGGCAGTGCCTCCCACCTCCCGGCACGTTGCACGTCGTAGGGCGTCGCGCGGGCGCGGCGGCCCGGCCGCGGCTTGCGGCGTGAAGCTGGAGTGAGCAGCGCGCGCAATCCGGAAAAACCATCGCAGGTCGCGAGGCCCAGCGCGACCAACTCGGCGAGCGCCGCCTCTACCTGTGCCGGAAGCAGGTCCGTCTCGCGCACGAGGTCGTGGAAGAAGGAGGCGCCGCGCCCCTCGAGCGCGGCAAGCGTCTGGGCGGCGTAGGCAGAGCGCGCGTGCGCTCCGCGCGCGGGTGACGTTGCCCGCCACGCGGCGGAATGCTCACGGAGATAGAGGGCCACCGGGCTCGACCGCAGGGGGCCCGGTCGTGTGGCGCTCCCGTTGCCCGTTGCCGGGGGCGAGAGCCGACTCCACGCGAGCCGTCCGCTCAGGCAGAGCGCATCGAGCCACTGTGGCTCGTAGCTCTCGACTCGGGCGGGGAGCACGTCGGCCTCCCACGCTGCCGCTGGGAGCTCAAACCCATCGAGGAGGTCGACGATCGCCGCCAGCCCTTCGGCACCGCGCATGCGCTGCCCGGGCTCGACGCGTTGCCATGCGAACAAGAACCGCATCAGGTCTTGCGCGTTGACCGGCTCGATCTCGGCGCGTAGCCGATTCAGCGTGTACCGGTGAATGCGCGCCAGCAGGCCCCGTTCGCACCACTCGCCGCCCGACTCTCCAGGCGTGAAACGTCCACGCAGCACGACGCCCTCAGCCTCGAGAGCGGCCAAAGCCGCTTCTGTCTCTTCGGGAGCTGCTCCGACGGGCGCCGCGAGGGTGCTCGAGGTTCGCGGCCCGGAGATCTCGAGCCGCCCGCGCAGCAGCTCGCGGAGTGCCGTGGCACGGTCGGGTTCCGGTGGGAGGCGGTCGGCGATGCGATCGAGAAGGCCGGCAGGCTCGATCGCGCGCGGGCCAACCACGGCCAGAACCTCGCCGATGCGCTCGGCGGCACACCAGATCGCCTCGCTGCCTGTCACGACAACGCGCCCGACCCGGTCCACGCCCATCAAGGGTTCGAGCAATGGTTGCCACGGTGTGTCGGGTCTGCCGGCGTCGACTTCCGACTCGGTGAGGAACCCCGCTCCGAGCAGCGCGTCGTGGAGCTCGTCGGGGCTGGCCGGGTCGGGCCATGCCTCACCGCGCACGCGCTCGATGGCAGCCGCGTCGAGTGCTCCGAGCTCCTGGGCTCGCGATGGCTCGAACGCACGCCTCGTGTAGACAGCCTGGGCGCGGCGCTCCTCGAGCGGGGCGTCGTCGAGGAATGCGTAGGGCCGCGCCGTCAGGAGCTCGTGCGCGAGCGGCGACGGCTCCGTGGTATCACGCGCCGCACAGCGAATCGCGCCGCTTTGGATGCCCCGGAGGATGGCTGCCAGGCGATCGATATCCATCGCCTCGACGAGACAGTCGTCGATCGTCTGCCGCACGAGCGGATGATCGGGGATCGCTCGGTCGCCCGCGATGTTCTCGAGACAGGCCGCGGCATCGGGGAAGACGGCGGCGAGAAGGTCCTCGGCCATCATGCGTTGGATCTGTGCAGGCACTTGGCGGCCGGCGCGGGCCCGCGGGATGGCCAAAGCCCGGGTGCCGTTCCAACGCCAGCGCGTCTGGAAGACCGGCGCATCGAGGAGCGCCTGCACCAGGATCTCGCGGACCGAGTCCGGGTGCAGATAATGGAATACGTCGTCGAGCGGGAATGAATGCTGTGGCCCCAACGACAACAGGATTCCCTCCTCGGTTGCCGCCGCCTGCAGCTCGAAGTTGAACCCGCGACAGAAGCGCTTCCGCAGGGCCAGTCCCCACGCGCGGTTCACACGACTCCCAAACGGCGCATGGAGGACGAGCTGCATGCCGCCCGCCTCGTCGAAGAAGCGCTCGAGCACGAGCGTCTGGATCGTGGGCACGGTCCCCAGGATCTGACGCGATTCGTCGAGGTAGTGCGCGATCTGGCTGGAGGCAGCCGTTTCGAGCCCAGTCTCGCGAGTGAGCCACTCGGCGGCCGCGGCCCGGTCGGGCAGGCTCGAGGCGACGGCTGCCCTGACGTCCGAGACTTCTTCCGAGAGCTCGGGGCTCCGTCCGGGCGCTTCCCCGAACCAGAAGGGAATGGTGGGGGGTTGCCCATGGGCATCGGCGACGCGCACCGTGCCCGATTCGATCCGCAGGATCAGCCACGACGTGTTGCCGAGTTGAAAGATGTCGCCCGCAGAGCTCTCGATGGCGAAGTCTTCGTTCAGCGTGCCGACGAACGTGCCTTCCGGCTCGAGCACCACCCGATAGTCGGCGTTGTCTGGAATGGCTCCGCCAGAGGTGATGGCCAGCAGCCTGGCTCCCCGGCGGCCACGGAGCACACCGTGGATCGCGTCGCGGTGGACGAGTGCGCCCCGCCTGCCGCGCCTGGTCGTGAATCCCCGCGCCACCATCTCGATGACCTCGCCGAACTCCGCGCGCGCGAGCTTCCGGTAGGGCCAGGCACCTCGAAGCAGCTCGAAGAGTGCATCTTCCTTCCACTCCTCGCTCGCAGTCTCGGCCACGATCTGCTGTGCGAGGACGTCGAGAGGCTTTTCCTGGATGACGATGCGATCGAGTGCGCCGCATCGGGCGGCGCGAACGAGTGCCGCGCATTCGACGAGGTCGTCTCGGGTCAGCGGGAAGAGCCGTCCCTTCGGCGTGCCGTGCACGGTGTGTCCCGAGCGCCCCACCCGCTGGAGCAGCGCCGCGATGCGATGGGGTGAGCCGAGTTGGCAGACCAGCTCCACCGTGCCGATGTCGATGCCAAGCTCGAGTGATGCCGTGGCGACCAAGGCGCGTAACGTGCCACTCTTGAGCCGCTCTTCGGCATCGAGCCGGCGCTCGCGGGAGAGGCTGCCGTGGTGTGCGGCAACGTGCTCCTCCCCCAAACGCTCTGCGAGTTGATGGGTGACGCGCTCCGCGAGCCGCCGCGTATTCACGAACACGAGCGTCGTGTCGTGGGCCTCGATCAGCTCCGCCAGTCGATCGTAGACCTCGCTCCAGGCCTCGCCCGACATCACGGCTTCGAGTGGCGTCGGGAGCACCTCCACCGCGAGGTCGGTCGCTCGTTGGTGGCCCTCGTCGACGATCGTGCAGTCGGGCGTCTCGCCGGCCGCACCGCGGCTGCTCCCGACCAGGAAGCGAGCGACATCCTCGATCGGCCGCTGGGTCGCAGACAGGCCGACGCGCTGGAGCCGGCGGCCGGCCACGTGGTCGAGCCGCTCGAGTGAGAGGGCGAGATGCGCTCCGCGGCGGTCCTGCACCACCGCGTGGATCTCATCGACGATCACCGTCCGCGCGCTCCCGAGCAGGGCCCGCCCCCGCTCGGCCGTGAGGAGCAAGTAGAGCGACTCGGGCGTCGTGACCAGGATGTGGGGCGGCGTCCGCACCATCGCCTGCCGCTCCCCTTGCGGCGTGTCGCCGGTGCGGACGGCAGCCGTGATCTTCGCGTCCGGGAGGCACATCGACTCCAGCACCCGACGGATCTCGCGACGCGGCTCGGCGAGGTTCTTGTGGATGTCGTTCGAGAGGGCCTTGAGAGGTGAGACGTACACGACCCGCGTCTCGTCCGGCAGCGGACCGTTCTGCGCCTCGCGCAACAGCTCGTCGATCGCGTGGAGGAAGGCGGCGAGTGTCTTTCCCGAGCCGGTTGGCGCCGCGATCAGCGTGTCGCGTCCCGAGCGGATCGCCTCCCAGCCCCGCACCTGGGGCACCGTCGGCGCGCCGAACCGGTCGGCGAACCAGCTGGCAACGGCTGGATGAAAGGCGTCGAGTGGCATTCGAATGCGAGCTCTTATCGGGTTCCCTTCGGTCAATATAGCATGGTGCCGCCGGGCGCTCGGGTGTGCTCACCGAGTGCGACGGAAGCCCCTCCGGACCGACTTACGGGCGACCAGAGCCGAACACGAACCCGAGACCGAGCGCGAGCTCGAGGCCGCTGTAGTTGCGGTCGCTCCCGATGTCGCGGTCGAAGTCCGAGACGAAGTTGTACCCCACGCTGAATCCCAGCAGAACATGCGTGCCCGCGAAGAGGTCCGCCCCGGCTCTGGCGCGGGCGCCGAAAGCCGCCTCGGAGACCGTCTCGCTCGCGATACTCGTTCCCACGACGGTGTTGGTCGCGAAACCGAGATACGGGCCGACCGCGAACGACCCATAGAGTCTGAGCGACGAGCTCAGGGCGAGCTGTGGAGGGTAGAACCGAAAGGCGACGAGGAGCGGCACCACGGCCGCCGATTCGGACCGCGTCTCGCCAACGCCGGCCGAAGCGCTCGCCTCCGCGGCGATGACGCCGACACTGACCCCGACCGTCCAGTACTGGCCGGCCCAATACCCATAGCGGAGCGCGCCAATGAAGCCCGTCACGCGGGTGTCAGTGGCAACACCGCTGCCCGAAGTGGTGGTGGTGGTCGACGTTCGACTGAGCAGCCCAACCTCGATGCCGATGACGTGGCGCCCGCGAGCGAGGAAGGGGTAGTCGGGGGGTAGTGGGGGATGGTCGAGGACGGTGGAAGACGGTGAAAGACGGTGCAAGACGGTCGAAGACGGTCCAGGACCGTCAACTTGGGCGGTGGCTGTTGGCGCTACCAAGAGCGTCAGGGCCACTACCATCAACGAGGGGTTGCTCATCGGTTGTCCAAAGAGAGGGAGCAAATGGGTGCTGCGGTGCACCTGTCGTCCGGAATTTGTGGCGCGCAGGGGGGCTGTCAAGCGAGATTGCTTGACACCCAACGAGGCCGCCCGTAGCGTCCTGCGCCACTGCCGATGTCCTCATCTACACCCGCTCGAATGACGTCTCCCTTCTCCCGCGCGCGCCTCGTGCCGCGCCCCGCCGACGCGTCGATCGTTGCGTGCGCGGCGGTCCTGCTTTTCGCAGCGCCGGTCGCCGCACAACGGGCCCAGCAGGACAGCGCGGGCCACGACACGACGCGCGCTTACCTCCTCGACTCCGTTCAAGTCACCGTGACCCGAGCTCCGACGCTGCTCGGCGACGTCACCTACGCGGTTTCCCGCACCGGGCGGGATCAGCTGCTCCGCGGCCGACCGGGCTTGGGGCTCGACGAGTCGATGGTGGCTGTGCCCGGCCTCTTGGTGGCGAACCGCTACAACTACTCGCTCGATCAGAGGATCTCGATTCGGGGATTCGGCTCCCGATCCGCGTTTGGCGTGCGTGGGGTCAAGGTTCTCCTCGACGGTGTCCCGCAAACGCTTCCGGACGGGCAGGGGCAGCTCTCGAATCTCGAGCTTGGCGAGATCGAGCGAGTCGAAGTGCTGCGCGGGTCGTCATCGAGTCTCTACGGAAACGCCTCGGGTGGGGTGATCGCGCTTTGGAGCACGGACCCGGGTGTCGATCGCGCCACGCCGAGTGCCCGCGTGACCTTTGGCGAATACGGGCTCGTGAAGTGGCAGGCGGGTGGCGGCGTGCCCATCGGGCGTGGCGGCGCGCAGATCAGTCTCGCCCGCACCACGACCGACGGGTTTCGCCAGCACTCCACAGCCGAGATCACGCAGTTCAGCGGTCGACTGGTGCAGCCCATCGGCAACCGCTCGCGCCTCACGCTGTCCGCGCGAGTGAACGACAGCCCGGAGCTCCTGAACCCTGGGGCGCTGACGGCGGCGCAGTTCGCCGACGATCCGAGTCAGGCCGATCCGCGCAACGTCGCGGCCGGGGCGGGAAAGGCGGTCGACCAATGGCAGGCCTCGGTCGCGGCCGGTCACCGGCTCGCGGGAGGTGGGGAGCTCGACGCGGCGGTGTTCGGCCTGGGTCGGAAGCTCGACAACCCGCTCGCGTTCCGGTACATCGCGCTCGACCGAGAGGCATGGGGAGGACGGGCCACAGCCACCCTTCCCGTGCATCTGGGCAGCACCGAGGTTCGAATGAGCGCGGGGCTCGACGCCCAGTGGCAGCGCGACGACCGCCGAGAGGAGAGCACCGATCGGACCGAAGTGCTGCTCGATCAACAAGAACGGGTCCGCGAGCTGGGCCCGTTCCTGCAAGCGAGCCTTCCCCTCCGGGACAAAGCGACGCTCACGGCAGGGTTGCGCTACGACCGCGTGGCCTTTCGGGCGGACGATCGATTGCTCGCCGACGGCGACGACTCGGGCGAGCGGATCATGGATGCGGTCTCGTGGAGTGCGGGGGTCTCGTACGCGCTCGCGCCGGGTCTCGCGCCCTATGCGAGCATCAGCACCTCGTTCGAGACGCCGACGACCACCGAACTCGCCAACCGACCCGAGGGGGCGGGCGGATTCAATCCCGACCTCGAGCCCCAGCGGGCGATCAACTACGAGCTCGGATTGCGCGGCATCGTGGGCGCCCGCATGCGCTACGCCGTGGCTGGATACGTGAGCGACGTGCGCGACGAGCTGATTCCCTTCGAGGTGCCCGGCGCGCCGAACGAGCGGTTCTTCCGGAACGCCGGCTCGTCATGGCATCGGGGGATCGAGCTGGAGGCGACCATCGTACCCGCGTCCCAGCTCGCCGTGGTAGCGGCCTATGCCTATACCGCGCATGCCTTTCGTGAGTATCGGGTCTCGGCCGCCGGTGTGACCGACACGCTCGACGGCAACGAGCTGCCCGGCGTTCCCCGGCACTACGCGCACCTCGGGCTTCGCTACGATGGGCCCGCCGGCCTCTGGGGCGGATTGGACGTCACCCACAGCTCGTCGTACTACGTCGATGACGGGAACGACGCGCGCAACGATGCGTGGACGGCGACCGGCGTGCGCGTTGGGTGGGAAGGGCAGCTTGCGGGTTGGCGCGTCGCCCCATTTGCCGGGGTGCTGAATCTCTTCAGCGCGCGGTACGCGGCCTCGGTGGTCGTGAACGCGCGCGGTGGCCGGTACTACGAGCCGGCCCCTCCAAGGAATGTGTACATGGGAATGGCGATCGGAGCGGCACGATGAGCGTCTACGCCGCAGACTCCATGTCTACCAACCAGGAGTGCATTCCATGACTATGCGCACGATGCGTTTTGGCGGGCTGCTGCTGGCAGTCTGCCTCACGGTCGACTGCCATCATGCCACGATCGACACCGGCCGCCCCGCGTCGGCGGAAACGGTCGAGAACGCCTGGGCATCCGGATGGATCTTGGGACTCGTCCCACCGAAAACCGTAGAGACCGCGTCGCAATGCACGTCGGGAGTCGCTCAGGTCGAAACGCAGCTCTCGTTCCTGAACCAGCTGGTCGGGTTCCTGACGTTCGGCATCTACACACCGATGTCGATCAAGGTGACGTGCGCGGCGGGCGGCACGGCCGCCGTCCCGACGGAGAGCCCGATGCTCTTCGTTGCGACCGACGCCGACGAGGTAGCGCGTCAGAATGCCGTGACCGCGGCGGCTCGGCTGTCGCTGGCTGAAGGGAAGCCCGTGTTCCTCCGCTTGCTCGTGGACTGAGCAACCGCTCGATTCCGCCGCGAGGCCGTCCGGTCGTGCAGGCCGGGCGGCCTCGATCGCAACGATGTCCCATTCATGCCGCTTTCACTCTTTCTTCACGCCGTGAGGGCTAGCCTGGCCTTCTGCGACGCAAGCGGGGTCTTGGCGGGAGATGGGCCAGGTTGCGCGACCCGGCGCATCGCTTCCGCGACATGTGGTTACGTCAAGCCCATTCGGGCAATCCACCTACGTACGATCCACGATGGAGGCGAGCGATGCGCAGACTGACGACGGTACTGGGCGTCGGGTTGATGATGGCGGCGCTGTCTTCGACCGCAGGCGCACAAGTTCCAAAGCTCACTGTCGGCCCAATCGCCGGGCTCAACTCCGCCACCTGGGGCGGCTCCGATGCGAGCGGCATCAACAGCCGGACCAGTTTCTTCGGCGGGGGGTTCCTGTCGATTCAGCTCGGTGGGATGTTCTGGCTCCGGCCCGAGGCCATCTACACGCAGAAGGGGTGGAAGCTGAGTGAGCAGGGAGTCGACGTCACGTTCAAAACCGACTACCTCGAAGTTCCTCTCCTTCTCGGTTTGACCATTCCAGTGCAGGGGTCGGGCATCCGTCCGGTCATCTACGCCGGTCCCTCAATATCGTTCAACCTGAACTGTAAGCTCAGCGGACAAGAGGGTGGGACCTCCGTGGACGTCCAGTGCGACGATCCGATGCTCGAGCAGGCGTTGGGCGAGCCCATCAAGATGAAGAGTACCGATTTCGGCATTCTGTTCGGCGGTGGCTTGGGGTTTCCAGTCGGTCCGGGCAACCTGGCCGTCGCGGTGCGGTACAACGTAGGGCTCGCGAAGATCATCGACATCACTGGCGACCCCGACGTCAAGAACAAGGTGCTGTCCGTAACTGCCGAGTTTGGATTCCCGATCGGGATGTGACGCGCGGCGTCCGCCGTCGAGCGGTCCGGACGAGACAAGACGGGCCAGGTCGTGTGACCTGGCCCGTCGGACGTGTGCAGTAGCGATTGCCTCGGTCCTGCTCAGTCGAGCGGCGCCAGCCCCTGCCGGCGCCCGAATGACGTATTCGCGAGCACCGAGTCGGCCCGGACGCTGCTCCTTGCCGAGAGCGTCGAGTCCGTGGTTCGGAGCGCCTCCGCGAGCGCCGCGTACCCGATCGCGTACAGGGTGATGATTCCTTCCGACGGGTGGTCGACCCACCCAAAGGGTCGCGGACGCGCAGCCGTGTCGCCGTGGTACACCTCCCAGAGAAGCTCGGAGGTGCGGGGCACGTCGAGGAACCCGTAGCCGGGGACGCTCACCACCGAGTCGCTCGGTTGCACCGGCACTGCCCGGAGCCTCCGACCGAACCCTTCGCTCACGAGGTAGGCTCCGAGGCCGATCTGATCGGGCATCCCGCCCGCCGTGCGCGAGAAGTAGATGGGGCGCCGCCCGAGGTGATCGCGGATGGTCTGCAGCACGGCGAGTGTCGCGCGGTCGATGAGCCCCTGTGGGAGTCGCGCCGGATCGATGACGACCGACAGCGTGCCCGCGGTGAACCCCCGCGGCCGGTCGATCGGAACGAAAAGTGGGAGGCTGTCGAGCTGTGGCAGCGTCCAACCTCGGAACAGCGAGCCCTCGGGCACCGGCCACTCGCGATCGGCGAAGAGGGCGGGGCCGCGCTCGACGTCGTAGGGCTCGACCGGCCGCCGCTGAAGCTGCTTGAGGTGCCAGTCGGTGTTCCCCAGCGAGAGATTGAGCACCGTGACGTCCCGCCGCACGCCTTCGACTTCCTGGGCGTACCACAGCGGGAACGTATCGTTGTCACCGGCGGTGACGAGAATGGCGTACGGCTCGAGCCCGTTCAGGAGATCGACGGCGAAATCGCGAGCGAGTGTCTCGCCGGCGCGCGAGGCAGCCCGCCAGTTGCCGATGAGCGGAATGAAGGCGATCAGGAGCACGGGAGTCGCCAGCCGCCACGCCCGGTCCGCCCCCACGCGCTCGGAGAGCGCTTCGCGGACCCACTCGAGCAGTGTTGCAATGCCGAGGCCGACCCACACACCCCACGCCCCGAACGAGGCGAGGAAGAAGTAGTCTCGCTCGCGAACCTCGCGCAGGAGCTCGGCCTGGGCGAGGAGCTGAGAGTACCCGTACTTGAAGTTGAGATAGTAGACGAGGACGCCGACCAACGTGAATAGCAGCGCCGTCATCGCGAGGGCGTGCCGCCAGTCGGCCTTGAAGTGACGCCAGGCACCCAAGAGACCGAGCGCCGCGAACACGACCCCCACGGCATTGCCGATCGACGCGCCGATCTCCGGCCAGCGGAGCTGCCACGCCCGGCTCCACTGCCACGTGAAATACTGCCAGTAGAGTCCGTATTGCGCCCCGATGTCGGCTTGCCGCTCCGAGAGCGGCCCCTTGCCGTACTGCTCCCGAGTGAGCACATCGCGAAGCGCCGGCCAGGTAGTTGGCTCCCCCTCGTTGATGGGTGGGAAATGGGCTGCGCGGATGGGGAGCATTCCGTTCACCGAGAGCCCGACCGCCACGGCCAGCACCGCGAGCGCCGCGAACGCGTAGGAGCCCGTGTATCCCGCCAGGAGGACGGCCGCACCGAAGGCGACCCCTGCGGCGACGACGATGCGCATGTCTTCCATGCCGAGCGAGATGAGCACGGCGCAGCCCGTGGCGACGACCGCGCCCTTCGCCCACTCCCCGGCCCGCTCGCCCTCGAGCGCGCCCTCCTCCCAGAGCACCAGACCACCCAGTACGATGACCGCCGACCCGACGAGGACGCCCATCATGTGGTTGGTGGAGGTGAGCGCGAGGAGGTACAGGATGACGAGAAGGAGTCGGTCTCGGACCGGTCCGGGCTTCAGGTCGGACCAACGCACACCGAGCCAGAGGATCAGGGCGGTCGACATGAGGCTCACGGTGTAGACCTTCGCATTCACCACCGACTGATTCCACACGGTGAACGTGGTCGCCGCGACCAGCGCGCCGGCCCCCGCCGTGAGGAGTCGGACCGTCCGCACGGGCACGATGGGGCGAAGCCACCGCTCGCCGATCAAGAACCAGCACCCCGTCGCAACCGCGCTCGTCGTGGCGGCGAACAAGTTGATGCGAGCCGCGTACGGCTGGATGAAGACCAACAGGTCGCCCCAGACGTGTGCGAGCAGCACGAACAGGGGATTCCCGGGCGGGTGGGGAATCCCGAGCACGTACGCCGCCGCGATGTACTCCGACGTGTCCCAGAACTGCGTGGTCGGCGCGAGCGTCAGCACGTAGAGCACGAAGGAAAGGCCCGAGGCGAGGATCGCCAACCGGTACGGGGGTCGTTCGTTCATCGGATCAGTGGCGGAATTGGCGCGTTCCAGTGAGGGCCATCGCGATCCCGAGCTCATCTGCCGCGGCGAGGACTTCAGCGTCGCGCACCGAGCCACCGGGTTGAATGATGGCGTTGACGCCGGCGGCCGCCGCAGCGTCCACCGCGTCGCGGAATGGGAAAAAAGCATCCGATGCGAGCACGGCTCCAGCCGGGTCGTGCTCCTGTGCGCGGCACTTCTCCAGAGCGAGCTGGACGGCATCGACACGACTCATCTGACCGGCGCCGATCCCGATCGCCGCTTCGTCGCGCGCGAGGACGATCGCGTTCGATTTCACCGCCGCCACCGCACCCCACGCAAACCGAAGATCGAGCCACTCCTGCTCGGTGGGCTGCCGCTTGGTCGGCACGGTCCACCCATCTGACACGAGCTGCACCCGAAGACGCTCTTGGACGAGCATCCCTCCACGTATCCGCTTGAAGTCGAGCCCCCGGTCTTCGTGCAGCGGCAGCTCGATCACGCGCATGTTCTTCTTCGGCTTGAATACTGCAAGCGCTTCCGCATGGAATGCCGGTGCGACCACCACCTCGACGAACTGGTCTGCCATCGCGCTGGCTGTGGCTTCGTCGACGACCGTGTTGAAGGCCACGACGCCGCCGAATGCGGAAAGGGGATCGGTGGCGAGCGCGCGCTGGTAGGCATCGTGCGCCGACCCGCCCACCGCGAGGCCACACGGCGTCGTGTGCTTGATGATCACGCACGCCGGCCGCCTGGGCCACGCGCTCAACGCGAAAACGGCTGCGTCCATGTCGAGGATGTTGTTGAACGACAGCACCTTGCCCTGACGCTGCGCGCGGTCGCGGATCCCGTCCGGCTCGTCGGAGTAGTAGAGCGACGCCGTCTGC
>JBDHCY010000052.1:0-16620 GCA_039591795.1 Gemmatimonadota bacterium | reverse complement strand
CTGATGGTCGACCTTGGCGAAGCGGTCGGCATTCTGGCCGCACAGTCGATCGGCGAGCCGGGCACACAGCTCACGCTCCGTACGTTCCACATCGGCGGCACCGCCGCGCGGATCGCCGAGCAGACGGTTCGCAAGACGAAGGTCGCCGGTCTCGTGGAGTACGGCGACCGGCTCCAGCTGGTGGAGACACCCGACGGACGCAGGGTCGTGACGGGCTACGACGGAGAGCTCGTGCTCCGTGCGTCCGCCGGCGGGGGCGGCCCGGCCGAGTCCGACCAAGCGGCGTTGCTGCCGGTGCACTCGCGGTTCCATGTGCCCCTTGGCGCGGAGCTCAAGGTGTCCGACAGTCAGCGGGTGAGCCGAGACGGCGAGCTGTTCACGTGGGACCCGTACACCAGCCCGATCATCGCGGACGTGCCTGGTGAGGTGCGCTTCGTGGACATCGTCGAAGACGAGACCATGCGTGAGGAGTTCGACGACCTCACAGGCCTGCGCCAGCAGGTCATCATCGAAGATCGGGACAAGAAGCTCCACCCCCATATCGAGATCGTCCGCGTCAAGAGCGGGAAGGCCCGGCGCGTAAGAGACTTCGTCATCCCCGAGGGGGCGCAGCTCACCGTCGAGGATGGAGGCGACGTCTACGCAGGGCAGACCCTCGCTAAGATCTCGCGCGAGGCCTACAAGACTCGTGACATCACGGGCGGCCTGCCCCGGGTGGCCGAGCTGTTCGAGGCGCGCCGACCGAAGGATCCGGCCACGATTTCGGAGATCGACGGCACCGTGCGCTTCGGTGACGTGAAACGGGGCAAGCGCGAGATCTTCGTGTATCCGGAGGAGGGTGAAGCGCAGCTCTACGAGGTGCCTTCAGGCAAGCACTTGCGCGTGCACGAGGGCGACCGCGTGCGCGCGGGCGATCGTCTCACCGAGGGGCCAGTCAATCCGCATGACATCTTGCGGATCAAAGGGCCACGCGCCGTGCAGGAGTACCTGTTGAACGAAGTTCAGGAGGTCTACCGGCTCCAGGGCGTGAAGATCAACGACAAGCACATCGGCGTGATCGTCCGTCAGATGCTCCAAAAGGTGCGCGTCGTCGATCCTGGCGAAACGAGCTTCCTCGAGGGCGAGCACGTGGACAAGGTGCCGTTCCGCGACGAGAACGAACGAGTGGTGAAGGCCAAGAAACAGCCGGCTACGTCGGAGCCGCTCCTGCTCGGCATCACGAAGGCGAGCCTCACGACCCAGTCGTTCATCTCGGCGGCGTCGTTCCAGGAAACGACCCGCGTGCTCACTGACGCGGCGATCCGCGGTGCGCGCGACGATCTCCTGGGGCTCAAGGAGAACATCATCATCGGCCACCTGATCCCGGCGGGAACCGGTATCTATCGGTATCACGATATCGAGGTGCAACCGCCAGCGGGCTTCGAGCCGCCAGCTCCGCCGCCCGAGATGGGGATCGCCCCGCAGCTCGAAGCTGCGCCAGCGCCGACGCCGGCAGACTAGTGCTGTTCGTTGAGCAGCTTCCGCAGCATCGGCTGCGCGATGTTGCCTCCTGAGAGGACGATCAGCACCCGTCTGCCCGCGAGCACGCCACCAAGCTTGAGCAGGCCGGCAAGACCGGCGGCACCAGCACCTTCGACGAGATTGTGTGTTGTCGATAGGAGCAGGCGCAGCGCCGTCCCGATTTCGTCATCGGTTACCGTGACGAAGTCGGCTAGCCCGGCGCGCAAGGCCGGCAACGTCATATGGTATGCACTCCGGGTGGCAATGCCGTCGGCAAACGTCCGCGCGTCGGGAAGCGTGACCGCCTGGCCCGCCCGCCACGACTCGTACACCGCAGGCGCACCCTCGGCCTGCACTCCGTACACGGCGACGTCCGGCTGCAGCGCCCGCAGCACAGTGAGCGCACCCACCGCCTGCGAACCTCCTCCGATTGCCATCACGACGGCCTCGAACGAGGAGTCTTGCTCCAGCGCCTCCAGCGTGATCGTGCCGGCACCCGCGAGCACCTCGCGATTGTTGGTGGAGTGCACGAGCGTCAGACCGCGCTCCCGCGCCAGCCGGTCGGCCTCCGCGGCAGCATCATCGTAGTCCTGCCCACCCTCGATGACTTCGGCACCGTAACCACGCATCGCGCGATCCTTGTCGGCCACGTTGCCATGAGGCACGCAGACGGTGACAGGGATCCCAAGGGCCCGTCCGGCGAACGCCAACCCCTGTCCGTGGTTCCCGCGAGTGCCGGCGATGACCCCGCGCCGTCGTTCGGGCTCCCTCAGCGCCGTGAGTGCCGAGAACGCGTTCCGGACCTTGAACGAATTGGTGGGGTGGTGGTTTTCGTGCTTGACGAGAATCTCGATCCCGCCCCCCGCGGCGGCGTCGAGCTCGGGGTACTGGCGGAGTGGCGTGACTGCGAGATGTGGTGTAATGCGGTCGCGCGCGGCGGAGACGTCGGCCAGCTCGATTGGCCAGGCGGCCTGGCCCGCCGTCGGATCGTCGCTCACTGGCCGAGCCCCAGCTGCTGAAGCACGTGTCGGAATCGGGGGTCATCACGCACGTGATCGAAGAACGGGTCCACTCCGAGCCACGGGAGCCAGCTAGCCCGTTCGACACACGCGCGGTCCAGCCAGCGGAACGCCTCGTCGTCGTCGCCGAGCGCGAAGTGGATCAGAGCGAAGTCGAACGTGGAGACGAACGCTCCCCTCGCATGCGCAGTCAGCTCGGCGAGGATACTCCGGGCCTCGTCCGCCCGATTCGCTCTCGCCAGGGTCGCGGCGAGGTACGCGGTCGGGGAAGCGCGTCCCGGAGAGAGCTCCATCTCTCGCCGGAACGCCGCTTCGGCGTCCGCGGTGTTGTGGAGCTGAAGGTGCGCGAGGCCCAGCCAGATGTACGCCGGGGCAAATGACTCTTCCATGTCGAGGGTCTTGGAACATTCGGCGACGGCATCCTCGAAGCGGCGGGCGAAGTAATACGACATGCCGAGTAGAACGTGGATGATGAGGCCCAGCGGATCGAGCTGGAGGGCACGTTTGGAGTGCGCGATCGCCTCGTCGAGGCGCCCCCGCACCATGAGCAGTTCAGCGAACCAATGGTGCGCGGTCGCGTAGCCGGGATTGAGTGCCATGGCGCGTCGGAAGGACTCCTCCGCCTCGTCCCAGGCCCAGTCCCAAAGCATGAGCACGAACGCCCGGGACGTGTGCGCCTCCGCCAGCGTTCCGTCGAGCTCGAGCGCGCGCTGCGCCGCCGCTTCGGCGAGGGGAAACGCCTCAGCCGGCGCCACGTAGCGATACCACCCCTGCAAGGCCAGGGAGTCGGCGAGCGCGCTGTGGGCGGCTGGGTAGTTGGGGTCCCGCGCAATGGCTTCGACGAAACAGTCGCGCGCGGTCTGCAGCCCGGCGCCGCGGCGGTTCCAGTGGTACCGTCCCTTGAGATAGAGGTTGTAGGCTTCGAGGTCGTCAGTTTGACGACGGACCAGGGGCGTCACGCCCGCGGTCAGCTGCCCCTCCAGCTTATTCACGATCGCGCGCGAGATCTCATCCTGGATCGCGAACACGTCGTGCATCTCGCGGTCGTATTGCTCGGACCAGAGGTGATATCCGCTACCGACGTCGATGAGCTGCGCGGTGACTCGCAACCGGTTCCCCGCGCGGCGCACGCTCCCCTCGAGGAGGGTCGCGACGTTCAGCCTCCGGCCAATCTCTCGACTGTCGAGGCTGGCGCCCTTGAAGGCGAACGCCGAGGTTCGTGACGCGACCTTCAGAGCACCAACCTTGCTGAGCGCATTGATCACGTCCTCGGTGATCCCGTCGGTGAAGTACTCGCTTTCCTGGTCGGCGCTCATGTTGGTGAAGGGGAGGACGGCGATGGACGGGGCCCCGGCCGTCGCGGTATGCGACACCGGCCCGCTACCACGGCCTGGGTCGGAGAGGGCGCGCGCGAGCGCGGCCACGTGTGGCCATCGGTCGGCCGGGACCTTCGCGAGCGCTCGCTCCACGGCCGCTGGAATGTGCGCGGGGAGTCCTGGTCGCGCGCTGGTCAGCGGCGGCACGGGATCGATGGCGTGCCGTGCCAGCACCACGCGGGCAGTGGGACCGACAAACGGTGGAACTCCGGCGAGCATTTCGTAGACGAGACAGCCGAGGCTGTAGACATCACTGCGCGCGTCGACCTCCTCGCCGCCCGCCTGCTCAGGGCTCATGTACGTCGGCGTGCCGAGTGCGATGCCCGTCTCCGTGAGGCGCTCGCCAGCGGCTGCCCTGACCGCGCGTGCGATGCCGAAGTCGGCGACCACGGCGTGGCCCGATTGGAGCAGGATGTTCTCCGGCTTGACGTCCCGATGGATCACGCCATGATCGTGCGCGTGCTGGAGCGCATCGGCCACGTTCCTCACAATCTGGAGGGCCTTGTCGAGGTCGAGCTGCGTGTCCCGCTCGAGGACGTCGCGCAGCGATTCGCCCTCGACGTAGGGCATTACATAGTACAAGAGTCCGTCGGCCTCGCCGGCAGTGTGGATGGGCAGAATGTGGGGGTGGGCCAGGGTGGCGACGGTGTCCACTTCGCGGAGAAACCGTTCGGATCCCACGGCGTGCGCGAGGTCTGGCCGGAGGACCTTGATCGCGACGAGGCGGGCGGGGTGCCGCTCCTCGGCCAGGAACACGGTCGCCATGCCGCCCGCACCGAGGCTGCGGGTCACTCGGTAGTGCTCGCCGAGCGCGGTCTGGAGCCGACCAAGAAGATCGGTCACGCGGGGCTTCGGGTCTCCATGGGCGAAAGGTGGGTAGTGGGACGGCGGGGAGCCAGTACTGGCAGCCGGGGCCCGTGGGGCTTGACCCCTATGGAGGGGGCGGCTAAGCTTCTCGTTCTCTGGAAAATCAGCCTTTTTTTCAGGATCAGGATGCCCACGATCAACCAGCTCGTCCGGCAAGGTCGCCGGCAAATGGAGGCCAAGGAGAAGGCGCCGGCGCTTCGCAGTAATCCGCAGAAGCGCGGCGTGTGCACCCGGGTGTACACCACGACGCCCAAGAAGCCGAACTCCGCACTCCGCAAGGTGGCGCGCGTGCGGCTCACGAACGGCTTCGAGGTGACGGCATACATCCCGGGTGAGGGCCACAATCTCCAGGAGCACTCGATCGTCCTGATCCGGGGCGGGCGCGTGAAGGACCTGCCGGGCGTGCGGTACCACATCATCCGCGGCACGCTGGATGCCGCTGGTGTCGCCGACCGGAAGCAGCGCCGCTCGAAATACGGCGCGAAGCGGCCGAAGGATGGAGTTCGATGAGCCGTCGCAAGAAGGCGATTCGACGCCCATTGCCGGCCGATCCGCGTTACGACAGCCAGACCGTGTCGCGGTTCATCAATCATCTGATGGAGCGGGGCAAGAAATCGGTGGCGGAGCGGCTGTTCTACGATGCGATGGACCTGATCGAGCAACGGACGGGGCAGCCGGGGGTGCAGGTGTTCAAGCAGGCGCTCGCCAATGCAAAGCCGGTGCTCGAGGTGAAGAGCCGGCGGGTTGGCGGTGCGACGTACCAGGTGCCGATAGAGGTGCGGCCTGAGCGGCGGACCTCGCTGGGCATGCGGTGGTTGAAGGACACCGCTGTCTCGCGGCACGAGAAGACGATGTCAGAGCGGCTCGCGGCGGAGTTCATCTTGGCCGCGCGCAGCGAGGGCAACACGATCAAGAAGAAAGAGGACACGCACCGGATGGCGGAGGCGAACCGCGCCTTCGCGCACTACCGGTGGTGACCTAACTAGATCAGCGGGCCGCAAGACGCAGCGGCCCCGTCGCGGCGCGAGCGCGTCCGACGTTGGCGGAGCGAGACCTGCCCGGTGCGGGTGACGGTCGCCCCGCATTTTTGCTGCACGGAACCGACGAGATATGGATCGAACGACACCGCTAGAGCGCATTCGCAATATCGGCATCATGGCGCACATTGATGCCGGCAAAACGACGACGACCGAGCGTATCCTGTACTACACCGGGCGGACGTACAAGCTCGGCGAGGTCCATGAGGGCACGGCCACCATGGACTGGATGGAGCAGGAACAGGAGCGCGGGATCACGATCACGTCGGCGGCGACGACGGCGTTCTGGAAACGGTCCGACGACCTGTACCGGGTGAACATCATCGATACGCCGGGGCACGTCGATTTCACGGTCGAGGTCGAACGCTCGTTGCGAGTGCTCGATGGCGCGATTGCCGTCCTCGACGGAGTGGCCGGTGTCGAGCCGCAGACGGAGACGGTGTGGCGCCAGGCCGATCGGTATGGCGTCCCGCGAATCGCGTTCGTCAACAAGATGGACCGTGTCGGTGCCGACTTCGACCGCTGCGTGACGATGATGCGTGAGCGGCTCGGTGTGAAGGCGCTCCCGGTTCAATACCCCTTGGGGTCAGGCGAGCTGTTCACCGGGTTGATCGATATCATCCGGCAGGTCGAGGTGGTGTACGACACCGAGTCACTCGGCACCAACTGGGTGGAGGGCCCGGTGCCGGACGCGTTTCGTGACACGGTGGCATCACTCCGCCACGAGCTCATCGAGCGCTGCGTGGAGCACGACGACGAGTTGCTGCACAAGTACCTCGAGGGCGAGGTGCTGACCGAGGCTGAGGTGCGGAAGGCAGTGCGCGCCGCGACGATTCGCGGGGCGGTGGTGCCCGTCCTCTGCGGAGCGGCGTTCAAGAACAAGGGTGTGCAGCGGCTCCTCGATGCCGTGATCGACTACTTGCCGAGTCCGAAGGAAGTAAAGGCGATCAACGGCCATCTTCCACACCACGACGAGACACCGGCGTCACGCGAGTCGTCTGACGAGGAGCCGTTCTCAGCGCTCGCGTTCAAGATCATGACGGACCCGTACGTCGGGCGCCTCACGTTCTTCCGCGTGTACTCTGGGGTGGCGAAGTCGGGCGAGCACATCTACAACAGCACACAGGATCGGCGCGAGCGTATCGGTCGACTCCTCATGATGCACGCGAACAAGCGGGAGGAAATCGACTCGGTTCGGGCAGGCGATATCGCGGCGGTCATCGGCCTCAAGGCCACCCGCACGGGCGATACGTTGTGCGACGAGGACCGCCCGATCATCCTCGAAGCGATGCGGTTCCCCGAGCCGGTGATCTCTGTGGCCATCGAGCCCAAGACCAAGGCCGACCAAGACAAGCTCTCGCAGGCGCTGGCCAAGCTCTCCGAGGAGGACCCGTCGTTTCGGGTGCACACCGACGACGAGACCGGGCAGACGATCATCTCCGGAATGGGCGAGCTCCATCTGGAAATCATCGTCGACCGGATGAAGCGCGAGTTCCGCGTGGATGCCAATGTCGGCCGGCCCCAGGTCGCATATCGGGAGACGGTGCGCAAACGCGTGGAATACGTGGAGGCGAAGTTCGTTCGCCAGACGGGTGGGCGCGGGCAGTACGGACACGTGGTGCTCCATTTGGAGCCGGGGAGTCCGGGAGCCGGGTTCGTCTTCGAGGAGAAGATCGTTGGTGGGTCGATCCCTCGAGAGTTCATCGGTCCGGTGGAGCAGGGCGTCAAGCAGGCCCTGGAGAATGGGGTCCTCGCTGGGTATCCGATGGTGGACATCCGCGTAGAGCTGGTGGACGGGAGTTCCCACGACGTCGATTCGAGCGAGGTGGCGTTCAGGATCGCGGGATCGATGGCCGTCAAGGAGGCGGCGCAGCGGGCGGGGCCAATCTTGCTCGAGCCGATCATGGATCTTGAGGTCGTGACGCCACCCGACTACATGGGAGACGTCATGGGCGATCTTTCAAGCCGCCGTGGGAAGATCGGCGGGATGGTCCAGCGCGGCGAGGCGCAGGTGATCGGTGCCTCTGCTCCGTTGTCGGAGCTCTTCGGGTACTCGACGACGTTGCGCTCGCTGAGTCAGGGCCGCGCCGTGTACACGATGCAGTTCTCACACTATGAGGAAGTTCCGAAGGCCCGAGCCGAGGAGATCATGAGCGTGGCTCGGGGGTAAGTCGTCAACTGCCAAACCGAGAAGGGACAGGGCATTATGGCGAAGGCGAAGTTTGAGCGGACGAAGCCGCACGTAAACGTCGGGACGATCGGCCACGTCGATCACGGCAAGACCACATTGACGGCCGCGATGACCAAGGTTGCGTCGGAGAAGGGCCTCGCGGAGTACATCTCGTACGACGAGGTCGCGAAGGCGTCGGAGTCGCAGGGCCGGCGCGACGCGACGAAGATCTTGACGATCGCAACGTCGCACGTCGAGTACTCGACGGATCATCGCCACTACGCCCACGTCGATTGCCCGGGGCACGCCGACTACGTGAAGAACATGATCACCGGCGCAGCGCAGATGGACGGAGCGATCCTCGTGGTCAGCGCGGTGGACGGGCCGATGCCGCAGACGCGCGAGCACATTCTGCTCGCCCGGCAGGTCAACGTGCCGTATGTCGTCGTCTTCCTCAACAAGTGTGATCTGGTCGACGATCCGGAGCTGCTCGACCTCGTGGAGCTCGAGGTGCGAGAGCTCCTGTCGACCTACCAGTTCCCCGGCGACGACGTGCCGGTGATTCGCGGGTCGGCGATGAAGGCCATCGAGGGCGGCGAGGGGTCCGAAGCCTGGACCGAGGGGATCTGGGAGCTCCTCAACTCGCTCGACACCTACATCCCGGTGCCCGAACGGGAGATCGACAAGCCTTTCCTGATGCCGGTCGAGGACGTGTTCTCCATCACCGGCCGGGGCACCGTGGCGACGGGCCGGATCGAGCGTGGGAAAGTGAAGGTCAGCGAGGAGGTTCAGCTCGTCGGGTTCGGCGCCGAGAAGAAGACGGTCGTGACAGGCGTTGAGATGTTCCGCAAGCTGCTCGATGAGGGCGAAGCGGGCGACAACGTGGGTCTCCTGCTCCGGGGTGTGGATAAGAACGAGATCGAGCGCGGGATGGTGCTCGCGAAGCCAGGCTCGATCACCCCCCACACCAAGTTCAACGCTGAGGTCTATGTCCTCACGCGCGAAGAGGGCGGGCGGCACACGCCGTTCTTCAAGGGCTATCGACCGCAATTCTACTTCCGCACGACCGACGTGACCGGAACGATCGAGCTGCCCGAGGGCGTCGAGATGGTGATGCCCGGAGACAACGTGCAGATGCTGATCGAGTTGATCGCGCCGATCGCGATGGAAGAGGGCGTCCGGTTCGCGATCCGCGAGGGCGGACGCACCGTCGGAGCCGGCGTGGTCACCGAGATTCTGAAGTAGGCCGCCGATGCTAGGCAGAATCCGTATTCGACTAAAGGGGTTCGATCACGCCGTGCTCGATCAGGCGGCTGCAGACATCGTGCGTACGGCGGTCAAGACCGGTGCAGACGTGTCGGGGCCAATTCCGCTGCCGAGCAAGGTGCAACGATGGACAGTGCTCCGAAGCCCCCACGTCGACAAGAAGAGCCGCGAGCAGTTCGAATTGAAAACGCATAAGCGGCTGATCGACATTCAAGAGTCGCGATCGCAGACAGTCGATGCCTTGACCAAGCTGGATTTGCCGGCGGGCGTCGATGTCGAAATCAAGGTGGAGTAGGGACATGCTCGGGGCCATTCTCGGTCGAAAACTCGGGATGACGCGCGTGTTCACCGACGACGGCGTGGTGGTGCCGGTCACGATCATCGCGGCCGGCCCTTGCACGGTCGTCGACGTGCGCGACAATCGGGTCCAACTGGGCTTCGAGCAGCTTCGTCCGACGCGGGCCACCAAAGCAGCGTTGGGGCACGCGGCCAAGGCCGGCCTCGACGCGGCGCCGCGAGTGCTGCGCACCGTGCCCCAGGGCGAGGCCGACGTCGCGGTGGGCCAGACGATCGACGTCGCGCAGTTCGAGCATGGTGACCGCGTCAAGGTGACAGGCACCACCAAGGGACGCGGGTTCCAAGGCGTGGTGCACCGCTACGGCATCGGCGGTGGCCCGGCGTCACACGGCAATACGCGACACCGGAAGCCGGGGTCGATCGGGCCCGGGACCGATCCGTCTCGCGTGATCAAGGGACGCAAAATGCCCGGCCAGATGGGGGCAGTCCGCCACACCGCGCTCGGCCTGATCGTCGTCCGGGTCGATCCGGAGCGTCATCTCCTGTTCGTGCGGGGAGCGGTTCCCGGCCCGATGCGGGGAATCGTCATGGTGCGAAAGCAGAAGGGAAAGAGCCGCCATGCCTGAGGCACCGCGCTACAGCGTAGACGGCGCTCGGCAGGACACGTTCGCGCTCCCAGCGGATGTGTTCGATGGCGTCGTCAACGAAGCAGTGCTGCACCGAGCGGTCGTGACGTACTTGGCCAATCAGCGGCAGGGGACGCACGCGACCAAGACGCGTCAGGCGGTGTCGGGGAGCGGTCGCAAGCCGTGGCGGCAGAAGGGAACCGGGCGGGCGCGCCAAGGGTCGATGCAGGCGCCACACTGGCGCGGCGGCGGCGTCGCCTTCGGCCCGACCCCGCGCGACCATCGCATCGAGCTGCCCCGAGTCGCGCGGCGTCTGGCACGCAAGTCGGCGCTCAACGCCCGCGCGCGCGAAGCGGCGGTCCATGTGATCGAACGGTTTGCCGCCGAAGTGCCGAAAACGCGAGCCATGGCCGCGCTGCTCGAGAAGATCGGCATCGCCGGTGAGCGGGTACTCCTCCTCACCGCAAGCCACAGCGAGAACGTCTGGCTCTCGGCGCGAAACATCCCCGGCGTTGCCGTCCGCCCGTTTGCCCAAGCCACGGCATACGAGATTCTCCGTGCTCGTCACCTGGTGATCGAGCAGGAGGCGCTCGTCGGCGAGTCGTCCGACACCGATGTACAGGCTGAAGCAGCGGAGCCGGGAGACCAGGCGGCAAAGCCGACCGCTCGGTCACGTGCGAAGAGCAAGACGTCTGTCCGCAAAACGGCCACGACGAAAAAGGCGACGAAGGGTCGGGGGGCCACGGCGAAGAAGTCCGCCGGCCGGAAGACCGCGACGACGACGAAGACGGGTAGCAGCAAGACACCTGCTACACGCGCAGGGCGGAAGGAGAGCTGAGTATGCCCGAGCTCTACCGGACCATCGTGACCCCGGTCGTGACGGAGAAGTCGTCGGAGGCCTACTCGACCCGGTTGGAGTACACCTTCCGCGCCCATCCTACGGCGTCGAAGCAAGAAATCAGACAGGCGATCGAGCGCCTCTTTGAGGTCACGGTCGTTGCGGTTCGCACGATGCAGATGCCGGCGAAGCTGCGCCGGCGGGGGCGGACGAAGGGACGACGGGCCCGGTGGAAGAAAGCCATCGTGACCCTGCAGCCGGGCGACAAGATCGAGATCTTCGAGGGCTGACGATGGGCATCAGACAGTTTCGACCGATGACGGCAGGCACGCGGTTTCGCTCGGTGTCGGATTTTGCCGAGGTGACCACCGACCAGCCGGAGCGCTCACTCACCGAGCCCTTGAAGCGGAGTGGGGGTCGGAACAATCGCGGGCACGTCACGACGCGGCACCGCGGGGGAGGCCACAAGCGCCGGTACCGTCGGATCGATTTCCGTCGCGAGAAGCATGGGGTGCCTGGTCGCGTGAAGTCGATCGAGTACGATCCCAACCGCACGGCGCGGATCGCGCTCATTGCCTATGTCGACGGTGAGAAGCGGTACATCATCCACCCTCGGGGACTGGCGGTGGGGGATCAGGTGGTGGCGGGTCCCGGAAGCGACATTCGGATCGGGAACGCGCTGCCGCTGCACGAGATGCCACTCGGCACGATCGTGCACAACGTGGAGCTGAAGATCGGTCGGGGTGGACAACTCGGTCGGTCGGCGGGAGCGGCGTTGCAGGTCGTCGCGAAGGAGGGCGACCACGTGACGCTTCGGCTCCGGAGTGGCGAGATGCGGATGGTCCGTGGCGAGTGTCTCGCGACGGTGGGCGAGGTGGGGAACTCGGAGCACGAGTTGGCCTCGGTTGGCAAGGCGGGCAAGACGCGGTGGCGCGGCCGACGGCCCAAAGTACGCGGTGTGGCGAAGAACCCCGTGGATCATCCGTTGGGCGGAGGTGAAGGCAAGGCGAGCGGCGGTCGGCCTCCGACGAACCCGTGGGGCAAGCCGGAGGGGCGGAAGACGCGCCGTCGGAAGAAGGCATCTACGCGGCTCATCGTGCGTGGCCGCAAGCGCGGGAAGGCGACTAAGTAATGGCACGAAGCGTCAAGAAGGGTCCGTACGTCGAGGAGTCGCTCCTCGAGAAGATCCAGGTGATGAACTCCACGAACGAGAAGCGCGTGATCAAGACGTGGTCGCGGCGCAGCACCATCACGCCCGAGTTCGTGGGGCACACGCTCGCGGTGCACAACGGGAACAAGTTCATTCCCGTGTATGTGTCGGAGAACATGGTGGGCCACAAGCTGGGAGAGTTCGCCCCGACGCGGCTCTTCCGTGGGCACACCGCCGCTCGGTCGTCCGAGAGCTGACGATGGAGGCGCGAGCGGTTCAACGGTACGTGCGGCAGTCACCGCGGAAGATGCGACTCGTGATCGATCTGATTCGCGGGTTGGATGTGAACGAGGCCTACGCGATTCTGAAGTTCAGCAAGAAGCGCGCGGCGAAGCAGGTCGAGAAAGTGCTCCGCTCCGCGGTCTCGAACGCCGAGCAACACGCGCTGCGTGACAACACGGCGCTTGACGTCGATCGGCTCGTCGTCACGCATGCCGTCATCGACGAGGGTCCGACCTTCAAGCGCTTCCGAGCGGCGGCCTTGGGGCGAGCGGCACCGATTCGCAAGCGGACGAGCCACGTCGAGATTCGTGTGGCCGAGCGGAAGGGGAACTAGATGGGCCAGAAGACCCACCCCCACGGTTTTCGTCTGGGGATCACGACCGACTGGCGGTCGCGGTGGTATGCGCGGCGAGAGTTCCCGAGCCTCCTCAAAGAGGACGAGCTCATTCGGCGCTACCTCTACCGGCGGCTCGAGCACGCAGCGATCGCCGACGTGCACATCGAGCGGCGGCCGGGCAAGGTCACTGTCACGATTCACACAGGGCGGCCGGGCGTAGTGATCGGCAAGCGTGGGGCGGAAGTAGACAAGCTGCGCGACGAGCTAGCGAGCCTCACTGGGAAGGAAGTGGGGATCAACGTCGAGGAGATCAAGAGGCCGGAGCTGTCGGCGCAGCTCGTGGCGAATAGCGTGGCGCACCAACTCACGAGGCGGATCTCGTTTCGTCGCGCGATGAAGCGGGCAGTGCAGTCGGCGATGCGCATGGGCGCCGGTGGGATCAAGATCAAATCGGCAGGGCGTTTGGGGGGCTCCGAGATCGCTCGCACGGAGGGCTATCACGAGGGGCGAGTGCCTCTGCATACACTGCGGGCCGACGTCGAGTACGGGGTCGCGACTGCCAAGACGACGTTCGGCACGATCGGCGTCAAGGTGTGGATGTTCCACGGCGAGAAGAGCGACCAGGGTCGCGGGCCCCGCACCTATAGCACGGGGGCCTAGAAATGCTCGCACCGAAGCGGGTCAAGCACCGAAAGCGGTTCAAGGGTCGCATGAAGGGGTTGGCCCGCCGCGGTAACACGCTCGCGTTCGGAGACTTCGGCCTCATGACGTTGGACCCGGCGTGGATCACGAACCGCCAGATCGAGGCGTCCCGCGTGGCCTTGACGCGCGCGATGAAGCGTGGCGGCAAGGTGTGGATCCGGATCTTCCCAGACAAGCCGATCACGAAGAAGCCGGCTGAGGTGCGGATGGGGAAGGGGAAGGGGAATCCGGAGGGGTGGGTGGCCGTCGTCCGGCCCGGCCGTCTCCTCTTCGAGGTCGAGGGTGTGTCCGAAGAGGTTGCCCGCGAGGCGTTCTCCTTGGCGGCGGCGAAGTTGCCGGTGCGGACGCGGCTCGTGAAGCGTGAGGAGGCGTAGGGATGGATGCGCAACAGTTGCGCGAGTTACAGGAGGACGAGCTGCGACAGCAGCTCGTCCAGCTCACCGAGGAGCAGTTCCGGCTCAAGTTCCGCTCGGCGACCGAGGCGATCGAGAATCCGTCTCGGCTCCGCTCGGTGCGTCGAGAGATCGCACGGATTCAGACGGTGTTGCGCGAGCGCGCGAAGGGGGCTCGATGACGGAGACGGTGCGCGCCCGACGGAAGATTCGGCAGGGCGTGGTGATCAGTGACAAGATGCAAAAGACTGTGGTCGTGGAATTGACGCGGCGCCTTGCGCACCCGTTGTACGGCAAGCGGGTCTTGCGGAGCACTCGGGTGAAGGCGCACGACGAGTCGGGGGCGCGCACGGGGGACTTGGTGCGCATCGCAGAAACGCGGCCGCTCTCGAAGACCAAGCGCTGGCGTGTCGTGCAGATCGTCCAGCGAGCGCAGTGACGACGGGAGGCGGCTGTGGTGCAGCAAGAGTCGATGCTCAAGATCGCGGACAATTCGGGTGCTCGGAAGGCCTTGGTGATTCGCGTGTTGGGTGGGAGTAAGCGGCGGTATGCCGGCCTCGGCGACGTGGTCATCGTGGCCATCAAGGATGCTATTCCCGCCGCACAAGTGAAGAAGGGCGAGGTCGCTCGAGCGGTTGTGGTTCGCACGGCGAAGGAGACGCGCCGGCGAGACGGGTCCTACATCCGCTTTGACGACAACGCCGCTGTGCTCATTACGGATACGGGCGAGCCGCGGGCGACGCGGATCTTCGGGCCAGTGGGTCGGGAGCTCCGCGACAAACGGTTTCTGAAGATCGTGTCGCTCGCTCCAGAGGTGCTGTGAAATGAAACCACTCGTGCATCGCAAGGCCAAGCGTGTGCGCCGACCGGTCCCCCGACGGCAGAAGATGCACATTGCCAAGGGCGACTTGGTCCGCGTCATCCGCGGCAATAGCCGTGGGAAAGAAGGGCGGGTGCTTCAAGTCCTCCCCAAGCGGGGCCGTGTGGTGATCGAGGGGATCAATATCGTGAAGCGCCATCGGCGCGCCACACAGACGGAGGAAGCAGGCATCATCGAATTCCCCGCTCCCGTGCACGCATCGAATGTCATGCTGCTCGATCCGAAGTCGAGTGCACCGACACGCGTGCGGCGGCGAGTGGACAAGGACGGAACGGTAGAGCGGATCGCCGTGCGGTCCGGTCAACCGATTCCGCGAGTGCGCTGATCATGGCAACGACAAAGGGCAAGGCGGGCGATCCGCCCGACGACAAGGCGGCCGAGCAGCCCAAGAGCGAGGCGGGCAAGCAGCCCAAGGCCAAGGCGGGCAAGCAGCCCAAGGCCAAGGCGGGCGACCAGCCCAAGGGCGAGGCGGGCGAGCAGCCCAAGGCCAAGGCGGGCAAGCAGCCCAAGGCCAAGGCGGGCAACCAGCCCAAGGCCAAGGCGGGCGACCAGCCCAAGGGCGAGGCGGGCGAGCAGCCCAAGGCCAAGGCGGGCAAGCAGCCCAAGGCCAAGGCGGGCGACCAGCCCAAGGGCGAGGCGGGCGAGCAGCCCAAGGCCAAGGCGGGCGACCAGCCCAAGGCCAAGGCGGGCGACCAGCCCAAGCGCAAGTCGAAGGGCAAGGCGAAGGACCAACAGGCCGCGGGCGCGGCTCCGGCGGCCGACGCGCCGCCTCCGCGGCTAAGGGAGTACTACAGCACGTCGGTGCGTGCGACGCTCACGAGGGAGTTCGGCTACGGGAACCCGCACCAGGTGCCGCGCTTGACGAAGATTGTGCTCAACGTGGGGATGGGCGACGCGCCGAAGCAGCCAAAGGCGCTCGAGGCGGCGGTGGCGGAGCTCGGAGTGATTGCGGGGCAGCGGCCGATCGTGACGCGGGCGAAACACGCCATCGCGAACTTCAACCTGCGTGAGGGCATGCCGATTGGGGCCAAGGTCACGCTGCGACGGGCGCAAATGTACGAGTTCCTCGACCGGTTCATCAACGTCGCGGTTCCGAGGATCCGCGACTTTCGAGGGTTCTCGACCAAGAGCTTCGACGGGCGAGGCAACTACTCGCTCGGTATCAAGGAGCAGATGATCTTCCCGGAGATCGACTACGACAAGATCGAGCGCATCCACGGGATGGACATCACGTTTTGCACGACGGCGTCGCGGGACGACGAAGCGTTGGCGCTCCTTCGACAGATGGGCATGCCGTTCCGCGGGCAGACGCCTGTGACGGTTGGGTAAGCGAGGAGACGAATGGCGAAGCGGTGTTGGATCGAACGGCAGAAACGCACACCCAAGTTCAAGGTTCGAGCGCACACGCGATGTCAGCGGTGTGGGCGGTCTCGGGCCGTGCTCAAGAAGTTTGGGCTCTGCCGTATTTGTTTTCGTGAGTTGGCGCTACGGGGCGAGATCCCCGGCGTGCGCAAAGCCAGCTGGTAGGAGGGTGCGCATCGCATGACGATGACCGACCCCGTAGCCGACATGCTGACCCGCATTCGGAATGGATGCCAGGCGGGGCACCGCCGGGTCGACGTGCCGGTGTCGAAGCTCAAAGTGGAAATCGCGCGGCTCCTGAAGGAGAACAGCTACGTCGCGGACTACAAGGTCCTCGACGATGGCCGATTCGGCCAGCTGCGGATCTACCTCAGGTACCATAACGATGCACCAGTGATCCGCTCACTCCAGCGGGTCTCGTCGCCAGGCCTCCGGCGCTACGTCTCCGTGCGAGAGATCCCTCGAGTCAAGAACGGACTCGGGATGGCGATTCTCTCGACGCCGCAGGGCCTCATGTCC
>JBDHCY010000051.1:0-16730 GCA_039591795.1 Gemmatimonadota bacterium | reverse complement strand
TCTCGCCGAGCATGTCAAGATGGGCCGCAAGAGCGCCATCAAGGTGATGAGCGCCTCGATGGCGCACGATCCCGATGCCGTGGCGCGTTTCAATCGCGAGGCGAAGAACGCGAGCCAGATCAACCATCCGAACGTGTGCGCCATCTATGACTTCGGCGAGACGCCCGAGGGATTGATCTTCCTGGCGATGGAGTTCATCGAGGGCGAGCCGCTCACGGCCCTCGTGGCACGCGAAGGGAGCCTCGCGCTGCCTCGCGCGGTAGACATCAACCGGCAAGTCGCCGAGGCGCTGCAAGCGGCACACGATAGGGACATCGTCCATCGCGACCTCAAGCCTGACAACATCATGCTGACGCGTCGCGGGGGCCGTGACCAGGTGAAGGTCGTGGACTTCGGGATCGCGAAGGCGGTCGGGGCAGAGCATCCCGGCCAGCAGGTCACGAAGACCGGCTTTGTCGTGGGCACCCCCGAGTTCATGAGTCCCGAGCAGCTCTCCGGCGACCCGCTCGACGGCCGCTCAGACGTCTACACGCTGGGTCTCGTCTTTTACCAGATGGTGACCGGCACGCTCCCGTTCCTGGCGGACAGCGCCCAGGAAGCGATGGTCAAGCGACTGACCGACGATCCCATCCCGCTGGCGGAGGCCCGCCCCGATCTCGAGTTTGCCGCGGAGATTCAGGCAGTGCTCGACCGCGTGCTCGCGCGACGTGCACCTGATCGCTACGCCTCCGCGACGGCGTTTTCCCAAGACCTCGCCGCGGCGGCGGGCGGCGGCGCCACGGTCCAGCTTCCGGCGACCCGGGCGGGCAACCAGCGGACACAGCTCGTCCGCGAGCCCGAAGCCGGGGCCGCACAACCGCCAGCCGTTCGCGTCGGCGCGCCCAAACCCAAGCGGCGCCGTCCGGTGGCTGCTATTGTGATCGGTCTGGTGGCCGTGATCGGGGCGGGCACAGCGGGAGTCATCGTCCTGGGCAGCCGCACCCCGGCAGCGAATGACTCGACGACGAATCCGGAGGGACCGGAGACGGGAGCGCCGATTGCGCTGGGCGACTCCCTTACCCAAACCCAGCCTCCGGACTCCTCGAGCGGCTCGCAGCCCGGGGGCACCGAGGGCCAACCCTCGGATCCTCGCCAAGGCAGCGGCCGACCCGCCAACCCAGTGGGCGGCCAACCCGGGACGGCGGCGGGGCGCCAGCCCGACCCGCCCCCGAGAGTCGACATTGCTGCGATCCACAACACGATCATCGTCCTCAGTCGGAACCCAACTGCCAACATCGCCCAGCTACGTGGCTACGCGCTCGACGAGTCGCTCCCCGACAGCCTCAAGGCAAACGCCGCAGGTGGTCTCGCAGAGGCGTACATCGCGACGAATGAGCTCGACAGCGCGTTGGCATGGGCGGAACGGGCGCACCTCTGGGATCGGAGCAAACCCGGATACCAGCAAACCTACGAGCGGCTGAGACGTATTCTCGGCCGCTCGAGTTAGAGGATCGATCGTGCGGCTCTTCGGACTGGGAAAGCGGAGCGAGCGGCCGGTCGTCGTCCAGGTCTTCGGCAAGACCGATCTCGGCCAGACCCGCGAGCACAACGAAGATTGCTTCCTCGTTGCCGATCTGACTCGCGGCGAAGCATCGCTCAAACCCGAGGTGCGCAAGCATGCCGTCGGCGATCTCGGCTCGCTCTTCCTCGTCGCGGACGGCATGGGCGGTGCCGCGGGTGGAGAGATCGCGAGCGCGATGGGTGCCGACAGCGTGTTTCGACATATGAACGTCGCCTGGCGTGGCGACCAAGAGCGCAACGGTGAGCAGTTTGCTCTGCGGCTCCGCGAGGCGGTGGAGGCGGCGAACGGCACGATCCATCGCTATGCGCTCGAGCACCCCGAGCTCAAAGGGATGGGCACGACGTGCACGGCGGTCGGGCTGTTCGACGGTCACCTCTACGTGACACAGGTCGGCGACAGCCGCGCCTACCTCGTTCGCAATGGCGAGGCGGTGCAGCTCACGAAGGATCAGTCGCTCATGCAGCGACTGGTGGACGCCGGAGAGCTCACCGAAGAGGAAGCAGCCCGCAGTGAGCGCCGCAACATCATCCTGCAGGCGCTCGGCCCTGACGAGCACATCAAGGTCGATCTCACGCGCCAGCAGGTGCGGCGTGGAGACGCACTCGTGCTCTGTACCGACGGCCTCTTCGGCCAGGTGACGAAGGACGAGATCGCAGAGCTGGTGGTCGCACGCGAGGCGGACCTCGTCGCGATCTGCACCGAGCTGGTCGCTCGCGCCAACGAGCGCGGTGGACCCGACAACATCACGGCCGTCGTGGTGCGGCTGGAGGGTGAGGGCCTGCGCGCACCGCATGCCGGTGACCTGATTGGGCACCAACGGTACCGGCTGGGTGACGATACGCCCACCACACCGTTGCCAGCCGTTCACCACGCACGCGAGTCTCGTGGCCTACGCACGACCGCGGCCCTGATCGACCGCGGCGAAGCACGCAGCAGTCTCCGCCGCCTCGCTTGGGGCGCAATGGTCGCGTTCGGCCTGCTCGCCGCCGCCCTCCTGCTCGGCGGCCTCGTTCGGTGAAGATCACGTTCAAGATCCTCTCCGGCGCGCGGGCGGGGCGCGCCGAGACCCTTGCCAAGAGCTACATCGCCATCGGACGCCACCCTTTGTCCGACCTCCGGTTCGACGCAGAAGGAGATCTCGACGTGTCGACGCGACATGCGGCGGTGCTCGAGCGCGGCGGTGAGTACGTTCTGCGCGACCTCGAGAGCCGGAACGGAACCTTCGTCAACGGCGTTCGGCTCACCGATGACCGCGTGCTGCGCGACGGCGACGTGCTCCGCTTCGGCCTGGAGGGCCCCACCGCCGAGTGCACCATCGACCGCCAGGCGACCGTCGAGCCCGGCGCAGCCGTGCCGCCACCCGCGGCAGTGCCGCAGGCTCAGCAGCCGGGTGCGGCAAAGCGGCGGGCTCCGAAGCCGGGCGCGACCACGCGGATCAAGGCCGAAGTGGCCAAGCAAACGCAGACCCTGCGCCGCACGACCGGCGTGCTCACCCTCCTCTTGGTGGTGGTGCTCGTGGGCGCCGTCGTCGTGACGGTGCTGGAACGGCGTGCGCGGCGCGCCGAGTTGGTCACGCTGACGGCCCGAGCCGACTCGATTCAGCGCGAGGCGCAGGCCACGATCGCTGCGCTCCAGTTCGAGGTCGAAGGTCTCGCCGATGCGTTCCGCAGCGCAGAGACACAGGCCCGCCAGCTCAAGACCCAACTCCAAGCGGTGTCCGCAGCCGATCGCGTCGAGGTAGATCGACTGCGCGATGCCCTCACGGCCGCCCAGGCCCGGCAGCGGTCGCTGCTGTCCGCTGCCAACATGGACTACCAGCAGATCGCGCAGGACAACCGTCGCGCGGTCGCCATCGTGCTCGTGGAGTTCACCCCGAGCGATCGTATCGCGGGAACGGCATTCGGCGTGCGGGCAGACCGTGTCCTCGTGACGGCACGGCACGTCGTCGCCGGGCCCGACGGCACACGCCGCCCGACACGGATTGCCGTGAAGTTCACCGACAGCAACCAATGGTTCCGCGGGGAGGTGCTCACGCTCTCACGCACCGCCGACCTCGCCCTCGTCCGCGCGCAGTTTCGGGGAACCGCGCCCACGATCCCGGTCGGGGGAAGCACGCCTCCTCCCGAGGTCGGCGATCCCATCGCCGTGCTCGGCTTTCCGCTGGGGCTCGACCTTCCGATGGTAGGAGAGGGACTCGAGGCGTATGCCGCTCCCACGCTGACCTTGGGTACGGTCACCAAGACCCTGCCGACGATACTCCAGATCGACGGCTACGGCGCCGAGGGGGCGAGCGGGAGCCCCGTCTTCGATGCGGCGGGCCGTCTACTCGGCGTCGTGACCAGCGGCCAACCCGAAAGTGGCGGCCGCATCGTCTTCGCGGAGAGGGTGGAGGCCGTCGCCGCACTGCTCGCCGGGCTCGACCCCTAGACCGGTCGAGCCGGCGGCCCTCTCCGCTGCGCCATCATCACGCCGCGGGCTCACCCACCTCGCTTGCCGCTGCCGTTCCATCGCCCGTCGAGAAGAACGGCTGCCACTTCGCATCGGACGACGGCGCCGTGAGTAGGCTGACCACGATGAGCAGACTCGTCGAGATGAGCACTCCCGGAATGACGATGTAGTCGCTGCTCGCGAAATCGAACTCCGTGCCGCCGATCGTGGCTGTGAACCCGACACCTAGCCGCGAGAGGACCGCGATACCCACGATGCTGCCGAGGCCTCCCGCGATGCAGGCCACTCCGCCCGCGGCCGTCACCCGTTTCCACAGAAACGCTGCGAGGAGCGCGGGCGTGAGGCTCGCACCGACGAGCGAATAGGCGTACAAGGCCATGGCCAGCACGCTGTCGAACTGCGTGAGGAGCACGAGCCCGAGCCCTCCGAACAGCACGACCGACGCGCGCTGCACCAGCAGCTTTCTCGCCTCGGGCGCATCCGGGTGGACGAAGCGCTGGTAGAGGTCGCGGCTCACGTTCGTCGACGGAACGAGGAGGAAGGTGTTCCCGGTCGAGAGCACGATCGCCACGGCGGAGGCGAGCAGCACTGCGCCCAACAGCATGGGCATGCCGTTGCGAGCGATGTGGAGGATCACCGTCTCGGACGCGTCGCGGCCACCCATCCACGTGGCGGTAGCCAACTCGGGATAGACGGCTCGTCCGACGACCCCGAGCAACGCGATCACCACCTCGATCACGACGATCCCCACGAGCATGCCCACGACGGCCTGGCGAGCCGCGTTCTCGTTCTTCGCGGAGAAGAACTTCTGGTACATCCCGCTTTCACCGAGAATCAGCAGGAACGTGGGCATCGCCACGCCGATCACCCAGAGGAGATTGTGTCCCCCGAGTGCCGTCGTGTGACCTGCGGGCAGCGCGGACCCCACCGCCCCGATTCCACCGTTCGAGAAGATCAGGTAGGGGAGTGCCAGCAGCACTCCGCCTGTGATGATAATTCCGTTGAAGATGTCGACGCTCACGATGGACATCATCCCGGCGAACGCCGTGAAGACGACGATGGTCACGGCCGTGATGATCATCCCCACTGTGGGCGAGATTCCGCCGTCGGTGACGATGCTCAGGATCCAGCCGCCGCCTCTGAACTGGTAGGCGGCGATCGTCACGTACGCCAGAACGATCGCGATCGTGCCGAGCAGCCGGGCGGGAGCGTTGTAGCGCTGCTCCAGGAGATCGGGCACGGTGTACTTCGCGATGCGGCGCACGCGGTGCGCAAGAAAGAACGCGACGAGGAGGCCAACCCAACCGCCCGAAGAGAACCACAGCTCGGCGATCCCGGTGCGGTAGGCCAGCCCTGCCCCACCAAACAGCGACCCCGATCCGATCCACGTACACACCAGGGTGCCGACGAGCAAGGACACTGGCACGGCTCGCCCCGCGACGGCGAAGTCCTCGTGGCTCTTCACGGAGCGGGACCGCCAAATGCTCACTCCGACGAGGATCAGCGGATACAGAAAGACGACGACAACGAGCAGGCTCATCGGGATCCCCCGAGCGGGAGCGAGGAAGGTCGGGGAAGATTCATGCTGGACCGGGGTACGTCAACAGCGATCCGGAAAGCCGCCTACGCCAGGTACTCCATCAGCCACCGGGCAGCGGCGCGCTGCAGGAGTGGCATGCCGTGCCATGCGCCGAGGACGGGTGCCGAGCCGGGAATCTGGGAGGCGAACCGAGGGGGGGCGAAGTGCACGACCAGCGCCGCACCGGGTGCCGTCCGGGCGAGCGCTTCGAGAGACGCCGGGCCGAGCGACGCCCTTCCCTTCCACGACCGAGGCTCCGAGTAGACGAGCACCACTCGTGTCCCTCCCGGCCGAAACGGCACACCGGCAGTTTCGAGCGATTGCTGAAAGACGTCTCGCGGCGGAACCCGGTACGGCCCGCCCACGTCGTCGTCCACGATCTCGACGTCGAGCGGCGTCCGGAGCGAGGGCGGGTCGCCCTGCAACATCCTGAGGGCCCTGCTTGCCAGGCCGTCGGCGAAAGCGTGTGCCTCCTCCAATGGGTTCGCGGGCAGTGCGGGCCGCTCCGCCTGCGCGAGTGCCCACGTATAGCGCTCGAGCGCGCGATCGACGGACCGTCGCGCTTCAGCGCCCCGACTCCACCGTTCCAGCCCGCGGATGACGCCGGCAGAGTCGGTCGGGTGGAGCAGGAGGTCGCACCCCGAGGCCACGGCCGTCCGCGTCGCCACGACCTCGGGATTGTCAGCGACGGCACCCGCCATGTTGAGCGCATCGGTCACGATCACGCCGCCGAAGCCCAGCGCCGATCGGGCGTAGTCGAGCATCGTCGACGAGTAGGTTGCCGCACGCCGCGTCGGGTCCCACGCCGGGTACGACACGTGTGCCGTCATCAGCCCGGACGCACCCGCATCGATCCCCATGCGGAACGGCACGAGATCGGTTGTCTCGAGCTCGTCGAGAGTGGCGCGCACGATCGGGAGCTCCTCGTGCGAATCGGTGGCCGGACGGCCGTGGCCAGGGTAGTGCTTGACCGTCGTCATCGCCCCGGCCTGCTCGCAGCCACGCACCCAGGCCGCCACCTGGGCTCCCACCTGCTGCGGGTCGGCGCCGAAGGCACGTGTCTGGACGATGGGGTTCTCCGGCTCGGTGTCGAGATCGCTGACCGGAGCGAAGACCAGATTGATCCCGATGTGCCGGGCCTGCGCTCCGGTGATGGCACCTGCCTGCCAGGTCGCGCGAAGATCGTCGAGCGCACCGAGCGCAGCTGGCGGCGGGAGCTCGGTCAGTCCCTCTCCCTGCTGCGCTGGCCCGCGCTCGAAGTCGGCACCGAAGAGGAGCGGCCGCCCGGCCCGCTCTGTGAGCTCGCGCGTCAGCGTCTCGAGCACCTCCGCCGGGGCCCGGAACAGGATGAACCCCCCCACCCCGAGTCGCAGCGCCTCATCGATGCGCTCCCGCTCGTGCGAGTAGCCTCCTCGCGTGCGCCAGCGCAGTGCTGGGAGAGCGAGGCGTGCGACGTCGCTCATCGAGGGGTCACCGATCCGAGGACGCGCGTGCCCCGCGCGCCGGTCACGGCGGGGACGTTCCCTGGCCGTCCCGCGAGCGTGAGCCACCCCAGCACCGCAAACGCCACGGCCTCTTTTGCTCCACCGTCGAAGAAGAGATCGTCGAACCTCGAGAGGCGGGGGATCAAGGCACCCAGCCCCGAGACGAGCGTCATGTTCTCAGCGCCACCTCCGGAGATCACGAGATCCCAGGCGGCGTTGGGCACGAAGCGATCCAGCGCGGCTGCGATGGTGCGAACGGTCAGTTCGGTCGCCGTTGCGATCGCGTCGTCGTCTGTCCCACCGTCGTCGCGCACCAACGCAACGACCCGTTCGGCGTACGCATCACCAAACCGTTCGCGTCCCGTGCTCTTGGGCGGGGGTGCATCGAAGTAGGGATCGGCGAGCAGTGACTCAAGCGCCGCCGTATTGGGGGTGCCGCGCGCGGCGCGGCGCCCGCCCTCATCGAAGCGAGTCCCGGGGTCGACACGGCGGGTCACTGCGTCGATCACCGCCACCCCGGGGCCAGTGTCGAATCCGATCACGCCGTCTGCCTCCCCTCGGCGAGAAACGTACGTGATGTTCGCCATGCCGCCAACGTTGAGGAGGACGCGTGGCCCGTCTTCTCGTCCAAAGAGCATGACGTCAGCACGAGCGACGAGTGGCGCACCGTGTCCTCCTGCTGCGACGTCGCGGGCTCGAAAGTCGCTGATCACCTTCACCCCAACACGCTCCGCGATGATGGCGGGATCGCCAAGCTGCCAACTCACTCGCCCTGGCTCGTGCCAGACGGTATGACCGTGGGAGGCCACGAACGCAAGATCGCCCGGCGCGACGCGTGCTGCGGCCATCACTGCGAGCGCCGCGGCCGCAAGACGCTCCCCGAGCGCGGCATGCAGCAGAGCGAGGTCGCTTGCGCTACCCCGAGCCACCGCGTCTCGCATCGCGACCCGCTCGGCTTCCTCGTAGGGCTCGGTGACAAACGCCACGAGCTCGGCGCGCAGCGGATCGTGCAACCGCACGAGCGCGGCGTCCACGCCATCGCCCGACGTGCCCGACATGAGCCCAACCGCCAGCACGCCGCTCAGGCGCCCGCCACCGACGGCGGGTCACCGAGCACACGCCGGAGGAATCCCTGTCCGGCCTCCAGCAGTCGCTCGGCCTCCTCCGGCGCGACACCGCGGCTGACCATCACTATCGCGACTTTCACGTTGCCGCCGGCCGCGGCGATCGCCTCGCGCGCGGTCTCCCGGCTCGTGCCGCATACCTCCATGACGATGCGCTCACCACGATCACGCAGCTTCGCGCTCGTGGCCTGCAGATCGACCATGAGATTCCCGTAGACCTTCCCGAGGCGAAGCATGGCACCCGTCGTGATCATGTTGAGCACCAGCTTGGTCGCCGTTCCGGCCTTGAGACGAGTCGATCCCGTAACGAGCTCCGGCCCCACCACGGGCACCATGACCACGTCGCACGTCTTCCGAAGGACCGGCGGCGGCGGAGAACACGCCAGGAGCCCCGTCATCGCGCCGAGCGCTTGCGCCCGACCGAGGGCCGCCCGGACGAAGGGCGTCGTGCCGCTCGCCGCGATACCGATCACGAAGTCGTGCGCATCGATGTCGTGAGCGTCCATCGCCGCGATGGCGGCGTTCACATCGTCCTCTGCGCCCTCCTGCGACCGCACGAGCGCAGGATAGCCGCCGGCGATGACGCCGACGACCATCTCGGGAGGCGTGCCGTACGTCGGTGGGCACTCCGCCGCGTCGAGCACGCCGAGACGCCCGCTGGTTCCAGCCCCCACATAGACGAGCCGCCCACCCCCACGAAACGCCCGCTCCGCGAGCTCGATCGCGCGAGCGATTGCGTCCCGCTCCGCAGCGACGGCGAGCGGGACGGTTCGGTCAGCCTCGTTCAGGAGATCGACGATCTCGAGCGGGTGTGCGACGTCGATCCACTCGCTCGCCGGATTGCGGTGCTCGGTGACCCGCGGATCGTGATGAGGCGGCTCAGGCATGGAGAGTTGAAGCTAGGGCGCCGCAGCAAGATCACGCAATGCAGCCCGCTCGCCCACCGAAAACGAGACACTCCCGCGGCGGGCACGGCCGGCACTCGCCGACCGGCACGCCGCGGGAGCGTGGAACCCCGAGGAAGCGCTCTATCCGGTTGGGGGCAACGTGAGCGCCTTGTTCAGCCGCACCACGACGCGCGCACCTGCCGGAATCACCACATCCTGATCCCGAGTCGCCGAAGCGACCCCAGCGCCGGCTGCGGCACCGACGACCGCACCAATCACGGTCGATTTGGTGTTCTTCCCGAGGAGTTGCCCTGCCAGCGCACCAGCTGCCGCACCGGCACCGACCTTGGCAACCTCACCCTCCGTCACACCGCGACCCTTCACCACGAAGTCGGCCTGCACCATCTGGCCCACGACCCCGTAGCGGACACCGTCGATGTCCACACCGCTGAAGTCGATCACGATCTGGCCGGTGTCACCGGGGTTCTCGCCTTCCTTCACGAGGGTGACGGTCCCGTGCACCGTGGCTCCGACCGGAATCACGGTCCGACCAGCCGCGTCGCTCACGTTGCTCCGCACGGTGGCCGTGACCGGCTGACCGACCTTGGCGCTCCGCGTGGTCACTGTGTCGGTGATCGAGGCCTCGAACTCGGTTCCCGCGCCCAGCTCCCGCGGCGGCGGCGCTGGCTGCGGCGCCGGCGTAGGCGGCTCGGCCCGGGGCGTCGTCTGCCGCGGCCGCTGTCGCGGCTGTTGCGGGGTGGACTGAGCGGGAGCCGCGGCTGGCGCATCGGCATACGGCATTGCTGAGTCAGCCGGCGCGAGCGTCAGATTGCGGGCGACACTGTCCTGCGCCAAGTCCGACGCCCCATCGCCACCGCACGCGGCGAGGAACGCCAAGACCGGTACGACGGTAATCGCCGCGTACAGCGGTTTCATGGTACTTCCTCCTCAGGGCGCCGGGGTACGTGTGCACTGCCGGGGCGGGAGCAACGGTCGACCATTCTCTGTCCGCTCGCCCGTGGCGCTGGGCTGGTGGCGTGCCCGTCGTGCGCAACGAAACACTGACTGCGCCCAATATAGGTGCGTCGAGGCAGCGGCGCACGAATCTCTGGACTTGGATCACCTCTCGTGACGTGCGTCACACTCTGCCGGTCGGCTAGAGCCGGCTCTTCAGAAACTCGGGCGTGAGGCTTTGCAGCCAGGCGGAGAGGATCGTGAAGTAGCCGGTCGCGAGGAGTAGGCCGAGGACGACGAGAAGGGCGCCCGCGATGCGTTCCACCCACACGATGTAGCCGCGGAAGCGCTTGAACCACGCGAGGAAGCGGTCGACGGCCGCAGCGGCGATCAAGAACGGCACAGCGAGTCCCGCCGAGTACGCGCCCAGCAGCCACATGCCTTCAGCCACCGAGTCCCGTGTGGCAGCGAGCCCGAGAATCCCCGCCAGAATCGGGCCGATACACGGTGTCCAGCCAGCACCGAATGCGGCGCCCACCACCACCGAACCGAGGAAGCCGACCGGCTTGTTACGGAACTGGACGCGGGCCTCGCGTGCGAGGAAGCCCAGGCGGAAGACGCCCAGGAGGTAGAGCCCGAGCAGCGCGATGATGACGCCGCCCACCCGAGCGATCCATTCCTGGTAGTACTGAAACAGCCGGCCGAGCGCGGTGGCGGTGGCGCCCAAGGTCAAGAAGATGAGCGAGAACCCCAGCACGAAGAATCCGGCGTGGGCGAGCGCCGTCCTGCGCTGCACGGCGGCATCGTCGACGCTCATCCCCGTGAGGAACGAGACATAGCTCGGGATGAGCGGGAGCACGCACGGAGAGAGAAAGCTGAGCAACCCTGCCACGAACGCGATCGTCAAGCCAGCGGATTCACCAGTCACTTTGCTTCTCGAGATTGGGTGGCGAGCGAGTGAAAGCCCACCAGCTTGTACACGAGCTTGGCCACCAAGAAGTCGGGGGCGTGGAGCCCCGCGATTGGTGCGTGCTCCACCACGTCGACGGCGTGCACGCGCCGCTCGTTGAAGACGCGCCGGAGGAGCTCCAGGGTCGGATACCACTGGCCGCCACCCGGCTCCGGCGTGCCAGTGCTGGGAACCAGCGACGGATCAAAGTAGTCCACATCGATTGAAATGTAGACGTCCGAGCCCATCGCTTCGAACGCGCGGGTAATCCACGCACCAGCGGTGTCGAGTTCGTGACCGAAGACGACGGTCACGTCTGCGCGGCGCATCAGCGCGCGCTCCTCCGACGTGATCGCCCTGATGCCCACCTGGACGAGCTGGACCCGCCGGTGCACGCGGTACATGACACAGGCGTGCGAGAGGGGTGTGCCCTCCCATTCCTCCCGTAGGTCGGCATGGGCGTCGAGCTGGAGGACGGTCAGGCGTCCCTCGCCCAGCCGGTCGACCCACGACTCGATGAGCGGTCCGCTCACGGCGTGCTCGCCACCGAGCACGATCGGAAACTTGTCGCTCGCGAGGACCTGGTCGTACGCACGCCGGATCTCCGCGAGCGCCGCGGACGGGCTGCTCTTGGGCAACTCGAGCGCGGGGAGCGTATGGATGCCGATCTCGTGGGGCTCCCGATCCAGCTCGTGATCGTACAGCTCGACATAGCGGGATGCCTCGAGGATCGCCCGCGGTCCACGGGAAGTCCCTTGACCGTACGAGACTGTGCCCTCGTAGGGCACGGGCAGGATCACGACCCCGGCCGGCTCGAACGCCGAGTCTCGTTCGGAGAGTCCGAGGAACGTGTCGGGATGTGTGAATGGAAGATCGCCGAGGGGACTACCCACAGAAGACGACCGCCGCGACGACCGTGACCCAGCCTCCTTCATCTCCGCACTCCGCTACCGAAGTGATGTTGAGCGTGCGGACGATCTCACCGGAGAGAATCCACTGCTCGCGACGCTGGTCCCATGCGAGGTCGGGATCGAACGGCACGCCGAGGACCGTCGCGAGCATCGATGCGGCGAGGTCTTCAACGTAGTCGCCGGCGACTTGCTCCGTCCGACCGTACGCATGGTCTTCTGAAACGTATCCATAGTGCTCGGGGTCTGCCGGCATCGCCACCCCGATCGAGGCGCTCACCAGGCGACTCTGTTCGTTCGTTGCCGATTCGGCGACTACAGCAAATACGACCTGGCCGGGATGCAATTGAGCGAGGCCCTCGTCGCGCTCGACCATGCGGCAGTGCGGCGGCCAGATCGAGCTGACCCGAACGAGGTTGAAGCGAGCAATACGTGCATTGCGGAGCGCCATTTCGAAACTCGTGAGTTTCTCACGATGGCGGCCAACGCCCTTCGTCAAGAATGCTCGCGTGGGAATGAACTGTGCCGGATCGATCACAGGTCCCTCGTACCGTTACTCGGGTTGACCAAGAACGAGGCAGCGTCGTGGTGCTGGCAGTCCTGACACCGCCCGTACACCTCCAGCTCATGCTGCTCGTGCCGGAAGGACGCCGCCTCGGCGATCAGCGCCACCATGCGCTCCAGGCGCTCGTGGGTGAACTCCGACACGCGACCACAGCTCCGGCAGATCAGATGCCCGTGGCGCGTCTGCCCGGAGGCCGGTTCGTACCGTTTGAACCCTTCGCCGAAATCGTGCTCGTGCACGAGCCCGCTCCGCTCGAGCAGCGCCAGCGTGCGATAGACTGTGGCCTTGCCCACCCGTGTCCGACGCTCGCTCAGGACGTGCTCGATGTCGTCAACGGAGAGGTGCCCGTCGGCGAAGAAGACCACAGCCGCCACTGCCTCACGCTGCTGCGTGAGGGGGAGATTGCGGTCGCGGAGGAATCGCCGAAACACGTCCAGCTGTCGGGCGCCGTCAACCTGCATACCACCACCGCGGGTCGACCGGGACGGGCGGATCCGACTCGCCTGAGCGTGCCTGCACCCCGGCAATCACTTCATGCACACTGCGCTCTGGCCCCTCCCCAACGACGGACACCTCGACCTGGCTACGGCCACGATCGCGTCCCCGCACCTGAAGCCAGTAGCGCGCCTGCACGATGCTGCGTCGACCGCCAGCCGACTCCATGGTCACGACAGCCGTTCCCCACTCGCGACCCGAACGCCGTATGGGCCGAAAGGCGTAGATCGCAGTAATCGTTTCAGGAGCTATGCGCTCGGCGAGCGCTGCGGCGAGGCGCTGCCATCCCGGGCCCGTTACGAGCGTTCCGTCGTCGATACTCTCCATCGCCCTCCCCCGACCGGCCTGCGGACCGCGAACAATACGGGCGGTGTAACCGCCTCCGCAATCGGGCGCGCCCACGCGCCTCCGCCCCCCCGAGTGGCGTCCTTGACCGCTCTGACCGCCTTGACTGCCCTGGACCGTCTTCGACCGTCGTCCTCCCCACCTCACAAGAGTGTCACGGGGTCGCGGTCGAGCGCGAAGTGCACTCCGGCGCGTGGTCGAGCGGCGGCGCGCCACGCCCGCACGAGTTGCCCCAACGCGCGACCCTCGGCCGCCTTGACGAGGAGATGCCATCGCCACCGCCCCCGTAGCCGCTCGAGCGGCGCGGGCGCCGGACCGACCACCCCGAGTGACCCGCCGAGGCGCTCGTTGACCTCCCCGATCCACGTGGCGGCCTCGGTGGCGGCACGCGCCGCCCGTTGCCCATCCGCGGCCTCCACGAGCACCCGCAGCAACGCGACGTGCGGTGGGTACGGGGGAACGCGACGCGCCTCCCACTCGTGCTCCAGAAATCCGTCGACGTCATGCGCGGCCGCCCGTTGGAGCGCCTCGTGCTCGGGATGGCGTGTCTGGACCACCACCCGACCGCCCGCCGGGCCACGGCCGGTCCGGCCGGCAACCTGGGCCAGCAGTTGGAAGGTCCGCTCGCCCGCGCGGAAGTCGGGAAGATGGAGGGCCACGTCCGCATCCACGACGCCAACCGCTGTGATGCCAGGGAAGTCGAGGCCCTTCGCAATCATCTGCGTCCCCACGAGCACGTCGACGTCTCCGCGGGCCACGCGCTCGAGGATGCGGTGGTGAGCCCACCGGGTGCCGGTCGCATCCACATCCATCCGCGCGAGTCGGGCCGTTGGAAACCGACCGGCTACGAACTGCTCAAGCTGCTGTGTGCCGGGGCTCCGCATCCGGCGCACGCCGGCGCCGCATGCTGCGCACGCCGTCGGCACCGGGACCGTGAGCCCGCAATAGTGGCATCGCAGACCAGGCGGGGTCTGGTGAACCGTGAGGGCGATGCTGCAGTGCGGGCACTGGCTGGCCGTGCCGCACGACGGACATTGAAGGAAGGAAGCGAAGCCGCGCCGATTGAGCAGCAGGAGCGCCTGCCGCCCGTCTCCGAGTGCCTCACCCACCGCGTCGTCGAGCGCCCTCGACCACGGAACCGGACCCCGAGCGGCGAGCGGGGCGGTCCGAAGGTCGACGAGCTGCACAGGGGGCAACGGCCGCGATCCGATGCGTTCGGGAAGCGCGACCCTGAGCAGCGTTCCACTCCGTCCAGCTGCCCAGCTCTCGAGCGATGGTGTCGCGCTGCCGAGCACGAGGCGTGCTCCTTCGAGCTGGGCGCGGACCCTCGCGACATCGCGCACATGGTAGCGTGGTGCCTCGCCCTGCTTGTAGGTGGCTTCGTGTTCCTCGTCGACCACGATTACGCCCAAGCGAGGAAGTGGAGCGAAGACGGCAGACCGCGCTCCAATGGCGACGACGCGCTCGCCGCGACGCAGTCGCCACCACGCCGCCACCCGATCGGCGTCCGAGAGTGCGCTGTGGAGCACGGCGACGCGGTCGCCGAAGACGCCTCTCACGCGGGCGACGGTCTGAGGCGTCAACGCAATCTCCGGAACGAGAACGATGGCACCGCGATCGGCAGCCACCTCGCGACGCAGCACCTCGAGGTACACGAGCGTCTTCCCGCTGCCCGTCACTCCCTGCAGCAGCGCTGTGCCTGCGCCGGCTCGCTCGCCGATGGCCGCGATCGCGTCCTGCTGCGCCGTCGTGGGTTGGGGCGGCGCCGTCTCACGAAGCCCCGCGAACGGGTCATCGCGCGAAGCGACCAGGTCGACCTGAGCGAGCTGGTCGCGCACCAAACCATCGAGGGCCGAGGCACTGAGACCGAGGCGGCGCGTGAGGTGCGCACGCGGCGCGGTGCCGCCCAGTTCCTCGAGAGCCTCGTAGGCTCGTCGCCGTGCCGGTGCGCGCCGGAAGCGAACGTCGCGCTCCGTCAGGCTCAGCGTTTCACCGACGAGCCGGAGCACGTGTTCTCTCCGCTCCTTACCAGGTCGGGGTGGGGCGACCGTGAGTGTCACCGCACCCTCGGCGACCAACCGCCGCAGCAGCTCATAGGGAACACGCCCCCGCCCGCGCCTGAGAGCCGTGGTGCTCACCGTGCCGCGCGTTTCGAGCATTCGCCCAAGCTCGGCGGCACGCGCCCCGCCCGGCCACGGCGCCTTCCGCGCCTCGACCAATGACACGAGGACGCGGGAGGTACCCCAGAGCGCCCCCGGCAACACGCTTCTCAGCGCGACGCCAATGGGCGCGCCGTAGTAATCGGCGATCCAATGCCCGAGTTTGAGCAGGCCTGTGGTCAGGGCAGGGGTCGCGTCGGGTGCGCCGAGCAGGGGCCGGGCCGGCCCGGGCGGCGGCTCCACGTCGACGGCGACGACGATTCCCACGAGCTCGCGCTCGCGCAGCGGAACGACGACCCGCGCACCAGGCTCGACGCGGTCCGCGAGGTCAGGCGGGACCGTGTAGGCGTAGGGCTCGGGAGCGGGAAGAGGAAGCGCGATGGCGGCGTAGCGGCTGGGTGTCACTCCGAGTCCGGCCACCTCGTGCCCCAGATCAGGGACAGTTGGAGGGTCCCGCGCGCCACCGCGCCACGCAGCGCGCGATATGCAGCCGAGAACGCGACCCGAGCGCCCCTCCAGCGGGCGATCTTCCACCCCCGCACCAGCGTGAGCAGGAATGACGTCTCGAGCCACTCACCGGTGACCTCCTCTACCGTGAGCTCGACCAACCCGCTCTCGCGAAGGAGCTGCTTCCACTCCATGACATACCGCGGCCGGAAACCGAGCTCCCCAACGCGGGCACGCTGCTCTGGCGACGGCTCGCCGACCCACACGGGGGCGAACGCGTACATCGGGGCCTTGTTCTTCGTCACCTTCACCGCCTCGGCTACGGCGGCTTGTGCCGCGTCGGGGCCAAGGCTCGCGAGGTCCACCAACACCGCGTCGAAGACGCCGGCCTCGTAGGGGAGATCGCTTACCGGCGCCGCTTGGTAGGTCGGCGACGGACGGACATCATCGGTGCGCGCGCGGGCAGTCGCCGCGCGGATCACGTCGGGGTCGGGATCCACTCCCTCGATGTCGGTGCCCATCCGTCGGGCCAGCCACTGCACTCCCTGGCCATCGCCGCAGCCAATCACGAGCACCGCTGCGCCCTCGGCGACATCGAGCTGCTGCACGACCCGCTGGAACGCCGGCTGCCCATAGGCATGCCAGGGCCGGAGGATCGCGCTGAGCTGAGCTGGGGTGAGGCCCACGGGACGCATGGCCGGTGGAGTATAGGCGCCGCACCGGCTCAGGCAAGCCACCGCGCGCCGATCGAGCTCGCCGATCCGCCCGCGGTCGGTATATTCCGGCTGCCACTAACTTCGGAGACGATCATGCCCGAGAACGCAG
>JBDHCY010000050.1:0-16877 GCA_039591795.1 Gemmatimonadota bacterium | reverse complement strand
TTCCTGTTCGTCGGCCACCACGTCGTCGGCACCGGCTTCACGCAGCGCCGCGGCCTCTTGGCCCGAGCGGCTGCGCGCGATCAGTCGCAGGGAGGGCTGAAGCGCCCGGGCCGTGTTCAACACCCGGAGGGTCGTTTCGAAGTCGTCGTCGGCGACGACGAGCAGTCGTGCCGAATGGATTCCTGAAAGCGTAAGCTCGTGCTGCCGTGTGTAGTTGCCACGGAGCACGCGTAAGTCGCCGCGCTCGGCCTCGAGCGCGCCGTCCGGGCTCAGTGTCACAATGACATACGGAATACGACGTGTGCTGAGGATCCGTGCGACGGTCCTTCCCAAGTCGCCGAAGCCGGCGATGATGATGTGATCCTGCAAGCTCGCATCCGGCTCCGGCGCTGGCTCGCGCGGTACTTCGACCTCGGGTGGCGCTTCGATCCGGCGTTCGCGATCGGCGGTAGCGCCGCGCCGTCGCAAACGGTCGCCCAACCTGGAGAGAAACGGTGTGGCGATCATGAGGGCCACCGTCGCACCGATGAACGCCTCGGGTCCGCCCGCCTCGACCCCCGCCGGATAGAGCCCGATCTCCCGCCCCGTGCGCTCGAGAACGAACGAAAACTCACCCACCTGCGCAAGCAGGAGAGCGGTGCAGGCGGCCGGAGTGACGCCGTATCCGAGGGCCAAGAGCCCCGCTCCCGTGGTGAGCGTCTTGATGGCGAGAACGCCCACGATGATCGTCAGCACCAGCAGCGGATGCTGCACGAGGAAGCTCAAGTCGAGCAGGAGACCGACGGAGACGAAGAAGGTCGCGCTGAAGAGGATCTGTATGGGGAGGATCTCCCCGAAGGCGAGCTGGCTGAACCGACTCTCGCTCACGACGAGCCCGGCGAGGAACGCACCGAGCGAGAGGCTGACGCCCGCGAGACTCGTGAGGTATGCCGTGCCGAAGCAGATCCCGATCACGGTCAGCAGGAAGATCTCCTGCGAGCAGGTACGGGCCACGGCCTCGAGAATGCGGGGCATGACGCGCCGGGCGATCACGATCACCAGCGCGACAATCGCGACAGCCTTCCCCATCGCGAGAGGGATGCCCCATCCGGCGTGACCGGCCCCGGCGAGCATCGGGACGAGGAGGACCATCCCGACAACCGCGAGGTCTTGGAAGATGAGGATGCCCAGCGCCGCCTGCCCCTCCTCGGAGCCCGTGTCGGACGATCCCATCAAGAGCTTCATCACGATGGCGGTGGACGAGAGCGCGACGAGGCACCCTGTGAACAGGCCGCTCCGCCACGGGACGCCAAGTGCGGCGAGGAGACCGGTGACCAAGGCGATCGTGAGGCCGACTTGGAGGCCACCACCCACGAGGATGAGTCGCTTGATCCGCGCGAGCTTCTCGAGGCTGAACTCGATCCCGATGGTAAACAGGAGAAGGATCACACCCAGCTCTGCCGCCGCCTCGATCAGGGCCTCATCGTGCACGAGCCCGAGCGCGTGCGGGCCGACGAGCGCTCCGGTCACGAGGAAGCTCACGATCGGCGTGACGCCCAGGCGATGGCAGACGTAGGCGAGCACGGCGCTGGCGAGGAGCAGCGCCACGATCTCGGAGAAGAACGCCGGGGTGACGGTCGCGAGGGCGAAGTGCATGTCCGTATGGAGCGGCGGGTTAGCTCGCCGCCTCGACGCTCGAGAGTTCTTCGACCTTTACTCGCACCTCGAGCGATTCCGTCCCTCCACCCTCATGCAGAGTTCCTGACGTCGGGGCGGCATCGACGAAGGTCCGTCCACAGCTGACGCGCACGTGATCGCTGGCCACTACCCCGCCATTGGTGGGGTCGAAGCCGCGCCAGCCGAGCCAAGGAAGGTAGCATTCGGCCCACGCGTGCGATGCCTCCGACTGGAGCTTGTTCGCATAATCGCCGCCGGTGTAGATGTATCCGACTCGATAGCGCGCCGGTACGCCGAGCAGCCGCGCAAGGGAGATGAAGAGATTCGAAAAATCTTGACACACGCCCTGCTGGGCACGAAGGACCTCATAGGGAGTCGTCTGGAGCGTCGTGACACCGGGTGTGTAGCGGAACTCTCGGCTGATCGACGCGGCCATCTCGACGAGCGTGCCGATCAGGTCGTAGTCGCTCCGCTCGGCAAAGCCATCGGCGAACTCTGCCAACTGGAGCAGCTCCGCCCGCGGAAGCTCGGGCGCGTTGAGAAACGGCTGCAGCACTCGCTGCTCCGAGGGCGGCCACACCAACGGAAGCACGAGAGGCGCAGGTGTCGGTGCCGCCAGAAGCGGTGGCGACCAGAGCCGGACCACCGAGCGGCTCACGATTCGCATCTCGCTGTACGGCTCGCTCGTGGTGAAATGTGTCGCCCGGTTCCCGAACAGATCTTCGAATGGCGACTGATTTCCTGCGGGTGTCACGTCGAGCGCGTGCGACAGCACAGCCTGGTGTTCGTCGTAGACCGGGCCCAGTCGAAAGACGTGGGTGCTCTGCCGAACGGCACCCTCGTACCGATAGACGGTCTCATGTAGCACGGAGAGGGTACGACGCCCGTGCGGCAACTCGCTGGATCTGCTTCCGTCAGTCATGACTCCACATGCGCGACGCTCGCCCCGAGGTTCGCCTGAAAGTAATCGGCACTGATCGCGTTCGAAACGAGCGCCACGCGGTCGAGGATGATCAACAGTTCCCGATGAATGCCGCGGTTGAGGAGACGCTCGACCGACAGGCCTCGCAAGTGCCTGAGGAGGCTCTGCAGATGGCCAACGGATGTAGTGCCGATCTCGGCATCGCCGCTCAGAGAGCGAATCCGCCGAAGGAAATGCCATGCGCGAGTCACGCAGTGCATCACCGTGCGGGGGAACGCAGGCTCGAGAAGCAGGAACTCGGCGACGGCGGGACCCGTCGGCGAGACGGCCGTGCGCTTGAAGAACGGCTCGACCGCCGAGCAGGCACGCAGGATCGCAAGCCACTGCGCAGCTTCAGCCGCCGTCTCTTCGCGCGTAGTCACACCCAGGCTGTGATACTTGATGTCGAGGATCCGGATCGTCTGGCCCGCCCGCTCGAGAAACATCCCCATCCGCATGAAGTCGAACGGCTCATCGTGGAGCATCGTGTCCGTGGTCACGCCGAGAATCTGCTGGCACGACTCCCGCACGAACGCGTAGAACGCATGGCGGTCCTCGCGATAGAGCCGGCGAGCGTCACGACTCTGGAGCCAGATCCACGCGCCGTTGATCGCCGTCCACGTCTCGAGGCTGATCGTGTCACGAACGATCCGGGCGTTGTCCCGAGCGAACTGGAGAGAGTTCCACATCGACACGGGCGTTCGCTCGTCCCAAACCAGGTAGGCCTGAATCCGCTCGCCGTCGTCCGGCACATCGAGTCCACACACTCCTGCATAGCGCTCTTCCTCGCCGGAGGCGATCAGGATGGGGTGCCAACGGGCGAGCTCGGGTAGATCCGTGTCCAAGAGGAACGTCAGGTTGACGTCGAGGAGGCGGGCCGTGCCCTCCAGCCGCTCGAGATACCGATGGAGCCAAAAAGACTGCTCGGCAACGCGGGAGATCATCAGCTGCGCTCGTCGAGCACCCAGGTGTCCTTCGAGCCGCCCCCCTGGCTCGAATTGACGACGTACGAGCCGCGCCGCAGCGCCACCCGCGTGAGTCCGCCGGGGAGGACCCATGTCTCGCGACCCGTGACGACGTAGGGCCGGAGGTCGACACGGCGCGGTGCGACGCCCCGCTGCACCCATGCCGGACACGTTGACAGCTCGAGGAGCGGCTGCGCGATGTACTGACGAGGGGACGCCTTGATGCGTTCGGCCATCTCGGTGCGCTCCTTCCGCGTCGACCGCGGACCGACCAGCATACCGTACCCTCCCGCTTCATCTGTCGCCTTCACCACCAGCTGTGCGAGATTGGCGAGCACGTGCGCCCGTTCGGAAGGTCGTGAGCACAGGAAGGTCTCGACCTGTCCCAGGTTCGGTTCTTCACTCAGGTAGTACCGAATCATCTTGGGCACGTAGGGATAGACGGCCTTGTCATCGGCGACCCCGTTGCCGATGGCATTGGCGATGGTCACGGTGCCCGCGGCATAGGCGCGCCACAAGCCGGGGACGCCGAGTGCGCTGTCGGGATTGAACGTCTCCGGGTCGAGGAACCGGTCGTCGATGCGCCGGTAGATGACGTCCACGCGTTCGGGGCCACGCGTAGTCTTCAGGTAGAGGTGATCCCGCTCAACGAAGAGATCTTGACCCTGCGCCAGCTCGCAGCCCATTCGGCGCGCCAGGAAGGCGTGCTCGAAATACGCAGAATTGTAGGGCCCAGGGCTCAGGATGACGAGCCGGCCGCCTGACCGCTCCGCGTGCAGCGAGAGCAGCGCCTCCTTGAGCCGACCGGGATACTCGTCCACCGCTCGAACCCGGGCGTGTTGGAACACCCGGGGGAAGACACGCTTCATGACACTGCGGTTCTCGAGGACGTATGAAACGCCGGACGGCGTTCGCACGTTGTCCTCGAGCACGGCGAAGGCACCACCTGGCCGCCGCACGAGGTCGATCCCCGCGACATGAATGTAGGTGTCGCCCGCCGGCCGAACGCCACATGCCTCGCGGAGCCAGCCACGTGAGCCTTCGACCAGGCGTCGGGGGATCACCCGGTCCCGAAGAATCCGCTGCCGACCGTAGATGTCCGAGAGAAAGGCGTTCAGCGCGCGAACCCGCTGCTCGAGACCCAGCTGGAGCTGCTGCCACTCGCCGGCCCCGATGGTGCGCGGAACGAGATCGAACGGGAACACCCGCTCGGCTCCCTGCTCATCGCCGTACACCGAAAACGTCACGCCCTGCTTGAGGAAGACTCCCTCGGCCAGCTTCATGCGGACGCGAAACTCGTCGCGGCCCAAGCGGTCGAGCAGCGAGACGACGTGCTCGACCTCCGCACGCGGCGCCCCGTCGCCGGTGAAGAACTCGTCGAATGCATCCGCCAGCGGGCGGTAGCTGCCGAAGAGCGGCTTGGCGGGTGCTGCGGGTGCGGTCAATGTCCCCCGCTCACCGCTTCGTCCGCGGCGACCCTTTGGGACTCTGATCCGGCGTTCTTCACGTACTTGTCCAACCAGGCGGTCCACCGCGCCCACAGGTCGAGCAGGGTCTCCTCGGTGGCCGGCCCGTGGTCTTCGAACGGATAGACGTAGAGCGCGGCCGTCTTCCCGAGCGCCTCGAGCGACTCGAAGAGACGCCACGAGTTGATCGGGAACGTGCCGACGTTCTGATCGTGCTCACCGTGATAGAGGAGCAACGCCCCGCTCAGGTTGTTCGCGTAGAACAGCGGCGATACCGAAAAGTAGAGATCCCGTGCCTGCCACAATGAGCGACGCTCCGACTGGAACGAGAACGGCGTCAACGTGCGGTTGAAGTTGCCGTCACCGGCGATCCCGGCCTTGAAGAACGGCGTGTGCACCATCGCGTTCACGGTGCTGAACGCACCGTAGCTGTGCCCGCCCACGCCGAGCCGCTCCCGATCGATGATTCCTTCCTTGTCGAGAAAGTCGATGGTCGCGGCGAGGTTGTTCCGGAGGTCGTGCACGTAATTGTCGTTCATGCGGCCCCGGTCGCCGATGATCGGTGCATCGGGCTCGATGACCGCGTAGCCCAGCCGCACGAGGATGTCCATCGAGCGGGCGCGCAACGTCGGGAAAGCGTTCTTGTTCCACCGCTGGCGCGTTTCGTCGTAGCTGTCCTGATCGGTGTACTCGCGGGGGTAGAACCAGATCATCCCGGGCAAGCGCTCGCCCGTCCAGGTCGCCGGGAGCGTGACGTCTACGGCGAACTCGAGTCCGTCCACACGCGTGACGGCATATCGCCGGCGCTGGGCCTGAGTGATGTCCGGCGTGTAGTCGGTATTGTGCGTGAGCTGCCGAAGCTCACCCGTGGCGACATTGCGGAGGTACGAGTTGGGGACTTCAGTCGGCCGCTCTCGCGAGACCACCATGAGCGACGCGTCGTCGTCGAGCACCTCGAGGAGGCGCTCGTGGACACCGTCGTTCTCGCTCTCGTAGACTCGCTGTTTCTCTCCGGTTTCGACGTGCACCCGATCGACGTAGGCTTTCGGTGATTCGACGGCCGGGTCATCCGCGTAGTCGGTGCCGGAGAGAAAGACATGTTCTCCGTCGGTCGTCGTCCGGAGCACCGAGACGCCGTTCGGGAGATTCTTCGTGAGCACCTGTGGCCCCCGCCGGCCGAACCTCGAGCCGCTTCGGCGACCGCGCCAGATCGTGTGCTTCGTCTTCGGGTCGCTCAGGAAGACGGCGTAATCGTGCCCGGTCTCACCCTGTTGCTCTGTCAGGAAGAGCATCTGGGCGTCAGGCGAATATCGTACGCGCGAGAGGCGGCTCGTGCTCTCGTAGATCACGGCCATCGAGGCCGTGTCGAACGGAGCCTGCCACTGGAAGACGCGATCCCGCCGTCGCTCGCGCTGCCCCTGCTCCCCTCCGCTTGACGGCTCGGCACTGTCTGCGGCCGCGCTGTCGCGACGCTGCCGCGGGACCATCTGGAGGAAACTCAGCCCCTGGCCGTCCGGGCGCCACGCAAATGCGCGCCGGTTGGGAGCATCGGCGTTGTCGGTGGCCGTATCGGTCGGTGAGCCGTCGCGCACCGCCCGCTCGGTGAGCAGTGCCAGCACCGAACCGTCCTCCAAGCTCCACACCTCTTCGGCCCCGCCGAACTGGCGCACAGGAACGACGTAGGAGAATGGCTTCCGCATCGTCGAGACGCGGGCGTAGCGGCCATCGGGTGAGAGATCAACGCTTCGGATCATGGCCGGCGTGCCGACCGAGCGAACCCGTCGGCGCTCGACGTCCACCAGCACCAGTTGGCCGGTCGTGTAATACGCGAGGAGCGCCCGCTCGTGCTGCGTCTCCAGCAGATCGGGATAGGTCCGGATCCGATTCGTCTCTGGGGTCGTGAAACGCACCTGCGGACCAGTCGGAACTCGGGGCGGCGCCGGGGGGCCAGCTCGGTTCTCTGGGACGAGGACGGTCACGATCGATCGAGCATCGGGCGTCCACGTGATGGACTGGGACAGGGTCGCCAGGACGGGCGATCGCGTGACGCGCCGGGCCCGCCCATCGGTCGGATCGGCGACGTAGACGTGCGTCGCGTCCTCGAAATGCGCCAGGAAGGCGATGCGCGCGCCATCGGGAGACCAGGTGGCCGAAGACACGCGCGCGCCATCGGGGACATCGATCGACGTGACTTGGCCCGTCTCCCGATCTGTCACCTCGATGCCCGCGGCACTGCGCGTCGAGAGCCGGCGGTCGCGGTTGGCGCGCGGGTCGATTTGCAGCCCTCCGAGTCGGTAGAAGGGCGCGGCGAACGAGGCCATGCTCGGTGGGCCGGCGCTCCGCTCGGTCAAGAGGAGCCGCCCGTCGGGGCTCGGATTGCCGAGCGTCACGTTGAGATGCCACGGTGCGAGCACCGCCTCGACGATGTCGGGCGATGGCCGTCGGAAGCCCTCGCCAGTCAGCGAGGAATCGGCGCCGTTCGTCTGTGCACGGCCCGGTGTGGCCGCGAAGGAACCGATCATGGCTGCGACGACGAGTGTGCGAGCGCGGGGCTTCGAGCGCATGACGGGGCCCTCCAAGAGGACGATAGGAAGGGGAGTGCGAGCGCTGGGGGACTCGGTCAAGATGCCCGACCCGAACCCCGGGAGCAAGTGAAGCGATCAGATCGCGCGGCGATCAGCTGCCGAGCTCAGCGCGAAAGAAGTCGATCGTGCGCTGCCAGGCCAGGCGGGCTGCCGCCTCATCGTAGCGCGTTGGTGAGGTGTCGTTGTGGAAGGCGTGGTTGACGCCTTCGTACATGTGCACCGTGTAGCGGACTCCGGCGGCTTTGAGCGCGGCTTCGAAAGGGCCCGATTCGGGCCGTGCCCCGCTCGCCTGTCCGTGCCCTCGGACGAGGATGCGGTCTTCAGGCGGGCTCCACGCCCGCCTCAGTCGGTGGCTGAGCGCCTCCGTCCGTCTCTACAGCGACGTCGCGGCGTGTTTGGGCGCGTCCTAACGCTATGGAGAGCACGCCCCAGATCGCGACGAACGGGATCGTCGCCGCCGCGACCCAGCCGAGCGAGAGGCCGAGCGCGCGAAGAGCACCATCGATTCCCGCTCCAGCCACGTCGCCACCACGGTAGACGAACACGTCAACCACCGGCTTCGCCTTGTATTTCTCGGCTGGCGGTACGACGCTGAATAGCGTTTCGCGAGCCGGCCGAGAAATCGCGTATCGCGTCGCACGATGCAGCGCCTGGAAAATCGCCATCACGCCGAAGATCGGCCACACCGCCAAGACGGCGAATCCGGCCACGGTGACGAGCGGGAGCACGGTCAACGTCCACCCCACGCCCAGCCGCCGGATCAACCGGGTCGTGATGAACAACTGCGTGATCAACGTGGCGATCTGGGCCAGCATGTCGAACTGCGCGAAGCCACCGACCCGCTGACTGAATGTATCCGTCGCTTCCAGAATGATGTTGGCCTGCGTGAAGTAGATCATGGTGTTCGAGATTGCCAGCAAGACGATGTAACCACCGATCCCCAACAGGTATGGTGACGTGGCGACGGCCGTCGCACCCTCCCAGAACGTGCCACCGATCTCTCCACCCCCCGTCGTCGCCGTCGAGTGGCGCGCTGCTCCGCCCCCTTTGGCCAGGCTCGAGTACTGGGAGCTGATCGCCCGCCTGTCCAACGTGAGCATGACCACGATGGCAGCGCCAAACAGCGCTGCGCCCGTGATCATGAGACCCGCCGGAAGGTACGCGGACTCCGTCATCCCGCTGACCACGTTGGTACTCCAACCACCAACGATGGCCCCCAACGTCCCGCCGATTCCGATGAACGCGAACATGCGCTTGCCTTGGTCGACGTTGAAGACGTCGACCATGTACGCCCAGAACAGGCTATTCACGAAGAGGTTGATGACGGAAAGCCAGACATAGAACGTGTAGCCAACGCCTCGCGCAATGCCGGTTTCAAGATCGGTGCCAATCAAGCCACCGCCCGTTCCGGCATCGATGATGAGGAGCGCCGAGAAGGCAAGGAGACAGACGATGACGAACAGGTACCCTATGGGAATGAAGCGTCGTCGGTCGAGCTTACTGACCACACCGCCGAAGAGGAGGACGATGAACAGCGAGCTGATCGACGTCACGGTGAAGAGCCAGCGCAGCTCGCCCATGCCTCGGGATACGCCCATGGCTTCCCGCACCGGGCGAAGGAAGAAATACCCACAGAGGACGCAGAAATAGAAGAGAGCCGCTAGAACGCCGAGGCGCAGTTCGCCAGGCTTGAAGTTGAGTGTGCGGGCTGCCCAATTCACCACGGCGAATCCCCGGTGTTGGATGGTTCCAGAAACGGCCTTCCATCAGTAATACGCGGCCTTTCGAGTACGCGTCGGCCGCGAGTGACGTTGAGCCCGGCGACTGCTGTCCGTCGAGCTACCGTGCCACGGGTGCCACGATTAGGATTCGCCTCGCGCCCCCAACTCGTGTGATCCGAGGAGATCCCAATGGCCGTATTCGCTCGCGTGTTCCGCCCACTCGCCGTCGCCGCAGCACTTCTACTGGGTGGCTACGGCTTGGCGAAAGCCTCCGGAGCCGCGCAAGGGCGGGCGCAGGTGGACTACCTCGCCTTGCGCGTCGATTCGGATTCGCCGGAGCAACTCGAGGCCGAGCTCGACAAGTGGGGCGAAAGTGGGTGGCAGCTCGTCGAGTGGGCCGGGGAGTACATGGTTCTTTCGCGTTAGAGGCTTCGCGGACTCGCGACGCGCGGGGCCGAAGTCGGAGCGTCCCCGGCCGGCGCACGGGTCGGATCCTCGCCAGGATTGATGAACAGATTGTGCTCGAGTTGGTACTGCCGGTCGTGGAGCTCCCGATACCGTCCTCCCTTGGCAAAGAGCTCCTGATGGGTGCCCCGCTCGACGATTTCCCCCGCCTCGATGACCAGGATCTGGTCGGCGCTTCGGATGGTGGACAGCCGATGCGCGATCACGAACGTCGTGCGCCCGCGACGGAGTGAGCGGAGCCCGTCCTGAATCAAGGCCTCACTCTCGCTGTCGAGTGACGACGTCGCTTCGTCGAGGATGAGCATCGACGGGTCGGCGAGAATCGCACGTGCGATCGAGATCCGCTGCCGCTGACCGCCGGACAGCTTGATGCCGCGCTCGCCGATCACCGTGTCGTATCCCTGCTCGAACCCCTCGATGAACTCATCGGCGTTGGCGATCCGGGCTGCCTCGCGGATCTCCTCGTGCGTGGCGTGAGGCTTCGCGAACGCGATGTTCTGGCCGACCGTCCCGTCGAACAGGAAGTTCTCCTGGAGAACGACACCCAAGAGCGTTCGATACTCGCGGAGACGCAGGGTGGCGACATCGCGCCCGTCGAGGAGTACCCTGCCACGCTGCGGTGGGTTGAACGCCATGACCAGGGAGATCAGCGTGCTCTTCCCCGATCCCGACGATCCGACGAGGGCAGTGGTGGAGCCGGCGGGAGCCGTGAAGGAGATCCCCTTGAGGACCGGGACGCCGGGCTTGTACGCGAACCAGACGTTGTCGAAGACCACCTCGCCGGTGACGTCGCCCACGGACTCGCGTGTAGCGTCGTCCTCATCCTCCGTCGCTTCGCGCTCGAGCTCGTGAATACGGTCCAGCCCTGCAAACGCCTCGGCGACCTGCGTGCCGATCTCGGCGATGCTCACGAGTGGGGCGGCCATCAAGCCGGCGAAGAAGATGTACATCACGAAGTCGCCCAGGGTCATGGTCCCGGCCACAATCGCCCGGCCGCCCACGATGATCATGATGACGCCGATCGCTCCCATGACGACGGTGGCGAATGCGCCGATCGCCGAGATGCCGGTGATGGCCTTGGCGACCTGCCGGAAGAGACGATGTGCCCCTTTGGCGAACACGAACCGCTCGGCCCGTTCCGCGGTGTAGGCCTTGACGACGCGAATTCCGCCAATCGACTCGCCCAACCGCCCGGTGACCTCGGCGTTCAGCTTGCCGCGCTCGCGGAAGAGCGGCCGCAGCTTGTTGAACGCCAACGCCATCCCAACGCCGAAGCCCGCGAGGATGGTGAGGGTGAGAACGGTGAGCTTCCAGTGGAGCGCGAACAGGACGACGAGCGCCACCGCGGCCGTGACCAGCCCGCCCAGGAGGCGAGCGAGGCCGGTCCCCACCAGGTTCCGAATCCCCTCGGCGTCGGTCATGATGCGGGAGATCAAGACGCCGGTCTTCGTCGAATCGAAGTAGCCAATCGGGAGGCGGGTCACGTGAGCCTGAACGCTCTTACGCATCTCGGTGATGGCGCGCTGGGCGGCGACACCCAGGATCTGCGCGAGCGCGAACGAGGAACCGGCTTGCACGAGCGTCGCAGCGCCCACCGCCGCGGCCAGCGGGAGAAGGAGCTCCGCACGCGAATTACCGATCACGTCGTCGATGAGGAATTTGGACGAACCGGGGAGCACGAGCCCCGCCATCCGGTTCACGAGCATCACCACGAACCCGAGCGCGAGGCGGCGCCGGTACCTCCACATGATCGTCTTGGCGTCGCGCCAGACGCTGTGGGCGGTGAGCTTGCGCTTATCCTCGCTGGCCATAGCGTCCCAATCTAATCGCCTGACGGCCGACCGGCCGGGCATCGAGCGCGCATGGCCGGGGCCCGGGTCCCTCGAAGTGAGGCGCTGCCATGACGAGCACCCGCGCAATCTCCGCCGAGTTTCCCTTCGAGTCGAAATTCGCCACCGTACACGGCGCCAGGATGCACTACGTCGAGCAGGGGTCAGGCGAACCGGTGCTCTTCCTCCACGGCAACCCCACGTCGTCGTACCTCTGGCGCAACGTCATCCCCCACGTCTCGCCGCACGCCCGATGCATCGCGCCGGACCTCATGGGGATGGGGAAGTCGGCGAAGCCGCCGAGCCCTTACCGGTTCAACGATCACAGCTGGTATGTCGAGGGTTTCATCGAGGCGTTAGCGCTCGACAACATCACGTTGGTACTCCACGATTGGGGGTCGGCGCTCGGATTTCACTACGCCCGGCGGCATGAAGAGCGGGTCAAGGGGCTTGCCTTCATGGAGGCCATCGTCCGCCCGGTCAGATGGTCGCGCTTCCCGGACGACTTCAAGACGGGCTTCAAGCTGATGCGCACGCCGTTCGTCGGCTGGCTCATGATCAGCGTGATGAACGTCTTTCTCGAGCAGATCATGCCCAAGACGATCGTGCGCCGTCTCACCGACGAAGAACGCCGCCGGTATGCAGAGCCGTTCCCCACCGTCGCCAGTCGGAAGCCCATCAGGCAGTGGCCCCGGGAGATTCCGATCGACGGCACACCGCGGGACGTGCACCAGATCGTCTCGAGCTATAGCGACTGGCTGCAATCGACGACGCTCCCCAAGCTCCTCGTCCACGCGACGCCGGGGGGGGTCATTCGTTCGGACACGGTGGCCTGGTGCCAGGAACACTTCCCCAACCTCGAGACCGTCGACGTCGGCCGCGGGGTCCATTACCTCCAGGAAGATCACCCGCACGAGATCGGAGAGTCGCTGGTACGATGGTTGGAAGCCGTGCGGGAGTGATTGAATGGTGTGTTGCGACAGCGCGCCGTGGGCTAGACGCCGTACCGATCCATCGTTCGCTGGCGCCGCGTGGCGACACCTGCGTAGTCGCGAGCGGCAATTCGTCGCCACTCGTCCACCGTGAGGCGCCCGTCCTGGACCCACTCGCGCCAATGGTCGACGAGCAGGAACGTTCCCGCGGCGAGGTTGATCAACCTCACGCCGAAGGCGCCGACGTGCCCCCGTGCCCACGCAATCGTCCGCTCGATCACGTTCCCGCGAGGATCCACCCCGGCCAAGAGATCTGGAGTGACCACGCCGGCCCACACGAACGTCGCGAGCACGAGGGGGCCCCCGGCGACCTCCAACACGCCACCGATGAGCCGCACCCATGCCCATGGCCGACCGTCGCGGTTCGTCGCCACCCGCCGGACGAGCAGCGCGAGAAGACTCGTGCCCAGCCAGCCACCGGCAAGGACGAGAAGGAGCACCATGCGCAGAAAGTAGACGCTCCCACCATCCCGGCCTAGGTTGTAGGGCGCCTCCGGGGCATTTGATGGGGCACAGGGCCGTCCCGTCCTGCGGTGCTCGAGGGGAAGCCTTTCGGTCTCGAGCTCGTGGAAGCCCCGCGCGCAGAAGTATCAGGAGGTCATTGATCGCTTGCACAGGGAGGTGACATGAACATCGACCTCATCATCCCGCTGGCCGGCATGGCTACGGGGTTGATTGTCGTCCTTCCAATCGTGCGAGCGGTAGTGCGGCTCATCGAACGACGAGGCCATGGGTCCCGTTCCGAGCTCGACGCGCTAAGCCAGGAGGTGCGCGCGCTCAGCGAGCGTGTTGCGTCGCTTCAAGAACAGAGCGACGCACGCCTCATCGATGTCGAGGAACGCGTCGATTTCGCCGAGCGCATGCTGGCCCAGCGCGAGGAGGTTCGGCGAGTCAAAGGCGGGGAACAGCAGTGAGGCCTCGACCCGACGGCACGCCCTAGTTGCTTTCCGATCCACCTCGCAAATAATCGAGCAGCACCTGACTCATGACCCGGATGCCGATAGGCACGGCTCCGTCGTCGGCCATGAACGTGGGTGTGTGGTGATCGCCGGTGGCGGTCCCCGGCTTCACGATGCCGAGCATGAAGTAGAACCCTGGCACCTCGTTCGCGAAGTAGGCGAAGTCTTCGGCGGCCATCCACGGATCGACACGTCGGACGTTGCTCGACCCTACGACACCTGAGATGGAGGGGAGCATTCGAACCGTCAGCGCCGTGTCGTTGATCGTCGCTGGTGTCACGCGGACGTACTCCAGATCGAACGACCCGCCACCAGCCGCGGTCACGCCGGTGAGGATCTCGTTCATGCGTTTTTCCACCGCGAGGCTCGTCTCCGCGCTATAGCTCCGGACGGTCCCCTGCATCTCGACTTCGTCAGGGATGATGTTCATGCGGGTGCCGCCGCGAATGAGCCCCACGGTGACGACGCTGGGCTCGAGCGGTGGAAGGGTCCGGGAGCGGATGGTCTGGAGCGCCTGGACGGCTTGGGCGGCCATCACGATTGGGTCGATGGCGAGGTGCGGTGCGGCCCCGTGGGCACCCCGCCCGATCACTCGGATGCGAAACCGATCCGCAGCAGCGAGGGCCGGGCCGGGTGTATAGCCCACAATGCCGACGTCGAGCGCCGCTGATGCGTGGAGGCCAAAAATCGCTTCCGGCCGAGGATTCTCGAGCACGCCTTCCTCGACCATGAGCGGGGCACCACCTTCCTCACCTGGCGGAGGGCCCTCCTCGGCCGGCTGAAAGATGAATTTCACGGTGCCGGGGAGGTCGTCTCGCATTGAGGCGAGAACCGCGGCGACGCCGATTTGCACGGACGTGTGGATATCATGGCCACACGCGTGCGACACGCCGACCTCTTGACCCAGGTAGGTCGTGCGGACGAGAGACTTGAAGGGGTACGGCGTGTCCTCGGTGACGGGGAGCGCATCCATGTCGGCGCGTACGGCGATGACCGGACCGGGTCGACCGCCTCGCAGAATCCCCACGACGCCGGTCCGCGCCACGCCCGTCGAGACCTCGAGCCCGAGCTCGCGAAGGCGGTCGGCAACGAGCGCCGCCGTCTCGAACTCGCGGTTGCTGAGCTCCGGGTGCTCATGGAGGTGGTGCCGGATCGCAATCATCTCGGGCGCGAGGCGCTCGACGGCGCGGTTCACCTCGGGGTCCTGCGCGACGAGCGGGATCGAGAGCCATACGAAGCAGAGGAAAAGCAACAAGCGGGTCATCGTCGAATCCGTCGGCCAAGTGGTCAGGACAATAGTAGCCGCCGTCCAGGGTTGCTGCCTGCTCGCGCCGTTGGGGGCACAGGCGCACGCGTCGGGTTCGTTGCGCGGGTCGAGCCCGCGGCTAGAATTCGTCCCATGCGTCCCACCACGCTTGGTGTGATCGGGCTCGGCGCGATCGGGGGCTCGCTGGCGTGGCAGGCCCGCGGGTCGGGCATCCGGGTGCTCGGCTGGAGCCCACGTCCAGCAGAGCGCGTTCGGGCCGTTCAGCTCGGCGCCCTCGACGACGCGCCGACGAGTCCCGAAGATGTCGCGAGACGCGCCGATCTCCTGGTCATCGCTGCACCAGCTGCCGCCACCGTCGAGCTGCTGGCTCGTCTCGCTGGTTCGCTACGGCCCGGGGCTCTCGTCACCGACGTAGCCAGGGTCAAGGTCTGGATCGCTCGGCAAGCCAGAGCGCTCGGCCTCTCGGACCGTTTCGCGGGTTCACACCCGTTCGTCGACACGAGAGGGGTGGGGTTCGACGCAGCACGCGCTGATCTCTTGCGCGGAACGCTCGTCTACGTCTGCCCAGCTGGCGATGACCTGAGTCCGGTCCACGAGGTGACCCATTTTTGGGAAGCGGTGATGGGTGCGCACACGGTGGTCCTCGATCCCGAGCGACACGACGAGCAAGCAGCGTGGACTTCGCACCTTCCGCACGTCGTGGCTGGAGCGCTTGCCTCGGCGCTCGCCGCGCACCTTCCCGATGGGGCCACCCTGAGTCCCTTGGCGCGCGAGATGATCGGAAGTGATCCGACCTCCCTGGGGGAGCTGCTCGACTCCCTACCCACCAACAGTGAGGCGATGATCAAGGCCGTCGGGGCGCTCGAGTCGGAACTCGGGTTGTGGCGGTCCGGTCTACAGGCGGGTGACGCAGACGCCCTGCGCCGGCGACTCGCTGCGGCTGGCAAGTGGCGCCGCAGCCTGGGAGAGTGATGGGCGACGTGGTGCTCCGTCCTCCCGGCGACAAGAGTATCTCACATCGTGCGCTGCTCTTCGCTGCGCTGGCACGCGGGGTCAGCGAGATCACCAACCTCCTCCCGTCCGAGGATCTCCGCAGCACCGGCCGAGTGCTCAGGCAGCTGGGTGTGGAAGTCTCACCGATCCAAGCCGGCCGAGCCGTGCGCGTCCATGGTCGAGGGCCGCGTCTACGCCCGCCGAGCGGCACGCTCCACTGCGGTAACTCCGGAACGACCGCTCGACTTCTCCTCGGCGTCCTGGCGGCGCAGCCGTTCAGCGCGCGCGTCACGGGAGACTCGTCGCTCCGCCGTCGCCCCATGCGTCGCGTCACCGTGCCACTTGCCAGCATGGGAGCTCGGTTCCCACGAGGTGATGAGCGGCTGCCGCTGGAGGTGCGCGGGGGCCGGCTCGTGCCACTCGACTACGCCTCGCCCGTTGCGAGCGGTCAGGTCAAGAGCGCGATCATGCTCGCGGCGCTGACCGGTCGCGTCCCCGTCCGCATCGCTGAACCGTTTCGTTCGCGAGATCATTCCGAACGGCTGCTCGAAGCGCTCGGCCTGGACGTCGGGGCGGACAACGGCGCGATCGTCCTGGTCCCGGACGACGTTCCTCCGTTCCAATTCACCATACCTGGCGATGCGTCTTCTGCCGCCTTCTTGGTCGCCGCGGCGCTCCTGGCGAAGAATCAGACACGGCTCGTGCTCCGAGACGTCGGAGTGAACCCAACTCGGTCCGGCTTCCTCCAGGTGCTCCGGCGCATGGGGGCCCGCGTCGCTCGGCAGCGACGAAGGGTGGTGCAGGGAGAGCCCATCGCCGACCTCATCGTGGACGCCAGCCCGCTCCGCGGCACCGTCATTCGGGCGTCCGAGATACCGAGCCTCGTCGATGAGGTTCCTGTCCTCGCGGTTCTCGCGGCGCGTGCCGAGGGGACGACTGTCTTCCATCGTGTTGGCGAGTTGCGGGTGAAGGAAAGCGATCGGCTCGGATTGCTCGCGGCAAACCTCGGTCGGCTCGG
>JBDHCY010000049.1:0-17142 GCA_039591795.1 Gemmatimonadota bacterium | reverse complement strand
CCGGAGCCCTTGCACGCAGCGGCGGCGATACACAGAACACCCAGGAGGCGAAGCATCTTCATGCACCGAACTCCTGTCGTAGCACGCCGAGCACCCGGCTCAGAATCTGGCCTCCGGGATGCGCATCAGGGACCATCGATTCTTGCTCGCGCTCGGTGCGGGACGGATCCCAACCACGCATCCACACGGCCTCGGCGGTCACCTTGGATGTTCCCTCGGCAGCCATGTCGACCCAGAAACGGAACCGCACGTTCTGATCGAGGGCGCCTGTCGAGATGTTGCCGGTCGCGCGTGTCTGAACATTGTACCACTGCGTCTCGAGGTAACCCTCGGTCTCACTTACCCACTGCACCTGCATTCCCTGCTCCTTCAGCAATTCGGCCTGAACCGCACCGATTACCTGCGCAGGTGTCGCCGACACCTCGAGCGTGGCGGCGTTCGTGAGGGGAGCGAACGACGGGCGCAAGCCGCCCGCGGCGCAGCCAGCCAACACGATCGCTCCGGCCAATGCGTAGATACGAAGGTTCACCACGGTGGATACCTCCCTCTTTGCGAATAGGTGGTCAGTGCTCATGCGCGGGCGTGCCCGGTGCATGTTCGTGCGATGCGGCGGTGTCGGCGCTGTCGCCCTCTGCCGGCGCATCGGGAGCTGGGGCCGCGCCCCCTTCGTGACTGTGAGAGCCGCGATCGTCGAGCGCACGGTGCAGGGACTCGGTCGGAATGCCTCCTGCATAGTCGAAGACGAGCTTGCCGCCACGTTGGCTGGTCACGAAGAGGAGCGCGACTCCGATCACTCCCGCGGTGAGGAGCACCGGTTGCTCACGAGGCCCCATCTGGCCGCGCCGGAGGACGCGCCAAAGCGCGATCGCCCCAAAAAGGACCGTGGTGGCGATGGCGAGCGTCTCGTGCTGGCTCATCACGCGGTGCATTGCATCACCGTGCTCGACGACCCTCTCTGCTAGCAGCCCGGTGGTGAGTGCCAGGCCTGCCCCGATAGCGCCGGTCACGATCATCCAATACCCGGCGACGCGGAACCCGTCTCGCTTCGTGGCGGCGGCCAGGATGTCGAAGACGACGCCCACGAAGAGGAGCGCTGCGGGGAGGTCATTCAGGGCGGCGTGGAGCCGCGGCACGTCAAACATGCTAGAACCCTAGGTTGGTCACCGTGGGCGGCTTCGTGGAATAGTCGTAGAAGCCCGTTCCCGATTTGCGGCCGTACATCCCTGCCAGGACCATCTTTCTCAGCAGGGGCGGCGGCGCATAGCGCGCCTCACGATACTCCGCAAACATGATTTCCGCGATACGGCTCGTCGTGTCCAGCCCCACGAAATCCACGAGCGTGAGGGGACCCATCGGGTGCCCGCATCCGAGGCGCATTCCTTTATCTATGTCCTCGACGGACCCCACACCCCGCTCAACCGCTCGGATCGCATCAAGTAAATACGGTACTAGCAAGAAGTTAACGATGAATCCCGAGTTGTCCCTTGCCGCGATGGGGTCCTTGCCCAGCGACCTGGCAAAACCGAAGATGAGCCGAACTGTCTCTTCTGATGTCGTGATTGCGCGCACCACCTCGACGAGGGGCATGAGGGGCACGGGATTGAAGAAATGGAGGCCGGCGACTCGGTCGGGCCGGGCGGTGGCGACCGCCATGGCAGTCACGGTGAGGCTCGACGTGTTGGTGGCGAAGACGGTGGCCGGCCCGGCGAGCGCGTCGAGCTCTCTCCACAAGGCGTTCTTCACGTCGAGGTCTTCTGTGACGGCCTCGACGACGATGTCGCAACCGGCGAGGTCGTTGACGCGAGTCGTCGGGCGGAGGTGATCCAACGTCTCCGAGCGGTCCGCCGCCGTCATCTTTCCCTTGTCGACCAAGCGGGCGAGCGATTTCTTGATCGCGGCGATCCCACCCCTCACCACCTCGTCCGAGACGTCACGCACGATCGTCTCGTAACCGGCAGCAGCGCTCACCTGAGCAATGCCCGATCCCATCAGCCCGCAGCCGAGGACGCCCACCGTGCGGATCTCAGTCACGGCGCGGCCGTCGCGAGGGTTGCAGGGCCTTGCGTAACTCGTCCGTCACGCGCTCGATGAGCTGCGGGCCGGCGGAGCTTCGGGGCAAGCGGTGCTCTGGTCGGATCTCGCCGGCTTCGAGTCGGTCGAGCACCTGCTCGAGAGCGATCTGTGCACGTGATGCGATACGTTGATGCTGGCGCAGCACCGGCACCGAGAGGCCGAAGCCTGTTGCGACCGGCAGCGCGGCAACGAGTGGAAAGAACCCGAGCAAGACGACCGCTGCCGCGCCGGCCAGTCCAAGCGAGACAAGCGTCACAGCACCGGCGACTCGTTGACTCCTCGCTCCGCGCACGGTCGCGACGAGGCGGACGTAGCTGTACCCCTCCTCGAGGCCGGTCACGTCGGCAATGACATCGTCGGTTCTTGCGAGGACGTAGGGCCGGCCGCCGACAGCGAGCGAACGACGCATCTCGGCGACGAATCCGCGTTGCCGCTCCCACCTGAGGTGCCCTTGGGATCGCCGCATGGTCGCCAGTCCTTCTTCGGTCCGCATCCACGTATCGAGGGCGGCCACCACCGTATCCTGTGACCCGGGAACGACGCGTTCTGCCGCTACTGTAGCGGCGCCCGCCAGCCAACCTGCGAGACCTCGCTCCGGGTCGACCGGCACACCCCCGGTGCGAGCCTCGACGATGGCCTGCCGGAGGTACCGCGCCGGGATGCCTACCTCGCCGCCTAGCGCGAGTACGTCGTCCTCTGTCAGGCCGTCGCCGATCTCTCGCTGGCCGGCCTGCAACTCGGCAGCACGCCTGATGATCCGCTCGAGGGCGGGTCGGTCAATCAGCGCCTTGCCCACGGCAAACCTCTTCGGGCTCCATCGAGACACCTTGGGCCGCGTCAAACATAGGACTCCACGATCACCGCCGCCCCTTGACCGCCGCCGATGCAGGCGGACCCCAAGCCGTAGCGCAATCCGCGCTGGCGGAGTGCATGCAGCAGGTGGAGTGTGATCCGAGCGCCTGTCGCGGCCAGAGGATGGCCGATCGCGATCGCACCGCCATGGACGTTGGTACGGTCGCGACGGAGGCCGAGCTCTCTCTCGACCGCGAGATACTGGGGCGCGAAGGCTTCATTGACCTCGATGAGGTCGATGTCGTCTAAGCTGAGCCCCGCGCGCCCGAGCGCCTTTCGGGCTGCGGGGGCGGGACCGATGCCCATGTACCGCGGCTCGACTCCAACGACCGCCCAGGCGATGAGCCGACCGAGTGGAGTGAGGTTCTTCGTTCGCGCATACCGAGCGTCGGCGAGCGTGACAGCCGCCGCGCCGTCGCAGATGCCCGACGCGTTCCCGGCGGTGACGAGACCATCACGCTTGAAGTAGGGCTTCAACGCAAGAAGACCTTCGCGTGAGGTGTCGGGGCGCATGTGCTCGTCGCTCTGGAAGGGCACCTTGCGGCCTTTCCGGTCGCTCACGTCCACTGGGACCACCTCGTCCGCGAACACGCCCTCCTCCCAGGCATCTTTGGCGAGCTGTTGAGACCGAAGCGCGATCTCGTCCACTGACTCGCGATCGAGGCCGTATCTCTCAGCCAGGCCCTCGGCCGTTTCGGCCATCGACAGGCCGCACTGCGGATCCCGAAGCGCCTCCCACAGTGAGTCCTCGAATTGTGCCAGGGGTCCCAAGCGGAGGCCCCAACGTGCCCCACGGACGACGTGGGGCGCCTGGCTCATCGATTCCGTTCCGCCGGCGAGCACCACCCGCGACTCCCCGAGCAGGATCTGCTGCGCCCCCTGGATGATGGCCTCGAAGCCGGAGCCACAGAGGCGATTGACGGTGACCGCGGGTGTCTCGATGGGGAGGCCGGACTGGAGCCCCACGTGGCGGGCGAGATAGATCGCGTCTGCCGATGTCTGGAGCGCGTTGCCGAACACGATGTGCGAGAACTCGTCTGCAGGCACGCTCGAGCGCTCGACCGCGCTGCGAGCGACTGCGGCGCCGAGAGCCGTTGCACTGACCTCACGGAGGGATCCGCCGAAGCTGCCGAAGCCCGAGCGGACCCCAGAGAGAAAGACAACGTCTGTTGCAAGTTCTTGAGGCATGGGCAATTGTCGTGATCACTCACGCAGGCTCAGGTATCGGAATATGTCCTGAGTGAGGGGACAGCATCAAGCAAGCGCTTCGAGTACCGCCTGGGCGGCGCCCTCGGTGGTGTCGTCGCCGCCGATGTCACGGGTGCGAATGCCCGACTCCAGCGCTCGCCGGACGGCGTCCTCGAGCGCCCGCGCCGCCTCAGCTTCACCCAGCGCGGCGAACATGAGAGCTCCCGTGAGCACGGCCGCGATGGGGTTCGCCACTCCCTGGCCTGCGAGCGGCGGCGCCGACCCATGCACGGGCTCGAAGAGGCCCGTCCGGCCGGGGTGGAGGTTGGCGCTTGCTGCAAGGCCGAGTCCGCCCACGAGCCCTGCAGCGAGGTCCGAGAGAATGTCACCAAAGAGATTGCTTGTGACGATCACCTGGAACCGGCTGGGGTCTCTGACCATTTCCATTGCCAGGGCGTCCACGTACCGGTGCTCGGCCTCGATGCCTGGGAAATCGGTGGCAATCGCTCGGAAGCGGTCCAACCACAAGCGGTGGGTCGGAATGGCATTCGACTTATCGGCCATGGTGACCCGTGTTTGCCCATTGGCGTCCGCCCACTCGAACGCGGCGCGCAGGATTCGCTCGACACCGCGCCCGGTGTTGACCTCTTCGGCGATGTGCTCGTCTCCGTCGACGCGGCCCCTGCCGAGGTAGACGCCCTCGGTGTTCTCTCGAAAGACGACGAGGTCGATGTCGGGTGCCGCGCCAGTGCGCTGGTCTGTTTGGAGCGGTGTGAGGTCCGGGTGGAGGAGCCGGACGGGTCGAAAGTTGATGTAGAGATCGAGGCGAAACCGGAGTCCGAGCAAGATTGCTCGAGCGTGTTCATTGTCGGGAACGCGCGGGTCGCCGAGAGCGCCGAGCAGAACCGCATCCGAGTCGTCGCGGAGCCGTTCGAAGACGGGCTCGGGGAGGGCGGTGCCTGTCTCCAGGTAATGACTCGCCGAGAGGGGGAGCTCATCCCACGAACACGTGAATCCGTAGCACGCGGCCGCCGCGTCGAGCACCGGGATCGCAGCGGCGATGACCTCGGGACCGATGCCGTCGCCCGGGATGACTGCGATGCGGTGCTGTCTCGCTGGTCGCTCGCGGGATTCGCCGCACGTCGGACAGAACTTCCACGACAGCGCCATGGGGTCGCCGCAGCTCGGGCACAGGGCGCCCTCAGCCTCGACTCCTGGTCGCCGTTCCGGCTGGGACGTCGGTTGCGCGGAGCTGGACGGCATGGGTGTCCCTTGCCCCTCGCGACCGCCCTCGGACGGGGGCGCAAAGCGCGTCTCGTCGCCGAGACTGGCCAGGGCGGCGGGCGCGAGCTGCAGTGTGGCTTCGGGAAAGGCCCGGAAGAGGCTTGTCTCGGGGTTCGGCGACGCCGCCTCCGCCGCGAGCTGAGCAGCCGCCTCTGGGGGTTGGGCGCTGGCGTAACCGCCGACACCGGCCGCGAGCCGGAGGATCGCCATCTCGAAGTCTTCGTGACTCGCAATGCCGAGGACTCGCCGCGCCAGCCTGTAGGAGACGAGCGTTTCGATCTCCGCGAGCGGAATCGGGCGGTCGACGCGGCTGGCTTGGCGGGCCTCGAGCTCGCGAACGAGAAGTGTTACTAGGCCTTGGAGGTCGTCCATGGGGCCGGCAGATTGAGACAGCCGTCCGTACTTGTCAACTGAGGGGTACACGATGCGAGTGGTGTTGGTGGTCCTACTGCTCGGAGTGGTGTCGTCGACGGCCGTAGGCCAGTCGGCGTTGGAGCGCGGGCCCAACCTGACCGGGACATGGACCGTGTCTCCGGGAGTACTCCAATTCAACTTCATCCACCGCTTTCGAGTTGGGCCAGCGCCCGCGCACAAGGTGACGAACTCTCCAACGTTCGTTTTCGCGGCCGGGCCGGTGGACTGGCTCACGCTCGCCGCGCGCTACGCCTCTAACTCCCTGACCACCGGCGAGGGGGCCAAGCCGAACGAGTTCGAAGGGCTCGTCAAGTGGCGACTCTTCGGTGGGCCGGGCCGCGGGCCGCTGACCGTCGCGGCGATTCCCGCGTACAACTTCACGACGAAGAGCGCCGACGGCGAACTCGCCGTCGACTACACCACTCGAGCGCTCACGCTCTCGGCGGCCGGCCGGGCATTGGCGAGCCCGTATGACATCGACGCAGCGAGGTTCGCCGTAGCTGGTGGCGCTGCCTTTCGGCTAAACGACTACGTGGCGATCGTGGCGGATGTCGCGGCACTCACCGAGCGGGTGAGCCCCAGCGTACCGAACGTGGCCGCGTGGGGTGCGGGCCTTCAGTTCGCGATTCCGGGGTCCGGCCACACCGTCTCACTACACGCGACGAACAGTGGTGTTAACACGTTGGAGGGGGCCTCGCTCGGCAGCAGCGACGTGCTTTACGGATTCGAGTTCACGATTCCGATCCGGCTCGCCCGCTTCGCCCCACTCTTCTCGGGACGACGGTCCAGCGAACGGACCGACGCAAGTGGAAGTGCAGCCGCGACAATCGAGATTCGGGATCTCCGTTTTCCGAGCGACACCACGACAGTGCGTGTCGGTGAGGCAGTCCGCTGGGTGAACCTCGACCCCGTGGAGCACACAGTCACATTCGACGATGGCGGTATGACCTCACCGCTGTTCGGACTGCGCGGCGCCTATCGGCAGGTGTTCGATCGACCGGGGGTCTACCCATACCACTGCACGCCGCATCCCTTCATGCGGGGCGTGGTCAAAGTCGTGCCTTAGGATCGCCAGTCGGCTGCCCAACGGTCGTAGAGAATCGTCGTCACACCACCTGCGACGAGCACGTCGAGTCCGGTAGGATCGCGGTAGGCGCGTCGGTAGTAGACGTGGGTGACGCCCGAGTTGACGATCAGCTTGGCGCACAGCACACACGGCGACGCCGACACGAACACGACCTTGTCTCGCACCGCGCCAGGTGCTTTCACGAGGGCATTCATCTCCGAGTGGATGCAGCCGCACGCGCCAGGCGCTGCCGAGTCGCACCGGTTGGGAAGGCCACGGGCATTTCCGTTGTATCCGATGGCGAGGACGTTCTCGAGTTGGTGGTCGGTGATCACCGTTCCCACTCGGAGCCGAGCACAGGTCGATCGTTTGGCGAGCTCTTCGGCCATGCGCATGTACACCTCGTAGAGCGGGATGCGCGAGATGTCGGCCGCGGCCCCGTCTGGGAGGAGGTTCAGGGCATGTGTGTTGGCCGGGACGTCGTCCTTAAAGCTCGGCATCGGGATCATACTCCTCGTAGCGGCCGTGCGCCCGCTCGTCGGCGAGCCAGGTCTCAAAACCGGAATCTTCGAGCTCCCGGGAGTGTGTCTGCTCGCGCGCCGCCCGCGTAGCGAGCCAATCTGCATACTCGTTTTTCGGGTGACCTGCGTGGCCTCGCACCCACTCCCAGTGCACATCGTGTCGCCTCTCGGCCTTCTGGAGGGCGCGCCACAACTCGAGGTTCAGAATGGCCCCTCCCTTCCGGCGCCAGCCCCTCGCCTCCCACGAGTCGACCCACTCCCGCATTCCTTTGACGAGGTACTCTGAATCCGACACGTAGCGCACGGCGAGCCGTTTTCCCTTGCGTCCGAGGAGCGTGAGGCACCCGATGGCACCAGAGAGAGCCATGCGATTGTTGGTGGTATCTGGTGAGGAGATCCAGACGTCCCGTCGCACAATCGCACCGTCTGACGCGCGATACTCCATTAGACAGGCGGCACCGCCCGGATTCGGCGGCTCCATGCCGTTCCGGAGGCAACTCTCGTCGGCGTGCACGACAACCGTCACGTAATCAGCGCGACCTCAGTCAGTTCCGTGATCGGGAACGCGAGTTCTTCACCCGTCATCGGGAGACGAGCGATCAAGACGTCGTGTCTGCCCGTCGTATCGAGGTCGACCGCGACCACGACGTACTCCGTCCCGCGTCGGCGAAACGCAACTCGCTGGCTCTCGCGAACCGCCTGCTCGAGTAGCTCGAGCACAGGGGGAGATGTCATGACGCGTGGACGTGCACCGTTCCCGCAGTACCCTCCTCCACGACGCCGACCACTGCCGCTGCCGGTGTCTGCTCGCGACCCAGCTCCTCGAGAAGTGTGGGGAGCTGCATCGGTGGCACCGCAATGAGAAGCCCGCCCGACGTCTGGGCGTCTGCGAGCAGAATGCGCAGTGGTTCGGGCACCTCGGAGTCCCAGTGTACGACGTCGCCCAGCGCCTCCAGATTGCGCTGCGTGCCCCCGGGCACCGCACCACGCTCAGCGAGCTCGAGGGCGCCAGCAAGCAGCGGCACGCGGTCCGCACGAAGCGAGCAGCTCACGCCACTTGCTTCGAGGACGTTCCGGAGGTGCCCAAGTAGCCCGAATCCCGTTACGTCCGTTGCAGCACTCGCACCGGCCGTGAGCGCTCCGCGCGCGGCGCCGGCATTGAGCGTGGTCATGACTCGTACCGCTTCCGCGAGGTCGGCGGCTGGCGCCAAGTCGCGTTTCAGCGCCGTCGTGAGAACCCCGGTGCCGATCGGCTTGGTCAAGACGAGCACGTCATCAGGGCGAGCACCCACGACGCGGAGTAGTCGGTCTGGGTGGGCCTCGCCGAGCGCGACCAATCCGTACTTGGGTTCGGGGTCGTCGATCGAGTGCCCGCCCAAGACAAAGGCCCCAGCCTCTCGCACGATCTCGCCGCCTCCTCGAAGCACGTCACCGAGCAGCTCGAGAGGGAGCCGATCCCGCGGCCATCCAACCAGGTTGAGCACAAACAGCGGCGTGGCACCCAGGGCGTAGAGATCGCCTAGGGCATTGGCGGCGGCGATGCGGCCGAAGTCGTACGCGTCATCCACGATCGGAGTGAAGAAATCCGTCGTCGCAACGAGGGCTCGATCGTCCGCAATACGGAAGACGGCGGCATCGTCACGCTCGCTGGCGTCGACGAGTACGCGTGCGTCGGTCACTGGCGGGACGTGGCGCAAGACCTGCGCGAGCTCGGCCGGACCGAGCTTGCAGGCTCAGCCCGCGCCGTGCGAGAAGGCCGTCAGCCGGATCTTGGGTGTCATCAGGTCGCCGCCGCGGGCGGCCAATGTTCGGCGCGCCCAGTGATTTCGCGAATGTGAACGCAAAGGAAAAGCCCTTCGTCGGCCTCGGGACCGCCCCAGCGGTCGCCGAGCGTCGCAGGGTCTGTATCAGGCTGTCCTTGCTGAGCGAGGATCACCCCTGCAGCTCGCGAGGTGTCCGCCTCGCCCTCGAGGAACTCGACTGTGCCGTCCACGACCACGCTGCGCCAGCAATCGGGATTGACGACCTCATCGACAGTGAGGCAGACCCACGGGTTGCGCAGCATATAGTCCGTCTTCTTGCCCGTGTGCGTGAACACGTAGAGGTGCTTGTCGTCGTAGCCAAATGACATGGGGACCACGTAGACACGATCGCGAAAGGCGCAGCCGAAATGGCCATGAGTGGCCGTGCGCAACAAGTCCTGCATCTCCTCCTGGGAGAGCGGGCGGGGCATCGGCTGCTCCTCGGCGGGTCAGGCGGAGGGTTAGGCGGCGCGAAGCAGGGCTCGTAGCGCGATGAGCGCGCGCTCCTCGTGCTCCCCGAACGAGCCATCCGATGCCTGGCGTGCAAGCAGGGCGGGCACAGCACGCTGTACCGTCTCGTGGGCCGCTGGTGCACCGGTCGCGATCATCGCTTCGAGCACATGAAAGAAGTCCGCATCCGGCCACGTGCCGTCCTTGTCCTGCGCCGCCGCGATCACGCGAGCCCCAGTCTCGAGTTGATCACGCAGGTCGAGCGGGGCCAGGGCGAGGGCGCCGAGCGCCGCGGCGGCGAGATCGACGGGACGGTGGCCTGCGCGGAGAGCCCAGAGCGATTCACTGCCTCGAAGCGCGAGGACGTGGCTCCGAATTGCCGGTCGCTCTTCCCCGCCGGCCCGAAGAACGACCTTGAGAGCAAGTGCGCCGGCCGCGAAGACCGCATCGCCTGGATCGTCGAAGACGCACCCACTCGGCAAGGGGACAGGCGCGGCCTCCATCGCGTCGGCCGACACGAACATCGGCGGATCGCCAGCAGGGGCCTGGCCAAGCCGGGAGAGGAGGTAGCCGACGAGCCGGACCGTGCCCGCGCTCTGCTGGTCATGCCCGAGGTCGATGAGCTCCCATGCCGCCCAGGCCGTCCGGACGAGATTGCCTCCCAGGCTCCCATCCATGCGGGTCGCGACGCGTCGTTCCCGAACCAGGTGGTCTGCGAGCGCAGCATCAGCTGGCACCAACCTGCTCAGGAGGCGGCGCGCCAGGAGGCCCTGGCGGGTGCGGCGGTCCGCGAAGTAGTGGCCCAGGCGCTCCAGCGCCTCGACCAGGCCGGCAGGCGGCTCTCGAAGTCCGATCTCCATGGCTCATAGGAAGGTGAACTACGGCCCCCCCGGCCGTCTAGCCCCCCTCCCGTCACCAGGTTCGGCGGAGGTCTCGGGGATCGGTGGGGTTCCCCCGCAGAATCACCAGACCGATCCGCCGGAGGTTGCGAATATCGGTCAGCGGATCGCCTTCGAGGACCAGCAAATCGGCAACGCGGCCGGGCGCGATCCGCCCGAGCGAGTCGGCGTCGAGCGCGAGGGCGGCATCCATCGTGGCGGCGCGAAGCGCCTCCGCCGGGGTGAGGCCGGCGGCCACGAGACGCTCGAGCTCTTCGTGCAACGATGCCCCGGGGACGAGGCCGGGCCTGGGTGTGTCGGTTCCAGCCCCTACGAGGCCCCCTGCCTCTCGTAGACGTCGGAGGAAGAACTGCCTGTTGGCGCGGGCACGGCTCAGTGTGGCCGAGTCGAGCTGGGCGGGCGGCCTGAGTGCCAGCCCCTCGTTGCGCCACGCTGTGACGACGCTGTCGGGAACGGTCCTCGTCAGCTCGCTAGGGAGAGCGCGCCAGGCACTGCCGAGCGTGGGGTGCGCGACGAGCGTGGGTACGACGAACGTCCCCATCGCAGCCAGGGCGGCTGCAACGCTGTCGAGCGCGAGCTCGGACGCGGCGGCCCACCCCGCCGTCCGCTCGGCGCGTGCCTCGTTGGGGAGCGCAATCGTCCGATAGCGAGTTGCGGAATCAGGGAGTGCAGCGTCGACGACGCCGGAGAGATGCTCGATCGTGCGGACACCCACACGCGCCGCCGTCACGGCATCGACGAACCCGAGGTTGGCCGCCACGGGGATGCGGAGCTGCGATGCCTCGTCGACGATCGCGGTGAACAGGTCGGGAGTCAGGTGCGCTTGCGCCTCGATCCAGTCGCGGCCCGCGAGCAGCTGGGCGTCCACCACACGGCGCGCGGCACTGGGCTCTGTGACCTCGACGGCGCCTTGAGGCCAGGCCGGTGGGCCGTCGATGGCAGCCCCAGTGGAGAAGACGCGTGGCGCTACGAAGCCGCCGAGGTTGGCGGCTTCGTGCACCGCGCTGGCCGTGGCCGAGTCTGCGTGCAGCGCACGGACTGTCGTGACACCCCAGGCCACGAACCGCGAAAACGCCCACGGGGCCGGATGCGTGTGGAGGTCCACGAGCCCGGGGACAACCCACTTACCGGTCAGATCGAGACGCTGTGCTCCTCGCGGAATCGAGACGCTCAGGGATGGGCCCACCGCTTCGATGCGTCCGCCGCGAATGACGATTCGCCCGTTTGGGATGGGGTCCGCACCGCTCCCATCTACGATCGTCACTCCCTCGAGGACGAGCAGCGGTGGGTCGGCGCCGCGTCGGCACGCAAGGGTGATGGAGGCGAAGACGATCAACCCCCTGAGCCACCGCGGTGGCAAGCGTGCTGGGCGCCGAACCTCGTGTCGTGGCAAGTGAACGTCTCCTTTGCCCGTGGTGGCCGATCGCTGTGTCGGCTTATATTGAGCGACCCGTCCCGAGTCTGACAAGTGAAGTTTGTGCGTCTAGCACCGTTCCGCACGTTTCTGGAGGCAGTCGCGTGGCTCACGCAGCCACGGACCGCTCTGGGGATTGCCGCGTGCGCGACGCTCGGACTCGCCCTCCCACCCACCGCGGCTGCGCAAACAGAGATCGCGATGGTGCAGGTGGTTCCTGACACCGTGGTCATCCGGGTCGGCGGGCGCGCCTTGCTCTCCGTTCAGCCGCGCAATCAAAATGGGGGTGTGGTTCCGGGGCTTCGAGCGGCGTGGCGCTCGCGTGACACGACTGTTGCGGCCGTGGACAGCAAAGGCTACGTGGTTGGCATCGCGCCCGGCGTGACAATCATCGTGGCGCGAGTCGAGGAACGCGAGGGGATCGCTGTGATCGTCGTCCGTCCGCGCCCGCCAGGAGCACCCTCGCGGCAGACGCCCATGCCGGGGCTTGGTCGCTAACTTCCGCGGCGCCATGCGTGCCGCGACGATTCGAGGATACGGGGCGCTCGACCAGATCCGGGTCGAGGATGTCTCTCGCCCGCCTCTCGGATCGCTCGACGTGCGGGTGGGGCTCCGCGCCGCTGGGCTGAACCACCTCGATCTCTTCGTCGTGCAGGGATTACCCGGCGTCACACATCGCTTCCCACACGTGCTCGGCGCCGATGGTGCCGGCGTGGTGGCTGACGTCGGCGAGGGAGTCAGCGAGTGGCAGGAGGGCGACCGAGTCATCATCAATCCGGGAATCTCGTGCCACGCCTGCGAATTCTGCCGTGCTGGCGAACACTCGCTGTGCGTGCGATTTCGGCTCCTGGGCGAGCACATGCACGGGACACTGGCGGAGGAGATCGTCGTGCCGGCGGGCAACCTCGCCGTCCTTCCCGCGGAGCGCTCATGGGCTGAGGGAGCGGCGTTTTCGCTCGTGACGCTCACCGCGTGGCGCATGCTCGTGACACGCGCGATGCTCAGGAAGGGCGAGTGGGTGTTGATCTGGGGGGTGGGCGGTGGTGTATCTCTCGCGGCCCTTCGCATCGCCAAGCTCCTCGGGGCCGTGGTCGTCGTGACGTCGTCGAGCGACGAGAAGCTCGCGCGAGCGAGGGCCCTCGGAGCAGACCACACTCTGAACCACGAGTCGGTCCCCGTGGCTCAGGAGGTTCGCCGCATCACTGGAAAGCGCGGAGTGCACGTCGTCGTCGACAACGTGGGAGCGGCCACGTGGGGTGACTCGCTGGGTGCACTGGGCAAGGGCGGGCGACTCGTGACGTGTGGCGCGACGACGGGAGCTTCAGTCGTGTCGGACGTGCGGCGCGTGTTCTGGAATCACTACACGATCATGGGCTCGACGATGGGGAATGCCGAGGAGTACACCGCCATCTCAGAGCGCCTCGCGGCGGGCCAACTCGTGCCAACCGTGGACAGTGTGTTCCCGCTCCACCGAGTGAAAGACGCCTTTGGGCGGCTCCAACGGGCGGAGCAATTCGGGAAGGTGATCGTGGACATACGCGCCTCCGACGAGGAGTTGCCAAAACAGTCGTAAGCGTCTAGCTTTCAACAGCTTAGAGTCTATCTGCCCTCCATTCAGTGCAGGGGTCCATGCAACGCGAGCGGATCGTTCCCCGGCTCATCGAGACGGAGCTGAAAGAGTCGTTCATCGACTACTCGATGAGCGTCATCGTCCAACGAGCTCTCCCCGACGTGCGCGACGGTTTGAAGCCGGTGCACCGTCGGATTCTCTATGCGATGAACGAGCTTGGCCTCGTCCCGGCACGGCCGTTCAAGAAGAGTGCGACGGTTGTCGGAGATGTCCTCGGCAAGTATCACCCGCACGGCGACGTGGCAGTCTACGATGCGCTCGTCCGGATGGTGCAGGACTTCTCGCTGCGGTACCCGCTGGTCCAGGGTCAGGGCAATTTCGGGTCGATCGATGGCGACTCGGCTGCGGCGTACCGATACACCGAATCGCGGCTTACCCCGGTCGCCATGGCGATGCTCGAAGACATCGACAAGGAGACCGTCGACTTCATTCCCAACTTCGACGATCGGCTCGAGGAGCCGACGGTCGTGCCGGCACGGGTGCCGAATCTCATCGTCAATGGCTCATCCGGCATCGCGGTCGGCATGGCGACGAACGTTCCGCCGCACAACCTACGAGAGGTGGCGTCGGCGATCAGGCATTTGGTGGAGCACCCCGATTGTTCGCCGGCCGACCTCAGGAAACGCGTACCTGGTCCCGACTTTCCCACCGGCGGCATCATCTTCGGCCGCGAAGGCGTGAAGGAGTGCTACGAGACGGGCCGTGGTCGGATTGCGGTGCGTGCCCGTGCTCAAATCGAGGAAAAGGAGTCGACGGGCCGGCAGCAGATTGTCGTGACCGAGATCCCGTTCCAGGTCAACAAGTCGCGATTGATCGAGCAGATCGCTGGCCTCGTGCGCTCGAAGAGGGTCGATGGGATCTCCGACTTGCGCGATGAGTCCGATCGTGACGGCATGCGGCTCGTCGTGGAGCTGAAGCGCGACGCGAACGCCAACGTGCTCCTGAACCAGCTCTACAAGCACACGCAGATGCAAACCACCTTCGGCGCGATCATGCTTGCCCTCGTCGATGGTGTGCCGCGGGTGCTCAACCTGAAAGAGATTCTCCAGCACTTCATCGATCACCGCCACGAGGTGATCACGCGCCGAACGGAATTCGAGCTGCGGCGAGCCGAGCTGCGGGAGCACATCCTCGAGGGGTTGAAGATCGCCGTCGACAACATCGACGAGGTGATCAAGATCATTCGCAGGGCGAAAGACGCTCCCACGGCCGACGCGGCGCTGCGCAAACGGTTCAAGCTATCGGAGAAGCAGTCTGCAGAAATCCTCAACATGCGTCTCGCCAAGCTCACGACGTTGGAGATCACGAAGCTCGAGAAAGAGCTGGAAGACGTGCGCGAGTTCATTTCCGACTGCAAGGCAATTCTGGCGTCGCGCCCCAAGCGTATGCAGATCTTGCTCGAGGAGCTCGACGAGGTGGCCGAGGCGTTCGGCGACAGCCGTCGCACGCAAATCGTAGCGGATCAGGGCGATTTCGAGATCGAAGACCTGATTGCAGACGAGGACATGGTCATCACCGTGTCGCACTCGGGATACATCAAGCGCATCGCGGTCTCCACCTACCGGCGACAGCGGCGTGGTGGGCGGGGTCTGAACGGGATGGGGACCAAGGCGGACGACTGGGTGGAGCATTTGTTCATCGCGAGCACGCACGATTACGTGATGTTCTTCACGCAAAGTGGCCAGGTATACTGGCTCAAGGTGTACGACATCCCGCAGGCTGGACGAGCGGCGAGAGGCAAGCCGATCGTCAACTGCATCGCCATCAAGGGGCACGAACGGATCGCGGCGCTCGTGCCAGTGCGCGAGTTCTCCGACGCCAAGTACTTGATGTTTGCGACGCGCAGTGGGACGGTGAAGAGGACGCGCCTTTCCGCCTACGGGCATCCACGCTCGACGGGAATCAACGCGATCAACATCGAAAAGGGCGACGAGTTGATCGACGTTCAGGTGACGGACGGGACGAACGACGTCGTGCTGGCCACCCGCCACGGGATGAGCATTCGATTCTCGGAGCGGGACGCGCGGGAGATGGGTCGTGCGACGAGCGGTGTGCGGGGGATTCTCCTCGAGAGGGGTGACGAGGTGATCGGCATGGTGGTGCTGCGTCGCGAAGCGACGCTGCTCGTAGTGACCGAGAAAGGGTTGGGGAAGCGCTCCGAAATGGTCGATTACCGGGTGCAGCGCCGTGGCGGGAAGGGGATTCTCACCGTGCGCCGGAGCGCGAGAACCGGCGATGCCATCGCCCTCAAAGAGGTTCTCCCGGAAGACGAGTTGATGATGATCACTCGACACGGCGTCATTATTCGGGTGCCAGTGGAGGGGATTCGCATCAGCGGCCGCGCCACCCAGGGAGTGAAGGTGATGAATCTCGACGAGGGCGATACCGTCGTGGACGTCGCGCGAGTCGTCAACGAGGATGCCGACGAGCCGGCGACGGAGGAAGTCGCGGCCGGCCCGGCTGAGAGCGGCGGCGAGGAGCAGCCCGATCTTGGGCTCTGAGACGCTTGCCCGAGCCTCTTGCGATCGGTAGGTTCGCCACACGTAATGGGCATGGTTGCGGCACACGGGACGAACCCCGAAGTCACCCTCGCGGGCATGCGCGAGGCGCATGGAGCGCTGGCGGGCGTCGCCGTCCGCACGCGTCTCGTGGAAGCCGCGCCCCTCGCCGCTGCCGGCACAGCCGTGTTTCTCAAGTGCGAGCAAGATCAGCAAAGCGGGTCGTTCAAGCTGCGGGGCGCCTACACGGCGGTTCGGCGCCGCCTGGCCGCTGGCGGCGCTCGTGGCGTCATCACCTACTCCAGCGGCAACCACGGCCAGGCCGTCGCCTTTGCAGCGCAGCGACTCCAGATCCGCGCGGTCATCGTGATGCCGGAGAACGCCCCACCCGTCAAAGTGCGGGGGGTGGCTCGTTGGGGTGGTGAGGCGGTCTTCGCCGGGACCACGAGCGAAGAGCGTCGTGCCCGCGCCCTTGAGCTGGCCGAGGAGAGCGAGTTGACTGTCATCCCCCCGTTCGATGACCGTGATGTCGTTGAGGGACAGGGGACGGTTGGCCTCGAGATCGCCGAGCAGTGCCCGACCGTGCGCCATGTGGTGGTACCGGCTGGGGGTGGGGGGCTCGCGTCCGGTGTGACCGCGGCCCTCGGAGAAGTCTCTCCACAGGCACGCGTCACGGTCGTCGAGCCTGAGGGGGCACCCACGGTGGCGACGGCACTCGCTGCAGGCAAGCCAGTGCGGCTGGAGCACACGGCGAGCGTGGCCGACGGGCTTCTCCCACTCGAAGTCGGGGCGCTGCCACTACGTTTGCTGATCGCTGGCGGCGTCTCTGCCGTGCAGGTGAGCGACGACGCGATCCGCCGCGCGACCCTGTGGCTCGCGGACGAGCTTGGGTTGAAAGTGGAGCCGTCCGGAGCGGCCACGACGGCGGCCGTGCTCGAGGGGGCCGTGCGGCTCGCAGGCCCCACCGTCCTCGTCGTGAGCGGAGGCAATGTGGACCCGCAAGTCGTCGACGCATGGCGGTGAACGCGGCTCGTCGCAAGATCCTGGTGGT